>JAKAUO010000027.1 GCA_021827715.1 bacterium | reverse complement strand
GACCATTGAGATTACTCGTACCAGCACCTAGACCAATAATAGTGTTTTGAAGGGTTGGTGCCCACACAAAGCCTTCACCTGTATCACAGCCGCCAAGAGCACTGTAATTAATTAAGCTGTTGCCGGTAAGTGTAATAGTGGTTGCGACAAAGCTACCGGTGGTATCACGTAGGACCAGTGTATGCGGAATATCGCATGAAGTTGCTGTTGCTACTAATGAAGTTGAATCATAACCAAGCTGCCCTAAGCTATCAATTGAAACAAGTTGGCCAGGATAGATAGGCGTGTTATAAATGCCCGCTACAAAAGTGCTCAATGTTGGCGTCGCATCAAGACCTATTCTAATCACTTGTGAATCACCAGTAACACCTTCAGAGCCAATTAAAATATTATGTGATTCTGAAGTGTAATAATTATTACCACTTAATGCACCCACTGCTATATTATGTGAACCTCCTGTCATGTTACTAAGAGCATTTTTTCCTAAAGCGGCATTAGAACTTCCCGTCGTGTTTGCTAGAAGTGTTGAATAGCCAACAGCGGTATTATCATTACCCGTCGTGTTTGCTACAAGTACCCCTCCACCAACAGCCGTATTATCATTACCCGTTATGTTTGCTCTAAGTGCCGAATAGCCAAAAGCCGCATTAGAACTACCCGTCGTGTTTGCTAGAAGTGTTGAATAGCCAACAGCAGTATTAAAGTTACCCGTTGTGTTTTGTTCAAGTGCATAATAACCCAAAGCCGCATTATATTCACCACCCGTTCCTGCGCCTAGACCAATAATAGTATTTTGATTAGTTGGTGCCCAGAGATAGCCTTCACCTGTATCACAGCCGCCAAGAGCACTGTAATTAATTAAGCTGTTGCCGGTCAAAGTTATAGTAGTTGCAGCGAAACTGCCCGTGGTATCACGTAATATTAATGTATGCTGAATGTCACATGAAGTGGCCGCATGAACAAGTGAATAGGTCTCTGCCAAAGCGCATGCAGGAACACCGCAGACAAAAGCCACCGTATTTGCAGATATCGAGCCGATAACATCGCCATATAATTGTGCCGTTAAAATACCGCTGACTAAAAGATTCCGGAGATATTCATCACGCACATCAAAGTAACGGGGATCAACATTTATTACAGCCTGTTCAGCTGGCGCGCCTATGCGTGGTGCCTTAGTGGCATAATTCGCTGAAAGATTTTTAAATTCAGTAATTTTTTCCGCAATAAGTAACCGTACATCACTATTGAGAAATGCATGCGATCTTAAAAAGTGCTCCAGCTCGTCAATAATAGCATTCATTTGACTATCACCAAAAGCCTCTGGCTTTTCTGTTTTTATATAATCAAGCTTGGTAACGATATCCACCACTTTTTCTAAAGACAATATCTCCGCAGACACGGTAGTGAACAACAATAAACTGGCCGTTACAGCCCCATACAGGTAACGCTTCATAACACTCTTTCTTTTTTAAAGAAGACATTTATACTCTGATGGTTAATAACATGAGGCAGTCAAAAATGTCAATATAAAAAAAGAGAAAATGAATAATTATTCTACAGTAACCGATTTTGCCAAGTTTCGCGGACGGTCAATAGGCCGCTCTAAAAGCAGAGCAATTTGGTAGACAAAAAATTGCACCAAGCCAGTCATTACTAAAGGCGCCAACAATGGATTAACTTTAGGAAAAATAAAAACGGTGTCAGCTAACGCAATAAGATCTTTTTGATGCTCAAATGCAAAGACAATTAAATGGCCCGAGCGTGCCTTAACTTCTTGTGCATTACCATATAATTTTTTATAAATGACCTCATCAAGACAAGAAAATAGTACCACAGGCGTTTGTGCATCAATAAGGGCAAGAGGCCCATGTTTTAACTCACCCGCTGGGTAACAGTCGACAAAAATATACGCGATTTCTTTGAGTTTTAAAGCTGCCTCTAACGCAAAGGGAAAGCTAATGTGGCGCCCTAAGAAAATAAAATTTTTATACTTTGCATAATAGGGGGCAATGCGCGCAACAATGTCAAACTTGTAACGCTCAATACTATTTTCTAAAATTTCACCGGCAACAAAAAGTTCTTCATGCGCACGCGCAATTGCTTTGTTTGTTATAAGCCCTTTACTGTGCGCCACCCAGTGAGCAAATATATATAATGCTGCAATTTGGGAGGTAAACGCTTTGGTTGATGCAACGGCAATTTCTTGACCAGCTTGTGTCAATAAAAACCCATCGGCTTCTCGTACCATTGAACTTGATGCAACATTAGCCAATGCAACCGTAGGCTGCTTTGAAGCACTTAATAAACGCAGAGCTTCTAATGAATCAGCCGTTTCTCCCGATTGAGAAATAATAATGGTTAAGGTGCGGGGATAAGAAAAAAATTTTTTATAACGAAATTCTGATGCTAAAAATGACTGTGTCGCAACCTGAGCGATCTCCTGCATAAAATATTCACCTATCAGGCCGGCGTGCCACGAGGTGCCACATCCTATAAAATGGATATTTTGAATATCTTGAACTGTTTCAGGCGAAATATTCAGCTGTTGCATTACTGCAGCCGTATTTCCCCGCAGAAAATTTACCGTATCAATAATAACGCGTTTTTGTTCATAGATCTCTTTAAGCATATAATGCTCATATCCAGATTTCCCCTCTGATAACCATATGCAGGTATTTTTCTGCACCGGCGGATATATTCGCTCACCAAAGTAATTATATACATGGTAATCTGTCCCAGAAATAAGAACAAAGGATTCATCAGGTAGAAATACCACTTGGTCAGTTTTATCGGTAAAGGCTGTAACATCTGAAGCGACAAATATCTCTTTGTCCGCAACGCCTAAACATAACGGAGAACTTTTACGGACGGCAATTAAATAATCAGGATATTTTTCTGAAATAATAAGAAGCGCATAGGCGCCTTGGAGTTTTGTAACGACAGAAAGTACGGCTTTTTCTAAAGATTTGGTTTTAATCTCATCTTCAAAAAGGTGGGCAACCACTTCTGTATCTGTTTGAGAAACAAAGTGATGGCCCGCAAGTTGGAGTTTTTCTTTCAGAAGAACAAAATTTTCAATAATGCCGTTATGAACAACAGCGATGCTTTTATGGCAGTCAAAATGGGGATGAGCATTCGTATCAGTAGAAACACCATGTGTGGACCAGCGCGTGTGACCTATTGCAAGGGTACCATCAAGATTATTTTCCCCTGAAGAGGAAATAGAAACCCCCATTTCTTGAGTTGCTATCTTCAGGTTCAGTTGCTGAATACCACCTTGAGTTTTTACGCTGGCAAGTTTAGAAGTAGCATTAATACAGGCAAAACCAGAAGAATCATAGCCACGATATTCTAAGCGGGAAAGACCTTCCAGAATCATTTGACGGCAGAGCCGAGGCCCGCTATATCCAACAACACTACACATATTAACCCTATTACTACTCTACTTTTATACCGTGTAAAACTGCATTACTCACTATTAACGTTTTACAAACTGGAATTTACGACGTGCGCCCTTTTGTCCATATTTTTTACGTTCTTTAATGCGAGAATCAACGGTCAGCAAACCTTCTGAACGCAATACTTCACGAGCGTCGTCACGCACTTCAATAACTGCGCGAGCCACACCCAATTTAACAGCATCTGCTTGGGAATGAACGCCGCCGCCATTAACATTCACTTCAATATCATATTCTTTGCTTATATGCGGCAAATAGGACCAAGGAGAGAGTGCTCGTGCACGACTTATTTCTGTGTCAAAATAGGAAAGTACTTCTTTTCCATTAATAGTAAAGTTTCCTTTACCCGCACGTAACCAAACACGGGCAACAGAGGACTTACGTCTTCCTACAGCATGGGAAAGAGGCGCATTACTACTTTTTTTAACTGCCTTTACCGCAGGAGCCTTTTTTACGGGGGCAACTTTAGGGGCTACAGCTTTTTCAGAGGTAGATGCTTTTGGCGCGACAGCCTTGCTTGTAGCCGTTGAGCTTTTGCTCGAGGATTTTGTTGGTGTTTTCATATATTTTTATTTGTTCCTTAAGAGGGTATATTTTTCATCTGCTTTATCGGCCATGGAGCCGATGAGCGGATTTGAACCGCCGACCTACTGATTACGAATCAGGTGCTCTACCAGCTGAGCTACATCGGCAACATCATTTCCCATTATATCAGAATGGATTTTTTCTACAAATTCCACCCCTCCTTTAACGAGTTATCGTTCTTCAGAAAGTTCCTGACAAGTAATACAGCGGGTAGCATTGGGATACAAAAGCAATCTTTTTTCTGCAATAGGGTTACCACAGTCCTGGCACGCCCCATAGGTGCCATCCTCAATAGCCTTTAACGCCTTATCTATCATGCGCAATTCTTCATATTCATTGGCCTGCAGGGATATTATAATGTCTTCTGATGTAGCCGCAGCAGCCTGGTCACCTGGGTCCTGGACCTCACTATCAGTGACTTTTTCTTGAGAAAGACCCTTGATAAGCTCTTCAAGCGCTCGCTTGCGATCAAGCAATTTTTCTTTCATTTTTTCATAATTTTCATTCATACACTCTCCTTTTTAATACGCTTATTATTGCCCCGAGCTTCTCACTTTTTTGAAAAAATTTCTTAATAGAAATTCAATCTCTTCCTTCATGATCCCCCTTGAGATACATTTGGTGTGCTTAGTATATACTCCATGGGCCGAGACGGTGTCAATCTGAAACCCGTAAATGGGCGATTCGGCCCCGTACACAATGCGTTCTACGCGACTCAATGCAAGTAGGCCATAACACATCATGCAAGGCTGCAAGGTTACATATAAAGTACATCCTTCAAGGCGCCAATCATTTTTAAAAGCACAAGCACTTTTGACGGCAAAAAGCTCTGCATGCGCATATTGGCACTGTTCTATTTCGGTTCTATTATACCCCAAACCAATAATCTGTCCATCTGGAGACACCATTACAGCGCCTACAGGTATTTCACCCGCATCAAATGCTTGTAATGCTAACTCATAGGCCCGCTTCATGTACGGCATATCATGCTCAAAAAATGGTTGTTCTTTTTTTATAGGCATTCTGCCCCCTAATTTTTTTTAGTATTGTATACTCAAAAACTATTTTACAAGAACTCGGCATTTGCTTACTTGCCTCAAAATACTATAGTATATAAGAAACATTTTAACAGATTTATGAATAGTATGTCAGAAACACCTCAAAAAGATGCCATTATTAAGATAATAAGAGCTTTTTACCCTAATGCAACTATTTATCTTTTTGGTTCCTATGCGAAAAATAAAAATAAATGGGGGTCCGATATTGATATAGCAATAGATGTTGGGTTTAGATTGAACATACATGAACAGCAATTTTTATGGAACCTCCTTAATGCGTTGCCTACGGCTCAAAAAATTGATCTTGTGGACATGCGGGCCATCCCTGAAAATATGCATGATGATATTATTAAAACAGGAATAGCATGGTAAGCGAGCTTTCCCATAAATTTCTCAATTTTAAAAATGCCCACAGCGCTTTCGCCCAAGCCATAGAGACCCAACAAAAGTTTTTGCTTCTATCACAAGAAGATGAAAATCTTGACAATCTTCTTTCTGCAGGAGTTATTCAACATTTTGAGCTCGCCTATGAAACATTATGGAAATTTTTAAAAGAATATTTAAAATATACGTATGAAGTCGAAGTGAATTCGCCACGTGAGACCTTTCGGGCATGCTACGAACACAAAGTGCTTCCTGAAAGCCTCGTTTCTGAACTTATTCAGCTTGCTGATGCACGCAATAAAACCACGCATGTTTACAATCAAATTTTAGCTCGCGAAATTTGCAATGATGTAGTTAAGCATCATCATGCTATGAAAAACGCCTTAGAGATAGTTGGGCTAGTGGAAAAAATTGCAGTATAGCGTAGACTTATATACTAGTAAATAAGTCTACCAATGTAGTAGCTTAAATCAAAATTGTCCTTCCCATCTGTTTTACTCTTAAGGAGACACCGCCATGTCCAACCCGAACGAAAAAGAATATTCTGCTCAGTCGATTCGTGTTATTGAAGGTCTAGAAGCGGTACGTAAACGTCCTGCTATGTATATTGGCTCAACCGGCCCGCAAGGTCTGCATCACTTGGTGTATGAAATTGTCGATAACTCAGTTGATGAGGCACTTGCTGGGTATTGTACCAGCGTTGCTGTTATACTCCATGAAGACGGAAGCTGCTCAGTTGAAGATAATGGACGAGGTATTCCTACGGATATCCATCCTACTGAAGGGGTATCTGCTGCTCAAGTTGCCCTCACCAAACTACACGCCGGGGGCAAATTTGACAAAGAAACCTATAAATTTTCAGGTGGCTTGCATGGTGTAGGTGTTTCTGTAGTGAACGCGCTCTCAGAATGGCTACAACTTACCATTTACCGTAACGGAAAAATATTTGAACAACGGTACGAACGAGGCAAACCAGTTGATATTCTCAGGGAGGTCGGCACTGCTGAAAAACGGGGAACCCTTGTCCGCTTTAAGCCTGATGCTGAAATCTTTAAAGAAACAGTAGAATTAAATTTTGATACCTTATCTGCGCGGTTACGTGAGCTTGCATTTCTTAATAAAGGCTTGCGTATTACTATTTTTGACGAACGCACCAATAAAAGCCATGAATTTTATTTTGAAGGAGGTATCGTATCATTCATTGAATATATAAATTCTAAAAAAACACCGATATTCCCTGAAATTTTATATACCTTCAAAGAAGATGCCCATAATCTTCTTGAGATAGCCATGCAATATAATGAAGGGTATGGAGAACAACTTTATTCCTTTGTTAATAATATTAATACGGTTGAAGGGGGAACCCATGTTGCCGGTTTTAAAGCAGCGTTAACCAAAGCATGTAATCGCCGTGCACAGGAATTCAATATTCTTAAAGGTTCAGATAGTTTTTCCAGTGAAGACGTACGCGAAGGCTTAGTGTGTGTTATCAATTTTAAAATCTCTGAGCCGCAATTTGAGGGCCAGACAAAAACTAAGCTGGGTAACAGTGAAGTTAAGGGCTTAGTCGAATCATGGGTATTTGCATTTCTTGACACCTATTTTGAAGAAAATCCACAAATCGCCCGTAAAATTTTGCAAAAAGCTGAACTTGCCATGCGTGCCCGCGACGCCGCTAAAAAAGCGCGCGAGCTTACGCGCAGAAAAACCGTGCTCGAGTCCACTATTTTGCCCGGCAAGCTTGCCGATTGTTCGACTGAGGACCCTTCAAAAACAGAACTGTTTATTGTTGAAGGGGATTCTGCAGGCGGATCTGCAAAACAGGCCCGTGACCGGTTCACGCAAGCTATTTTACCGATTCGCGGTAAAATTTTAAACGTTGAAAAAGCTCGTCTTGATAAGATCCTTGCAAATGAAGAAATCAAATCATTGATTGCAGCTATCGGAAGCGGTGTCACCAATGATGAATTTAATTTAGAAAAGACGCGTTACCACAAAATTATTTTAATGACCGACGCTGATGTTGATGGTTCGCATATTCGCACTTTATTATTGACCTTCTTTTTTAGATATATGAAACCGCTGGTTGAAAAGGGTTATTTATATATCGCGCAACCACCTTTATTTAAAGCAAAAATTGGCAAAAAAGAACAATATTTAAAAGATGAAAAGGCACTTAAACAATTTCTTATTGAATGGGCACGCGAGAACACCAAACTGCTTACTGATAGCAAAACGTTGGAATTAAGCCAATGGCATTCAGTATTAGATTTAGTAAAACTTTTTGAAGAGCACCTTGAAACTATTTCATTTAAATTCAAGCTTACGTATGAACAGATTATGTTACTGATGAATACATACAGCACCGTACGTAACCATACGCAACCAGGACAGGCTCTTTCAACACCTGAATTAATTGAGTATATCAAGCCGTTTCTTTCTAAGTATGCGATAACGTTCCGCCACACGGAAGGCATTCCTGTTGATCAATTAATTTTTATGCATATGCATAAGCCATGGGAGGTTGCTTCTGATTTCTTTACCAGCATAGAAACAGAAAGGCTTGATGGCGCACGCCAAAAAATTGATTCATTAACACGGCCCTGGACACTTGCTCTATCAGACCGGGACAAAACTATTTCTGGATCATCTATTTTGGAACTTATTGCTGCCATTTCAAAAATCAGTAAACCCTATATGACTATCCAACGGTACAAAGGTCTTGGAGAGATGAACCCTGAACAATTGTGGGAAACGTCTATGGATAGCGCACGTCGACAGTTATTGCAAGTAACTATTAGTGATGCATTACAAGCAGATGCCTGGTTTGATACATTGATGGGTGATGATGTTGCCGGGCGTAAAGTATTTATAGAAAAAAATGGCCACTTTGTCAAAAACCTCGATATTTAATCATATTTCTGAATTTTGTGATCGGGAAAATTTATTTTTTCCCGATCAAACCCTTATTGTTGGCCTTTCTGGTGGCCCCGATTCCGTTTTTTTGCTTTACTATCTTTTAGCGGTACAAAAAAAATATAATCTTACGCTTATTGCTGCACATCTTGACCATGGCTGGCGTAAAGAATCGGCAGCTGATACTGAATTCTGCAAGCGCTTGTGTGCCTCCTTAGGTATCACCTTGGTAACTGCCCATTTGCAAGAAATTGCTCTAACCAAAAAAAATTCTGGGTCCGCTGAAGAAACTGCACGTAATGCACGCAGAGCATTTTTTGAACAATGCGCACGTGAATATCAGGCTGATGCTATTGCTCTTGCGCATCACCAAGATGATGCTGCAGAAACATTTTTTATACGGCTCATTCGTGGGTCGGGCCTTATGGGGCTTACCGGCATTAAAGCGAAAGCCGGCAGGTATATTCGCCCTTTATTGTCGGCACGCAAAAAAGAGATATTAGATTATTTACAGGAACATACCATTTCCTACTGCCATGATGTCACCAATGCTAACACAGACATATTACGCAATAATATTCGCCACAACGTGCTTCCGGTTTATGATACTCTTGATACACGTGCACATGATAA
Source organism: bacterium (assembly GCA_021827715.1). GTDB lineage: Bacteria > Babelota > Babeliae > Babelales > Babelaceae > BOG-1370. The sequence continues at coordinate 452 of JAKAUO010000027.1, read as the reverse complement.
TCTCTTACGCTCTATAGAGCAGTTGCAAGCGGCAGATACTTTTATTGAAAAGCTTGCGCAAGCACGTTACCATGAGTTGTTTTCTCACGGCATGCTTGATATTGATGGGTTGTTAAACGAAGATACCGTACTCATGCACCGCATTCTCTTGCAGTGGCTCATTGATGCACAGGTACATTTTGTACCGACCGAGAAATTCTTTGCAGAGATTATACGTTTTTTAAAACAACCCGGATCCAAGACGCACACAATCACACAAAATTGGGCGATTCACAAGATAAAACGCAAAGCTCAGATTATTGGACAAAGCTCTTCGTCATCGGTGCGCATATAATTTTTGCTATAGCATGATTCACTAAGCCTTACACGTTTCTGCCAATACTTGTATGGTCGCTTTAAAAAAGTTTTGAATGGTTTGGGCAACTTTACGAATCTCACTTTTCCTAGTCGCA
>JAKAUO010000046.1 GCA_021827715.1 bacterium | reverse complement strand
CCGATCTAACATTAACTATCAATACTCAAGTCCCGAACCTGCCTACTGATCAATTGCCAGAAGAAATAAGTTTGCTTGAAAAATTGCAAAAATTAAGCTTACGGGGAATAAACGCCGTTGCTGAAACGATGGGTCGCCTTGCACCATTAACGAAATTAAGGAAATTAAACATAAATGTTGATGATGGTTTTGTTGTTGCATTGCCCCCGGCTACTTTAGAAAATTTGCAGAAATTAGTATTGTATAATGAGGCAGACGATCATGTTAATCTTGAAGATTGGGGTGGTTTAGCTGCTTTTAAAAATTTAACAAAATTTGAGTTCAGCGTTGATCATGCTACCGAACTGCCTGCTGCTTTAGGTGCCCTTACCAAATTAAGATCATTAACTATTAATGATTATAGAGGCACTGATTATTCTATTTTGCGTAACTTACAAGAAATCACCGATTTAATATTATGGGATTCTGTGACAGTAAGAGTGCCCGATGACTTAATACATCTTCCCAAGTTACAATATTTGGAAATAAGTGATGGATTTACTGTGGGTGATGCTGATGAAGAAATTGGCCTTGATACCACGGCACTCGGATTATTACCTCATTTAACTGATTTAACACTTGATGAGTGTATAGACCATTTGCCGCAAGAACTAACAGCTTTGCAGGAACTTAAAAGATTGAGTATAACAGGCAATCAATTTCCTGTTGAAACTAATTGGGCGCTTCTTAATGAACTTGCTGCTCTAGAATGGGTTCGGTTACAGGCACCGGAGCGTCCTGCAGCTATTGAACAACGTATTGAGGTTGTGGTAGATGTACCTGCTTATCAAGATCAAGATGATCAAGATGTTGAGATAGAATAAAAGAGTTTTTAAGTAGTTGTAGAAACCTCTAAGTGAATCTTTATCGGCTGGTAGGTTACTATTTGGGCATTATTTGGTAATAAAAAATTTTCCTTATGCGGGAAAAATAGATGCGTCCCTGCGGGTAATGTTTGAGCATTAATGTGAAGGGCGCCGGAATATTTACACATTCTGAGTGTCGCTTGATTAGCGCGTAACGTTATTTCTAATTTTTCCGGTGCTTGAATTGATTGTTCAGGTGAAAGATTATCAAAATAGACCGGTAATGCCATCGTATGAGTCAATACCTGCGCCTGGCTTATGGTATACCAAAGAAAAAAACCCATGATCCCAGAAGCAATATTAAGAAAGGGTCGCGTCGTTATAAGACCTGACATGAGGCGTAGTAACATGATTATTTTCCTTTGTTTTAAGGTGAGATAATTCATATAATAAACTCAAAGCGTGATGCGCACTCAGGTTTTCCACTATTTTAGCATCATAGATAAGGGTAAATCGTCGCGTAGCTGCACATGCATGCAATACTATACAATCAATTGATGCCGTGATATGTGCTGTTTCAATGGTTGAAAGGTTTTTCCAATAAGCACTCAGTGATACAATGTTGCCCATACTTGTTATCCATAAAAAAGCGTCTTTAGGCAAATTAAAGGAATGGTATAAAAGCTCAAGAGTGTTTTTCTTAAGTTGGGCATCTATACGTTCTGATGCGTTTACTAACGTACTGAGTGTGTCTTTGCATTCTATAACCACGCGCAGATCTTTTTGCTCATTTAAGCGAATTAAAGCAAATTTTATCAATTCATCCTGCCAGCTGCTGTAGGATGAGGTCACTGTCAGTGGATCAATTCGCTTGGCCACCACAAACATTTTTTGTAAACGTTGTTCATGCATGATAATCAGAAGCATTATTACTACAGGAAAGCAGCAAGCGGTTATAAAAAAAATCGTTGAAAGTTCCAAAAGAGAGGAGGCAATAATCAGGGCATGGTAACCGAACCAGTAAAATAAGAGTTTCTTTTCTTGTTGCTGGTACAGCCACGAATTAAGAGCAATGTAACCGCCGATGCAGACGATTATTTCAATAAAATCATGAAAGGTATAGAACGAAAGGTCCATCACAATACTCCTAGGGCAACCAGTTCTTTGCGTAATTGTTTAAAATCATGATTTTTAATATGTAATCCAATAAATCCATAGCGCCGCGCCGCATTCACATTTTCTTCTTGATCATCGATAAAGATGCATTGATCAGCAGTTATTCCATATCTATCCAAACACTCATCAAAAATACTTTGATCAGGTTTAATAATTTTAAGACTTCCTGAAATGATAATAGAGTTCATATCAAAATAGCGACTCAATTCTTTTCCTGTCAGTGATTGCTTAAAGTTCGTGTAGGAAACGCCGTCCCAATTAGAAATGATTGTTTGCTGATGTTTGCCTTGATAAGCTATTTCTTGCACCATTTCAAGAGCCTGGGGAAGTATTTTAGTATTGCGAATAAGTACTTCAGGATTGAACATAGATGCAACAGCATTTTTTATAATACGGTATTCGAGGGTATTTTTAAAATACCCTTTTTTATTAAGTTTTTCGATTTTTCTATGAATTTTTTTAACCAGTTGTGCAGGTTCAAGAATTTTTCCTGCCAACCAATCACACATAACTTGTGGTAAGGCGCGATGAGCAGTATGATAACTTTTTTCTAAATCCGGTCCAGTTTGCTTGCCGCCATATTCTTCAAGAACATCAAATATAAGGTTTTGTAACTGATCCTTCTTTTTAGTATGAAAAAGATGATATATGGCACAATCAGGTAGTCCTATTTCAGTAACCATTCCAAAAATGCTTACATATATTAAGGTATCACCCAGATCCCAAATAATAAGATACGGTTCAATTGTTGATGGCAATAAAAGAAAAAGAAGTATAAAGATACTATTGTTTTTGAGCATATTATTATCCCTAATGCATGCCATCCCTATAAACATTTAACTAATTTTGAGTTTAATGGGTTGCTCCTTTAAAAATCAAGGATCATAAAAGAGAGAAGAAAAAAGCGCCGATCGTTTCAAGTAAGGACGGACCGCTTTCTTGCTGTACCACTTTTTCTTGCAAGGTGGCTACTCGTTCGGCTTCATTCTGCGCCCCTCGAGTTTTTGCAATCTGTGCATAGTAAAGTGCAACTTTATTATTAGGGTATAAAAAAGGATGTTGTCTGGGTTGAATGATAAAATCGGTAAGCGCATCTGCTCCCCAGCATGAATCTGGGTAGCGGTGAAATGCTACGCAAAAAAGTGCCAGCGCGCGTAATTGATCAGCATTAATAGTTTTATTCCCCTTACACAGCTCTATGCCTTGCTTGGTGAATACTTCGGCTGTAATTTTTTCAGGTTCGTCCTCTATTAGGTGTAAAAAAAAGTCACTGGTAATATCTTTTTCTGGGATCTCCTGGAGTTCCTCAGGCATTATTTTACGGCCCAGATGCGTGCACAGTTTTCTTAAAGCATTCGGTGTATTTTTTTTGGCAGCCCGGCCGTAATACTTAGCTATTGTGTTAAAACAGGCAGCCTGATTTACCAGAGGGTCAGTGCTTATACGTTCGGCAAGATCAAAAGCTGCATAACCGTCACCTAAATCCGCAGCGATAATCAAGTGCGCATATCCCATTAACGGTTCTCTATGAATATTGTTATTACCGCTAAAATAGCATGCCGCCCGCTCTCTGAGTAAGCGTGTGTCTTTTTTGGCGATAGGTTCAAGAAAGAATCTATGGGAAAGTTCCTCGAGGGCGCTATAGCAAGGAGGAGTATCTTGAGCTTCAAGAGAATAAGAGAAAAAATGTATAAAAAGTAAGATGAAAACGAATTTTTTCATGATTTTCTCCCACGTAAAGTCTCAGGCACCATCTGAGAAAAAATTAGCACAGGTTGATTTTTTTAGACAATAAAATTATTTACTTTGCATAAAGTGGTAAACAACCTGATGTCCCTTTTCAAGTAACTTTCTAAAATAATCTGCGTCGTGAGAAAGTTGGGGTCTATGTGCAATATGTTTACGGTTTCTCAATAAAAATTCAACGGTTTCATAGGCAAATGTACGGAAACCCCAGAGCCGTTTTTGATCCTTTACGTCAAGTTCATTAAATTTTCTTTTTTCTTCTTGAATAAAGCGCTCAAGACCTTCTGCCTGTGCACATTGGTGCCAATTGTTTTCTAAGATCTTTCCTATAAGTTTCGCCTTTTCTTGCTGATAGACGCTTTCTGGTATGGGCGGCTTTTCAGCATGGGGCCATGTATAAGTTTTTGATGTCCTGTCAGTTTGATTCACAACAGGGTAGAGAATCATTAATTGCAGAGTTAATACGATATAAAGTGATTTCATTAAAAACTTTTCTTAATGGTTTATAAGATGATCAAAAGAAGTGCGGTTATGAGTCCATAAATAGCAGTGGTGTCGATAAATGCTTGGCAGAAAATACTAAAACGTCCAAATAACGAGGCATGTTCTGGGGTTTGAGCAATGCCTTCAAGAACCTGGGTTGATGCATAAGCAGATGCTATGCTTACTGGTATAGCTGCGCCACCAAGAGCAATTGCCGCGCAGAGTAACGCGATTCCTTTTAAAAATGTTGTAACGGTCAGCTGTAACATAACAATAGCTACAGCAAGCCCCAATAAAAAGGGTGTTTCAATAATAGCTTGAGTAATAAAGGTAAAGGAAAATAAAGCAGAAAATGCAGATCGGTTAAGCCTTAAAGCACGACATGCGCGGGCCATAAAATAACTTAAACCTAGGCATGGGCCTATGCTTGATAAAGCAAGCAGGAGTCCCACTGCAAGAAGCTGCAATGCTGAAGGTAAGTTGATAAGTTCTGTCGCTTGTAATTGAATAATAATGGCAAATATTGCACAAAAAATAACGGGTGTCTGCATTAATGATTGAGTAATAAGCATAAAGCTTAAAATCTGATTACTTAAAAAGGGTTGTCGCGCTGCAGATATGAGTGATTCACTAATGCTAAAACTCCCTCTATAACTTATCAATAAAGCTGGCACTAATACTGTTAAGCATGCGCCAATACGTGCGTATGCTTGTAAATCAGAAGTTAAAGGGACCATATAGAGATAAGCGGTGGTAAGGAGTGCAATGAGTGCCACGGTCTCACTCAGCGCTATACCGGCAAAAAATATTTTTTTTATTCCTATATCGTTGGCAGGTTGCTTATTAAGAGCGGCCAACGTTGCCCTGCCTATGCGAGCTTGTCCTAATGCCGTGGCGAAAACAGGAAGAGCCACTAAAAGCGTAATACTCAGATAATGGGTTGCTATCGCGGCTAACATACTTTATTCCGATACAGGGGTTGTGGTTGCCAATGAAAGGTACGTTGTGGTTAATATGGTAAATACAAATGCTTGAATAATACCTTCAAAAATACCAAAAAAACCTAAGATAACAATATTTACGGGTATAATAAGGCCAAGTAATTGCGTGAGCAAGCTGCCGTTTACCAATGAATTATAAAGTGTAAAAACGATCGATCCGGCTAAAATGTTTCCAAAAAGCCTAAATGATAAAGAAAGTATACTCGATATTTTACTCATCAGTTCAAGGGGAAAAAGAGCAACGGCTGCAACTATATTAAGTGCACATTGTAGTATGATTAAGGGCAGTTTTTTCAAGGAAAATGAGCTTATGGCTAAGGGCATTTTAAAATATTCCTGTAAATAGTTTTTTAAGCCATGGTTCCTGAGAGTCTCTTTTTGTATATAAAAAAAGGAAATAAGTGCTAACGCTAAAGTAGTATTATAGTTTGCGGTAGGTTCTTCTAAACCTAAGAGCATCAGCCAATTGCAGGTAAGAATAAAAATAAAAAAAGTAGTAATCATCAAAAAATAACGCTCAGGGCATTTTCCGTTCCATGATTGTTCAACAAGTGCCATAAATTCGCGTATGAGCGCCATATATGCCGTATAGAGCAAACTATCCGGGTGCTTAAGTGCATATCTGCCACCTAAAGCAAAAAATAATAATAAAAAAATAACCAACCAGGTGGTTAAGACAAGATCTAATTGTATCGTTAATAAAGGATGCGTTATACCAATATAGGAAAAGGGTTGCCAATAAGCATGATGAAAAAGACCAAATCCACTCATAAAATCACTGAAAAGCTATAAGGCTTATAATCCAAAATAATATGATATTGAGTATAAGATGAAGGAGCGATAAGTGCAAGAATAAGGTCGCTGTCCCTAAAAAAAATAATAAGGTTAAGCGTAAGAAAAAAGTTATAATCAGCAGGCGTGATGCGCGGTATGCAAGTGCTTGCCGTTGTAAATGGCCGATGGCCCAGCCACTTGTTGCTGCAATAAGATAGCTAATAAATATGTTCATAGACAAAAAAAGACCCCTGTAATTAAGCAGGGGTCTTTTAAGAGGTTTTAGAATTTCTTGATATCTTTAGAGTGCCAATATTCATTGATAATAGCGTGGGAACCGGTAATAACTACTAATCCATGGCGATCATCAACTGATTTTTTAGCTTGATCAAAAGCATCTTCAAAATTTTTGCATGCTTTTGCTTTAATTTTCATTTTCTTCATTTCAAGGGTGACATGTTCGACATCCCATGAGGTATGTTCATCAACACCTTTGATTGATTCTGAAATAGGGCAAATGAAAAGTTGCCCTGAAGTTTTTTTAAAGAAATAGCGAATTAATTTAACAAATTCTTGGTTGTGTAGCGTGTCAGCAGCAGCGCCAATAATAACGCTTAATCCTTTAAGTGGACGTTGATAATTTAAAAGACGTACCCCAAGAAGAAGGTTTTTAAACGCATCAATGTTGTGTGCATTATCAAGCAATATGGTTGGCTTTTCTTTATCAAGCACTTGGAATTTACCGGGAAGATCAGTGGTAACTTCTTTCCAAAATTGTTCAAGGGTTTTACGCGGGTTTAATTCTTGTTGACGTTTTGCTTCAATGGTAGGGCGTCCGCGTTGGATTTTTTGTTTTACTAATAAGCTATCAGTCTCGGTAAGCGCAGAAGCATTTTTTTTCTGCGGCATGAAATGTTCAATAAAACTGGTTGCAATGCGTTCTGCAAGGGCTGCGCAGCGACCATGTAATTGTTCAAAGGGATAGTTAAGAGCAACAATTTTACGGATAGGCATTAACCAGTTTCCGCCATTTTTCTGCGCGAGTTCTTCCATTAAATGTAATGTTGCTTTGCTTTGATCACCAGAGGCTAAGAACGTACCTTTTTTAACGATACCAACTGCTTGACGTGTCATTTCATCAAGCTCTGCTTGTGTTGTATGAACAGTCGGTTCAGCAATACGCGTAATAGTTGCAACGGTGGCATTACAAATATTAACCGGGTTATACAATCCGCCATGATCAACTTCAAGGAGTGCCACTTCTACTTTTTCTTGTTTGAAGTAGCAAAACGCCATAACTGCTAATAATTCAGAAGTATGGGCGTTGAGTGAAGTTTGTTCTGCTGCATTAATAACTTCGTTTGCAATATCGGTAAAAACTTTTTGTGATATTGTTGTTTGATTAAGAGAAAAACGTTCTTGATAGGTCAAAATATGAGGAGAATAATAGGCGCCTACTTTAAGGCCTTCAGAACTGAGTAATTTTGCGGCAAAGTTAATAGTTAAACTTTTACCATTAGATCCTGCCACTAAAATTGCCTGAAACGCTTTAGACGGGTGCTGCAATGCTTGGTCAAGTGCTTTAACGCGATCCAATGAATCTTGACGAGCAACGCTCCAATGGCTGTCTAAATATTCAACAACATCAGCGTAGCCACGTTGTTTTAATGATATACCGTCTTGGCGGCGTACTGTTGCCGTAGTTTCCATAAAGATGTCCTTTTGATTTTTGGGAAAACTTCTTCAATTATTTTCTAATGTACATACAAAATTCAATTATGTCAAAATATTCAATTTAAGGGTCGTCGGATTGTTAAAGATTTTCTATATGTAATTTTTTTTAAAAAAAAGAGAGAATATTGACCTTTTAGGGGTTGTTTAGAGTATGCTCGATTGAGTAGAAAAACGATGGAAACCTGGAGAAAGTATATGATTCGTCGCGGATTTAGTTTAATTGAGGTTATGATAGTCATTGCGATTATAGCGTTTTTTGCTGTTTTGGCGCTTCCAAATTTTATGAACCTGTTTGCTAAAGCAAAGCGATCTGAAGCTTATATACACCTTCGAGCGTTATATATGCTTGAAAAGGCGTATTTTGCCGAACATGGCGCTTATTCCAATAAATTGCAGGGGGCAGAGAGCTTGAATTGGAAACCAGAGGGTTCGGTGAACTATACCTATGGCTTTCCTGGGTCTGCTGTGGTAGGTGCCTTAGGTGCTCCTGCAGGCGCCCTGCAAGGTGCTTCAGTAAGCGAAAAAGGGTTTACCCTCGCAGCTGCTGGCGACATAGATAATGATGGTGATGTGGATGTTTTAACGATTAATGATAAAGGTGAAATTAAGATCGTTAAAGATGACCTGCAGTCATAAGTGCCAAATACATAAAGCACCCTATAACTAAAAAAGAGCCAAAAGGGAGGGCCGTTTGGCCATCAGCTCGTTTTAAAGCTATAAGAACAAGGGCAACCAGTGTGCCGAGAGTTGACCCGAGCGTAATGGTATAAAAAACACCTAAAGGTCCCAAAAATGAACCAATCAGAGCAAGAAGCTCTAAATCCCCTTGGCCAATGCCTTCTATACTGCGAAATGCAGTATAGATTGTTTTAAAGAGCCATAAAAATCCATAGCCTACAAGAACCCCTGCAAGGCTTTCAAGCAAGGTTACTGAGGTCAAGCAGAAGTATGCGCCTAATAAAAAGATGGGAATTAAAAAAAGTGTCACACCGCGGTGAATAAGCAGATAAAGATAATCAGTTATAAGGGTTATAAGCAGAGCTATACAAAAAAGTATCAAAAAAAAATACTGCGCCATTACTCGTCTGATATCTCTGGTTCTGCTAAAGAATCAAGTAAGCGTTCAATTTTTTGAGTTTTTTCAAATTGATCATCGAACCTAAAGGCTAATTCACAAGTGTATCTGCCATTGATTTCTTGGGCAAGAGCCTTCCGCATTGAAGGCTTATACAATGAAATCTTATGTAACACCTTTTTAAAAGCCGCTTCACCTTCAGGCATATAGAAATAAACGGTACACAAGGTTTTGCTTGGGGAAAGCTGTACACGAGTAACATACGCCTGCTGTAAGGTTTTGTCATCACATGATGCTTGATGATACAGCTGACTAATTATACGTAAAAGAAGAGACTCTTTTTGGGAGCGTTTAATATCTGAAGCAGAGCGGATGGTCATGTATTAAACAGTTTTAAAATTAGACATGCGAAGCATGTTTTGTTTGATAGCACGCATCATACGTTTGCGACGCTTTTGTGTTTGTGGTTCATGGTACACAATGCGTTTCATATCGCGGACAACGCCTTCACGTTCAATTTTCTTTTTAAGCTGGCGAATAGCGCGTTCGATATTATCATTAACAGAGATACTAATGTTGAATTTTTTTGTCATATACTCACAAATTTAGCTGGGGGTTTGACTAATTACTTCATAAATTCTACGGCAAAATCAACAAAATGTCTAGCCAGCTTATTGCATTAAAGATTCTGGGCGCGCTAAGATAAATACAGATAGAGCTAAATTTAATAAGGGGGACGGCTATGAAATCATATATTTATCATTTTTCTGTAATCTTTGTATCGTTAATGCTTATTATGCACAACCCTGCGCTGGCAAAAAGTGCGCCAGAAATCGCGCGTGAATGGCTCGCGATCGATGCAGCAGCAATAATAGTTCCAAGTGTTACCTTAGCTGGTCATACTGATGCGGTTGAAAGTGCAGCATTTTCACCAGATGGCACCAAGGTGGTTACCGCTTCATTGGATAGTACGGCTAAGATATGGGATGTTACTACCGGTGCATTGCTGTATACATTAGCTGGCCATACTAATGCGTTGTATAGTGCAGCATTTTCACCAGATAGCACCACGGTGGTTACCGCTTCAAGGGATCGTACGGCTATAGCATGATTCACTAAGCCTTACACGTTTCTGCCAATACTTGTATGGTCGCTTTAAAAAAGTTTTGAATGGTTTGGGCAACTTTACGAATCTCACTTTTAATAGCAGCCCAATGATGTTCTATTG
>JAKAUO010000011.1 GCA_021827715.1 bacterium | reverse complement strand
ATGCTTGCCATTGCATTCCTGTTTTTAAGAGATAATAAATTCCATTAATTGCTTGAAAAAAATCGATGGGTGGCCGACCGGTTGTTGCTTTAATTGGTAAATTCGCTACAATTTCTTGTGCATCTTTAAGTAGCTGCTCATCTAACAAAAATGCCTTATTTATGCATTTTTCAAAACAATTTTTAGTTTCGCACATGTGAAAATCTCCCTTTTTTCGTTGAACTGAAATTTAGGGAGATTTTAGTATTTTTTTAAAACTTAGACGAGTTTAGGGATAGGCCCTTAATTTTGGCGCCTTACAAGCCGGTATTGCCTGTTATAATATGGAGATGATTTTAACCGAGTCCAATGGTGAGTTAGTAGTATCGGATAGTACTAATAATAATGAATGGAAATGGACAAATGTTCAGTGAGCTTAATTCACGTTTATAACTATGTTATAATTACAAAATGAAAATTTTTGCCATTTGCGCGATCGGCATGATCGATATCCATCTGGTGAAAATACAGGCACAGCCAAGTTAGAAACATTGGTATACGCAGGTAATTAGGCTTTATAAGAATATAGATTTATGATGAGGAAAGATCGAAGAATGATTTGTCTGTATAAAAGCCTTTCATTTATATTTTTGCTATAGTATGGTTTATAACAAAGAGTAGGATCTGATCGATGGGAAAAAGGTTGAGTGATGAAGTTGTCTGTTGCAGAAAAAGTGGCTGTGGATAAAATTACCATTGAGAAATTCAATGTTGCTTGGTTTAAATTAGCAGAATTTGTGGGCCGTAAAGAAAAGGAACGCGCCTTGGGCGTGTATCGATTGTTATCGCATTCATTGCCAGATGATGCATTTGCTGCCCAACTTGAAGGCGATCTTTTTATGGCGTTTCAAGATGATAAAGCTCTTGATGCCTATCAACGTTCAGCAAAATTATATGAAAAAAATGGGCAATTTACCCATGCAGCACTTATTTATGAGCAGATGATGTTACTTAAACCAGAAAATAAAGATTATTTAATTCAGGCTCTTAAATTATATGAAATTATTAAAAATGATGTAAAAATCGCCCGATGCGCCAGCCAACTTTCTCGGTTGCTGATAAAGAATAGTTCACTTGATGCGCATCATGATTTAATGGCCACCATTAGTTGCACCACTGAGTGCCTGTTGTATATACAGGAATGGTCGGTAATATCATTAATTGAATTTCAGCCGGAACAAAATGAATTAATCCAAGATTATCTTGTGATAATTATGCGTGCTTTTGATCGAGAAACTGACTATTATTCAAAGCGCCTGACACTTTTTCTTGCAAAGCTTTCTGCTTTAAATAACCGGTGGTACGAATTTGCCTACCAGTTATTAAAATCGTATCAGAACATTGCAGCTTAAGAGCCGCTTAACGCTTTTTAAAAACGCTGCGTGCCAAGGATATGTTTTAAAAACAAAGCGGGTATACGCAGAACAGGTAACCGTATACCGACAGGTGCCGGCTATGCCAAAAAGTGGCCGTATGGTCCGCGTAAGTGCATTAATTATTAATGTGGAATAATTCGACAAGTTTTTCATGAAGATTTTTATAGTCAAGGATTGCTGCTTGAGAGGGCCTGAAAAAAATTACCCAGTCGAAGGCCGATTGATACATTTTTTCTTGATAGAAAATAGAACGCGATCTTCTTTTTAAAAGATTCCGATAGGGCGCAGAACCCACCTTTTTTGGGGTAACTACAATAATGCGCGCAATTTCGTCTTGCTTGGGTAAGATACGAATATCAAAAAGGGGACTTCGAAAAATGGGGCGTGCTTGTGCGAGCGCTTTTAACCGCTCGTCCTTTTTCCATAATGAAATGTGACGCCCCAGACTTACCATAAGGGTTTATTATGATGAAACGGTTAAGCGTTTTTTGCCTTTTGACCGGCGACGGTTAACAATTGCACGACCATCATGGCTTGCCATGCGCTTTAAAAAACCATGTTTTCTAGCGCGTTTTTTTCTTTTTGGTTTGTAAGTAACTGACATACTAGTACCTTTGGTGATTCAATATAAACGTTTTATTCTTGATAGTTTACCCCGAAAAGAGCTTTTTTTCAAATTAAGGTTTTATAAGTTACTTAAGTACCGCTCGGCGTCTAAAGCAGCCATGCAGCCTGAACCTGCAGAAGTGATAGCCTGCCTGTAGCGGTTATCAACCACATCGCCAGCTGCAAAAACCCCAGGAACCGAGGTCTGCGTCTGTTCTTTTTGTATAATATGGCCATAAGGGGTAAGTTCAAGGTGCTCTTTAAATATCCCGGTGTTCGGGGTAAGGCCCACCGCAAGGAAAGCAGCATCAGTAGGAATAACTTCTTTTTTGCCCGTATGGGTATGTTCAACGGCTAGTCCGGTAAGATGGCCATTTTCGCCTAAGAATTCTTTTACGCTCGTAGAATAGATAATGTTTATTGTAGGGTTATCGACTACACGTTTTTGCATCGGCAATGATGCAGTCAGTTTATCCAAGATATGGATAATGGTTACCTGATCCGTAAAATGGGTCATGAATGACGCATCCTCCATTGCCGTGTCCCCACCACCAATAATCACCACTTTTTTGTCTTTATAAAGGGCGCCGTCACACACCGCGCAGGTAGAGACACCTTTTGCCCAATACGTTTGTTCGCCAGGGCAATTAAGGCGCTTTGGCTGAGCGCCGGTTGCTATAATAAGAGCATCTGCACGATATTCTTTGTTGCGTGCCGTGGCTAAGCAAAAGGGTTTTTTTGAAAAATCTACGGAAGTTACCCTATCCAAGAGAAACCGGGCGCCAAACTGTTGCGCTTGCTTACGCATATTCATCATAAGCTCAGGCCCCATAATTGAAGGAGATCCTGGCCAATTTTCAACCAGAGTGGTACTCATCAGTTGACCGCCAGGGGTGTCCCCTTCAAACACTAAAGGTTTGAGTTGAGCTCTTCCTGCATAGATTGCCGCTGTAAGGGCCGCAGGACCGGACCCGATAATAATTAAACGTTCATGGTTCTCTGGTTTTGAATGATTCATGGGAATTATGATTTTTTAGTCAGGTAATAAATAATATAATTAAGGGTTTTTTCTCGTTGACAGGCCCGCTTTATTTCTTCATGGCAAAGAGATATTTCTTGATCATTCAAACTGGTATAGGGAATATCAAAATAAATAAATTCTTTTGTCCGCGCTCGTTTAAATAAATGTAAATAATTGATCAGATCTTCTTCAGTTGCTTGAATATTTTCTTGATAAGCGATGCTGTCTATAAAAAGTATCTCTTTTATTTGCTTTTCTGCAAGCATTTTCACGTTTTCTTTAAAGTCTGGTTTGTTTTTATAGACATGATAGTCAGGGTTTTCCTGAACACGCGAAAGAACGATTGTTTCTTGTTGTTTTGTTATCTGTTCATCAATGGTTACCGGATAATGATGAAAGAGCAGCTTAAACAATTTTTCTATGGTTTCACGACGTTGTGAGATATCATGACGAAATGAAAAAACTTCGATAATTTTTTGGTGCATTTCTTTGCCGGATTTAAGCCTAAAATGTGTTTTAAAGCGGTCAGCATCAAAAAAAGTTGAAGAAACATGATACAAAATAGTGACTTTAAAAAGATAGTGTGTAGTAAAGTTGTCACCGACTGCATCTTGAAAAAAATCATTATTGGTTACAAATGTATCGCCTATTTTTTTACCGATAAAAAGTTCTTGCGCTTGCCTGTCTGCTTCTTCTTCACCAATTTTGATCCATATTTTTTGTTCTAGAGCATTTAACAACGGTTTTTCTTGTTGATCGATTATTTTTATCCCCATGCATACCCAATCATGGTACGTTATTAAAGGGGGATTTTTACCCAGCGTTTTTGCATCTTTTTGCTTTTTATCTTCCTCTTTTAAAAAAAATTCAACTTGCCTGTCCAGATCCTTATAATTTTTGCGCTCTGGAGCCTTAAAGTGTAATTTTTTCCATTCATTTTTTATGGGATTATTGCTCGTATTGACCGCAAAAGTAAATTGTGCCGGTTTTTCAGGGTCAATAAGGGTCATGACCGGCTGAGGATGTGAAAGAGTGATGATTTTGTATTCAGCAATACCTTTTTGGAGCATCGCATTTACGCAATGGCGAAAAAAGAATTGTCGCAGATGATCCATTAAAAGAGGCTTATAGGTAAGCGCGATATAACTTTCAGGCGTTTCTCCCTTACCAAAGCCATACGTATGTATGTCCTGCTTAAGGCTGATAAGTGCTTGCTGATACATAATTGCTACTGATTCAAGAGGAACTTGTAGGTGCAAAAGAAGCTGATGGGGTAATTCCGGATGAGGATTCAGATTAAAATAGATACTTGTTTCACCGTTAACCATCATATCTCCTTTTTTGAGGGTGTTCTGTGAACAGAGATCTGGTGCAAGAGAAGGGACTTGAACCCCCACCCCTTTCGGGACTGGATCCTAAGTCCAGCGCGTCTGCCAATTTCGCCACTCTTGCACTATCTTGTAAAGCTCTACTTTATCATAAAAAAAAGGGAATTTAAAGGAGTATAGATAAACTTTTAAAAAGTTTCCTTATAATGCCTTTATTTCAGTCTCTTTTTTGCTTGATAATGCATCGGCCTGTAGGGTTACCTTATCAGTAATTTTTTGTAAAAGGTCCTGGAGCCGTTTGCTGTAATCTTCAGATATTTTCTTATCTTTTTCAGCATCACGAATAGCGGTATGCACTTCTTTACGTACGTTACGCAAAGCTATTTTGCACTCTTCAAGGCGCTTGCCAAGCACTTTATTCAATTCATCCCGTCTTGAGCTGCTCATTTTGGGTAATATAATCCGAATAAGTGGCCCGTCAGTTTGAGGTGTTACGCCTAAATCTGATGTTTGAAGAGCTTTTTCTATTTCAGGTATGATAGTTTTGTCCCATGGCTGAATAGTTAAAAGTTGCGCATCTGGCGCTGCAAGGGCAGCAACTTCTTTCAGCGGCATCATGGTACCATAAGCAAAGACTTTAATATCTTCAATCATGGAAGGATGCGCTCTTCCGGTGCGTATCTTGGAGAGTTCTTTTTCAAAGTGTTGGATATGTTTTTGCATATCCCCATCAACGCTGGTCTCAAATGATTTGGTACTCGCGCCTTCTACAAATGTATAGCTTGCCATAATAGATCCTTTTCAGAGCCTTCGCTCGTAGAGTATTAACCACCGATTTCAAAACGAGAAAAGCGGGCAATTTTGATACTTTCACCCATTTTTGCAATTAAATCTTTAAGAAGATCATTTACGGTTATTTGATCATTTTTAACAAATTTTTGGTCCATAAGACAAATATCAGCATACATTTTCTGTATTTTGCCTTCAACGATCTGGTCAACCATTTTTTCAGGTTTTCCTTGCTCAAGAAGCTGTTCCCTGAAGAATTTACGTTCTTTTTCAAGGTATGTCGCGTCGACTTGGGCCGCAGAGACATATAAAGGCTTAATAGCGGTAATATGCATACAAATATCTTGGGCGAATTGTTTTACATCCTGGGTACGGGCAACAAAATCAGTTTCACAGTTAATTTCAAGTAAAACACCAATTTGTGCGCCTGGGTGGATATAAGCATGAATCAACCCTTCGGCAGTCGCATTGCCAGAGCGTTTTTCAGCAACAGAAGCGCCTTTTTTACGCAATAATTCTACCGCTTTGTCCATATCACCGTTGGCTTCAATGAGGGCTTTTTTGCAGTCCATCATCCCAACGCCGGTCTTATCGCGAAGTTTCTGTATTAACTCTAAATCGACTTTTGTCATATCATTATCCTAAAATTAAGAGGTTATAGGGATAGTGTGCCAAAAAATAGCCTTTTTATCTAGACAGAATTTTTTTTTTTGGTACTATTTATAAGTAACTAGTAAAATTTTATATATTTTCCCCATAAAGTTCATTCGTGAAGGCACTTTCTTTATGAAACAAGAAATCATTTTTAGCCGTTATGCTATTTTTACCACTGGCGGCAAGCAGTATCAAGCGCTTGAAGGTAAAACCGTTGCTATTGAAAAAATAGATCAAAAAAAAGAGGGCGATTCTGTTGAGTTCGATACCCTTTTAGTGAAAAATGGTGAAGGCGATGTAAAAATCGGTCAGCCATACCTTTCAACATCAGTTAAGGCGACTATTGTTAAACACATGAAGGGCCCTAAAGTGGTTATCTTCAAGTTTAAACGTCGTAAAAAATCCCGCGTTAAACGTGGCCACCGTCAACCTATGACTATTGTTAGAGTAGATTCATTCTAAGATTTGCTCATAAATTTTCAAAAAAGGCTCTGCGTAAAAGCAGAGCTTTTTTTATGTCAAAATTCTCATTTTTAAACTTCTATGATAATATACCTGAAGTAGTTCTTTACACATTTTGGGATATTTATGAAATTAAAATACATTAAACTCGCATTAGTTGCACTTATATGTTCGGCAACGCTAGGGGCTTGTGAGTCTGTATTTAATAAAGAGAATGTACGTTTGGTTACAGGATTGACCACGGCCGCTTCAGGAGTTGCATTTCTTTATTTTAAAAAATTAAAAAATGATCATCTGCGTAATCTTGAAGAAAAACAAAACAGGGCATTGCAGGCTCTTGGCAGGTCGATACTCTTAGACTGTTTACAAATTACCAATAATCAGGTGTATAAGACCTATGAGAAGCATATGACAACACCTGTTGTACATGGCGTTCAAGACAATCATAGGGTGAGTAATGATCTGGTACCGTTTGATGCAGGCCGGCGTGAAGAATTGGAGAATGAAACCATGAGGCGCATTGAAAGCGATTTGGTACGTTTTGACTTAGATGAGGATGCGCTTCGTGATTTTAGGTTGATACCTGCAAATAGTGCGCCGACCAAGCGCCTCATTGAGGATCTGGTTATAACAGAAAAGCAGGCGGCTGTTTTTTGCGGGATTAATGATTGTCGATTTGGCGGTGGCCCCAAGGTGAGCGACGATAATCGAGAGATTAATGCAGCGGCTCAGTTAGAAATCTTACAAACTTTAATGCGTCTAAAACGGTCAGCAAGCAACAATAATCAAAGATCTCAGCAAGAAATTCAGGATTTTGTACTGCATATTCTGTCGCTTGAAGAGGTAACATCAAACTTACGCGCACTATCAACTACGCTCAATAATAATGAGAAAGTTCTTGAAATAGCTCCCTTGAGAGGCATTGTGATTGGACGTGACAGTGCTGAGCAATTTTTTCCTCAGCAACAAGAATCTGATGATGTTCAAGAAAAACAAAATGGTTGGCTTGCATTTTTGTCTTCATGGGGAACTAAGGTCGCTCAACTGGTTAAACAAGAAAAAAGCGACGCTACTGCTTTTTTGAATACTATTTGTCAACCGAGTCACAGGTATTTTGGCTTTATTCCACAATGGCGTGTGTCTGCACCAACTCCCGAAGCCGAATTCAGAACTGCGGTCAAAACTTATTACAAGCAAGATAATGCAGATGCCTTTTTTTTCTTGAAGGCAGCATGCGATAATTATCGGCATTATGCGTGGACATACATACTGGGCAAGCAATGGTCCGCTACCTCTCATAGAGGCTTAGAGCCAGAAGAGGTGGAAAGGGCGACTATCCTTCTTGGATACCAAGCCATTGCGGGGATGTATGGTATTGCAGGTGCCGTCGGTTTTTTGGTTACGTACGCATTTGGGCGTTAATACTCATAACGCAGAGAAATAGCGTTAAAACCTAGTCTTTTTATGGTAGAATTTTATTTATTTGCCATAATCCGATCTACTAAGCTGCCGCTCGAGCCCCACGAAACAAACTTACCAAATTTCCGTTTTTGGTTCTCTTGACCTGCAAAAATGACGTAATTATTCTCTGGATCAGTGCCAGATATTTTGTTCCATGCCGAGACAGTGTCAAAAAAATGTGGTGAAAGTGTTTCAGAAGATTTAATTTCAATGGGTATAAGCCGGCCTGCGCGGTCGATCACCACGTCAACTTCAAGACGATCATGCGTGTCTCTCCAAAAGTATAATGGGTGGCTTATACCCCTATTGAGGAATTGTTTGGTAAGATCGGCTATAATGAAATTTTCAAAAATTGCACCTTTAAAGGGGGATGTGGCATATATGCTATCAGAGCTTATCCCGAGAAGTTCACAAGCGATGCCGACATCATAAAAATAAAGCTTTGGTGTTTTTACTACACGCTTATTAAAATTATTAAAATGGGGTTGCAGCAAAAAAATAATGTAACCGGCTTCCAATACTGAAATCCATTTAGTTGCTGTTGGCACACTGATGCCGCAATTGACTGCAAGATCAGTTAGGTTTAATAGTTGACCTATTCTTCCTGCACAAAGTGTTAAAAATTTTTGAAATGTTCTCAAGTCGTCAATTTGGATAAGTTGTCTTACGTCTCTTTCTATATACGTGTGTATATATGAGCCGTAAAAGGTGCTGGGTAGAATTTTTTCTGTATAGACACGAGGATATCCTCCTTGAATAATCATCTCAGACGGTTTTTCTGAAAGAAGGTTATATTTTTTCAGCTCGTTGATTGAAAAGGGTAAGAGTGTTAAAATACCTACTCGGCCTGCAAGCGATTGAGTGATTTTTTCATTCATGAGATAATTTTGAGAGCCGGTAAGAACAAAATAACCAGGGCGTTTTTTGGAATCGACCTCCAATTGTATATATGACAATATCATGGGGACATATTGAAACTCATCTAAAATAAGACCATACTCATTTTCATAGGATTTAAGAAATCCTTTTGGATCTGTGGTTGCAAATTCTCGGATTGTTGGATCTTCAAAAGATAAATAGGTATGTTTTTTAAAATATTTTTTTGCTAATGTTGTTTTTCCTGATTGTCGTGGGCCCAGTAAGGCTACAACAGGAAATTTAACATATTCTTTTAATATTTTTTCTATATCTCGTGTTAAAAACATTTTTTTCTTACCTCCATTTCTTTGTCCTAATTTAAAGTCTAATTTTATATTAGCACAAGTTTAACCTGTTTTGCAACCAAATTGGGGATTTGAGGAAGAAAAAAAATCTCTAAAATCGGGGGGTTAAGATTGGTTGCCTGAATGGCCTGTTATCTTTAAGTAAGCATACAGGGTCCGCGGATAATGAGAATATACTTTGCCTTTTTGTATACATCGACAAAATCATGCTATTGCAAGCCTGTTTGTTTTTTGAAAATAAATAAGTATTCTATATAAAGACATATATTTCTAAAAGTTTACGTATTATGAAAGGAATTTACATTATGATACCTAAATATATGACCTTATTAATTTGTATAAGTTGTGTCTTTTTGACTGCGCAACCGTATGACTGGTTAGAAACTGAAAAAGGATTCGCCTTATTTAAAGAGTCTCTTAAAGATGTTGATACTCCTTTTGCAGAATCACTCAAAAAATCTCAAAATATTGAAGAAGCGCGGGTAGTTGTCGATGAAATAACTCATATTTCAAGTTTTGAAAGAAAGAACGATATAGTAAGACAGTTGGATCTTTTAGAACAGAGTGTTACAAAAATACTTTCGGACGAAGCTGCTGATCAAGTGTGTAAACTTCTTTTTGATACCTTTCAAAGCAATTTGATTTCCCCTTATGTGAGATCTGATAGCCCAGAACAAGCCATGATTAATCAACAGGGTGGTTATGCTGCTTACTGTACGCAGCATTTTATTGAAAAACTGAAAACATTGAGCTTGGCTGAACAAAAGATATTTTTAGTACATTTTTATATACAAAAATTGCTTTCTGATAATAGCGTTACAAGTATTTCTGAACTTTTCAATAAAGCGCGCTCAGAGGTTATGCAACCGACCAATAGCCATCTTTTTCTTTCTGATGAAACTCAACATCAGATTATGTTGTTAATGCCTTTAGTGGGTTATGGCTTATTGAAAAATGATGCATTGTTTCAAGGGTTTTTGGACGCTAACGGTATCTCAATGTATTTTGATACATTATTTAAGAGCACTAAAGAACTTGAAGAGTATGTTATGGATTATGTGTGGGCCTCGTTACCTCTGATCATAAACCGTCTTGAATAATTTTATACAAAAATAATTTTTGTTGTAAAAGGCTTGGTATATTCACCAAGCCTCTTTTTTATCAATAGTCAGATTTCAAAGAAAATTTAATAAGACAGCAACAAGAACTACGAAGGCAGCCGCTGCGCCTTGTGACCTAAGATTATCAAGATCTTTATGAGCACTTTCCAATTGCTGAGTAAAAGCAGCGTTCCCCTCAGTTACTTTCTTTTCGCATTCTATAAAGGCATTTTCCAGTCCATCTAACGCCTCATGAGTCTTTGCAGATGATTCTTGGGATTTTTTCAGAAGTCTCATATCTTCAGTTTGTATTTTTTCAAGCTGCATTGCTATGATATCTAATCGCTCATGGTTGGTATAGCATGATCCACTAAGACATTCTCAGGTGCAAGATATTATTAAATCTGATAAACTTAGCTCCTAAAGAGGAGAATGAGAATTATGGAATTAAGTAT
>JAKAUO010000044.1 GCA_021827715.1 bacterium | reverse complement strand
CGCCGTGGCAACACGGCGTCTTTTTGTTGCAACATTTTTTATATTTGATATAAAATCAATAACATTCACATCATTAATTTTTTAAAAATGCGATTAATTAGTATAAAGGAGATTATTATGGATAATCAAACAATGGAAATAATGGCTCTTTCAGAAACAGCTGAAACGCCAATGTCTGCATCAGTAGGCTCTGGGTTGCTTGATTCGCTTAAAGAGCGCTTCAGCGGTCAAGAACCGTGGGCAATAGAGTTGATAGTATTTAGCTTGGGTGGTTTTGTTGCTGGTTTTCTTTTAAAAAATTTTGGAAAACTGGCATTACTTATTATCGCAGCTGCTTTGATCACGGTATTAGTTTTACATTATACCCATATCAATGAAATGCCCTTTGAAAAATTACAGGAATTGCTGGGTATTAATGATGCTCAAACAGTTCAAGATATTGTTAATGCAAAAATTACTTTCTGCAAGAAAAATCCTGTAGCACTGTTTTCTGGTTTAGTAGGTCTTTTTGTGGGATGGAAAGTTGGCTGAGTTATCCAAAGAATTTTCCGCTGTTGCCTTTATTGATACCCTATTTAATCAAGCATTTTCAAAAAATACCTCTGATATTCATATAGAATCGATAGAAAAGGGCATAGCGGTTCGGTTCAGAACTGATGGCATTTTACATAAAGTAACTGAAGTTACTCATGAAAATGCCTATCACGTTATTGCGCGATTGAAGGTCCTGGCGCATTTGGATGTGAGTGAACGGCGCCTTGCGCAAGATGGAAAGTTTTCTTTTATAAAAAAAAATATGCCGGTTGATTTACGTGTAGCAACCTTTCCTAGTTTGTATGGTGAACATCTGGTCATCCGTATTCTTGACCGTTCGCCTGATTATTTTAGTATCGAAAAGCTTGGATTCCTGCCTGATAGTAAAGAACAATTTTGCAATCTTATTAAACATTCGCATGGTTTATTGTTGGTTACCGGGCCCACAGGTTCCGGGAAAACCACCACCTTATATAGTGCTCTGAATCTTATCAATCATCAGGAAAAGCATATTATCACGTTAGAAGAGCCTATCGAATATTCTTTTCCGGGCATTACACAGGCTCAGATGCGTCCAGAAATCGGTTTTACTTTTGCAACAGCGTTGCGGTCTGTTTTACGTCAGGACCCAGATATTATATTAGTAGGTGAAATTAGAGATTATGAAACAGCAGAAATTGCTATTCAGGCAGCATTAACCGGCCATTTAGTAGTAAGTACGTTGCATACCACTGATGCGCCCTCGGCAGTTATTCGGCTTATTGATATGGGTGTTCGCTCATTTTTGATAAATGCTACCGTAACGGGCGTGCTTGCCCAGCGCCTGGTAAGAGCGCTCTGCTCTGAATGTCGCATACCCGGGTCCGTTCCTGCAGAATATCAGCTTCTTGCTCAACGCTTTGGGGTAATATTGCAGAACGTGTATGAACCACAAGGGTGTGCCCATTGTTATAATACGGGCTATCGTGGCCGTATAGGTATTTTTGAATTATTACGAGTAAATACTGAAATAAAAGAATTGATTACGCGAAGACCATCATATCAGCAATTGTATGATGCTGCGGTTGCAGGAGGCATGAGAACACTCTTGCACGATGGACTTTTAAAAGTAGCGCATGGGCTTACTTCATTAAGTGAGCTTGCGCGCGTAATTGGTTGATGTAACAATACTAAAGGAGTTTATATGAAAATGCCATTTTTGTTTTGTGCACTTTTTCTTATGCATGGAACGTTGAGTGCTCTTACTGCAAGCCCTGAGGTCAGTAATGTATTGCACGCGGTTGCTGCGAATACGCCAGCAGGGAGTAATATTTCTGCACTTCTTACGGTGATAGAACAATTGGATTCAGGAACAAGTATTGATGGTCAAATTTTACACCAAGCGTTGCAACAGGCACTACAGGTTTTAAGTTCCCACCCTGGGTTTAATCCTCTTACTGTTTTAGAATATACTGGAATCCTATTAGAAGCGCTTGCGCAAATAGCCTTAGCAGAAGATGCTAGTACAACCACTACTATCGCTACTGCTATGTAAATATGTAAATTTAGTTATGAATAATATGATAGAATGTGTACTTGAATTGATTCATAATGCTGGTGCGTGCACGATATTTATATTCTTGTGAAAATTCTAAGCTGAGTGGCTTAAGGGTATAATGCCTTATATCTTTAAAGGAATTACAGGCGGTCTCGATTACCAAGTGAGAATTCTTTTTCTTGAAATCAATATGCATTGCATGAAAGCCAGTAGGTAAATTCAAGGTGCTAATACTTTCTAGGCATGCAGGCATCATAACTAGTAATGGTAATGGATCGAAATAATTCAGTGTTTTACGAATATGTGAACGTTTATGAAAATAGCTAGGTATAGGGTATAACGAACAACTAAAAAAGTTATCATGCCTAAATACTTTACTATTGCCGTGCACGGCTAAACAAATATCTAAAACTTTTGGTCCTTTTTTATGGTGCGCCGGCAGCGGAATGGTCAGCTCTTGAAAAGTTCGGACACAATAATGTTGCGGTGTAGAGACAAAATCGAGTGTTTGTACATAATCACCATGTGAATAAAAATTAATAATGGTTCCAAATAAGGGTGAGCTGATCATGGGCTGCATTTTTTCTTTATAGAGTGGTGTGGCGCAGAGTACTGCAAGGTCTATAAACAGCTCGTTTTCAGGAAATTGTTTATGCAGCGTTGCAAGATGAGCAATTAATTGTCCCCCGTGGCTATGGGCAAAGATCTCGAATTTAATGGTGCAATCTGGGTATTGATTTTGTAATGTTGCTTTAATTTCAAGCAATGCTTGATACAAATGTCCCGATTCTTTATTACGTTTTTTTTCACTTAATGCTCCGGACCATCCAAAGGTGTAATAATGGTAAGCATGGTTCCGTGAACTTACACAACGATCAGTTCGTTCAAAAGCGCGTAAAATGGCAATTGCGGCTCGATCATCACGTAATGGGGTGGTTAATGGTACCATAATCTCGTGCGTGACATCGGTTAACCCCACGTCAAGTACCAACTCCGACTGATGCAAAAAAGGGTGCCGGCGGGCAGAATTCATGGCACGTTCAACGAGAGAGTTTTCTTTATGTGTATCTTTCCAGGCTGCAGGGATATCTATGAAAAAACAGCCTGCCATCATTAAGGTCCCATGGATAAAAATTCTTGCAGTAACTTCTTTCTTTGAGCTTTTTGTATCCTGGATGGGTACGCTAAAAAATGCGCTGGAAGCGCTTAAGGAAAAAAATAGGATATAAAAAATGTGACGATATACCTTCATGGTGGCCTTTAAAAAGAGATTCTTATATATTTTATAATAGAATATTACGCTTGTCAAAAGAGGTTTTTTGCCGTAACCTTAAAGGGTTGTTTAAAAAAAATAATTATAGTATCCACATGCTTGTTCTTAAAAATTTTTCTGTTTACATTAGCGAAGGCTCTATTGAGCCTGTGTCTCTTTTGAAGGATATTAATCTTATCTTTAACTCCGGTCAAACGGTAATCATAACTGGGCCAAATGGTAGTGGCAAAAGCACTTTAGCGGGGAGCCTTATGGGTCTTGCTGGTTATGATCCAGAAGGGACGATCGAGCTTGAGGGCAGCGACATCACTACGTGGTCGGTTGAGCAGCGGGCTCAAGCAGGCATCTTTTTAGCCTATCAATACCCTATGGAGATCCCCGGGTTAGCAATACGTACCTTTTTGCACCATGCCTATCGTTCTTGCAAGGGTGCAGCGCTGCCTTTGCAGGGGTTAGATAAAAAAATAGATCAAGCCTTTCACATGGTAGGGTTACCTGCTGAGTATAGTGCCCGCAATGTGCATGAAGGATTTTCGGGCGGTCAAAAAAAACGATTGGAACTGGTTCAAATGCTTGTGCTTGAACCACGCATTATTATTATGGACGAGGTCGATTCGGGCCTTGACGCTCCAGGTATTGCCATGGTGATTCGTCTTATTGCCCACTACAAAGCCACATTCCCGACTTGCCTTTTTATTATTATAACCCATAATACGGCGCTCTATCAGCAGCTGGCTGTTGATAAGTATATTACCATGCAGAGTGGCAGGATTTTAGACTAATGAGCCTTAATCAACAAGTCCTAACCCTTGATCTTGTCAGAGATATTTCAAGGCAAAAAAATGAGCCCTCTTGGATGCTTGATTCCCGCCTTAGGGCGTTAGAGATATTCCATGAAAAAAAAATTCCTTCTTGGTCAGCCGATTTGTCTGGGTTAGATCTTTCAGATATTACTTTTTATGTAAAGCCCATTGTTCCTGAGCAGCGCTCCTGGCAGGATGTTCCGGTAGATATTAAAAAAGCATTTGAAACATTGGGTATCCCCCAGGCGGAGCAAAAATTTTTAGCGGGTGTGGGCGCACAGTTTGAATCTGAAGTTATTTATAAAAGTTTAAAACAAGAATGGTCATCACAGGGCGTTATCTTTTGTTCTATGGAAACGGCGGTTAAAGAACATTCAGAATTAGTAAAAAAATATTTTTCCACAGTTATTCCGCCGCATGACAACATCTTTGCCGCACTCAATTCTGCTTTCTGGAGCGGTGGAAGTTTTGTCTATATACCGCCGCAGGTACACGTTACCCTGCCCTTGCAGGCATATTTTCGTATTAATCAACAACAGATGGGACAATTTGAGCGTACCTTAATTATTGCTGATGTGGGTTCCTCCGTGCATTACGTTGAAGGATGCAGCGCGCCTGTTTATTCACGCGCTTCATTACACAGTGCCGTGGTAGAAATTATTGCTCTTGAAGGCAGCAAGGTGCAATACACCACCATCCAAAACTGGGCGTCTAATATTTATAATTTAGTCACTAAGCGTGCTATTGCCTACCGTAATGCGCAGGTTTCTTGGGTAGATGGTAATTTCGGAAGTGCCGTTACTATGAAATATCCTTGTGTGGTTTTAAAAGAACCGGGGGCTCAAGGACAGGTATTGTCACTTGCTGTTGCCGGCAAGAATCAGCACCAGGATGCGGGAGCAAAAATGATACATCTTGCGCCTTTTACCCGCTCAACCATTATTTCAAAATCTATTTCGCAACAGGGTGGCCGTGCATCGTATCGGGGACTCGTTAAAGTTATACCCTCGGCTCATCATGTACGCTCGCGTGTACAATGCGATGCTTTGCTGATGGACACTTTATCACGTTCTGACACCTATCCCACCTTACACGTAGCGGCGCATGATGCTGATATTGGCCATGAGGCTTCAGTGAGTAATGTTTCAGATAAACAACTTGAGTATCTGTGTAGTCGCGGCTTAACACGGCAACAGGCACTTGGTTTGGTAACCAGTGGCTTTGTAAGTGCCTTTATTGAACAATTGCCCATGGAATATGCCGTAGAAATTAATCGACTCATCTCTGCTACTATGGAAGGCTCAATTGGCTAACATGCAAACTCATGTTTTTCATAATATCTCTGGTGTGCACGAATTTATTATTGAGCGTGAGAGTGTCTGTATCATTTATATTTTTCTTACTCAAATTGATACGCATCAACTTTCAATCACTACACGATGTCTCGGGTCAGGTGCATCAGTAGATGTCCGCATTATCCATATACAAAAACATAATGAGACTTTGTCCTTAAGCACCATACAGCATCATGATGCACCGCATACCAAGAGCACAGTTCTGGTCAAGGGCGTCTTATATGACCATGCGCAGCTAAAATATAACGGAAAGATCTATGTATCTGAACAAGCAGAGCATACGCATGCAGATCAAAAAAGCCATACATTGTTGTTGAGTGCAATGGCCAATGCGCAGGCAACACCCAGCTTAGAAGTGCTTACCAAAGAAGTTCAATGTAAACATGGAAGCGCGGTGGCAGCGCTTAATGCAACGCAGGTAGAGTATCTTGCTTCGCGTGGAATTGCTTATCACTGTGCACAAAAAATATTAGTCGAAAGTTTTTTCCTCTCTGCGCTTGATGATCAAAATGCACGGGATTATTTTATAAAATATCTAAGTTAGTTATAATCGTATCATAATTTATTGATATGAAAGTTAAGATGAAACGATTGCCTATTGATGTAAGCGATTTTAGAACAATGATAGAGGGTGATTATCTCTATGTTGATAAAACCAAACAGATTTATGATCTTATTACACAGGGCCGATTTTATTTTTTATCGCGGCCACGGCGTTTCGGTAAATCGCTATTAGTATCTACGCTTAAAGAGATTTTTTTAGGCGAGAAAGATATTTTTGATACCCTTTTGATAGGTAAAAGTAATTACTCTTGGGAAAAACACCCAGTAATACATCTTGATTTTTCAAGTATTCCTCATGAAACGGTACAGAGTCTTGAAACGAATCTCGTAAACCGTTTGGCCCTTATAGGACAACAGTATGATATTATTCTTCAGGATCGGTCAAAACCTGAAGTTGCGTTATATGAATTAGTTACAAAACTTGGCAAAAAAAGCAAAGTTGTTATTCTCGTTGATGAATATGATTATCCTATCCTGAAGCATATAACAGATTTAGAGAAAGCTGTTGAAATACAAAATGTTTTGCGTAATTTTTATACAACCATTAAAGGGCTTGATGGATATCTCAGGTTTGTATTATTAACAGGCGTTACCAAATTTTCAAAAACTTCAATTTTTTCAGGTCTCAATAATCTTAATGACATTTCACTAGATTTAATGGGATCGACGCTTTTGGGATATACAGAGCATGAAGTTGAAAGATATTTTTCTACGTATATAAACCTTTTTGCCCAGGAGAAAAAAAGAAGCATTAAATCTATCATGGCAGAAATGAAAGATTGGTATAATGGCTATAAATTTTGCGGGAATAAAGTAGCAGAACGAGTATATAATCCATTTTCTGTTCTTTATTATCTTTACAAGCAGGAACGTAAAAATTATTGGTTTGAATCAGGAACTCCAAGTTTTTTAATATCGTTACTTAAGAAAAAATATCATGATAAAGCGCTTGATGATTTTGACAAAGTTATCATAAGTGACGAGGCTATTTCTGCCTTTGATGTTGAAAAAATCCCTCTTATGACATTACTCTTTCAAACAGGTTATTTGACTATTAAATCGTATGATAATCAATACCATATGTATACATTGAGTTTACCCAATGAAGAGGTCCGTATCTCTTTACATAAATATCTCCTGAGTATTGCAAGTGATATTGATAAACCGAAAATAGACTTACTTGTTTTTGAGATTAAAAAGACTTTAGAGGATAGTAATATCGCACTCTTTATCGCACATTTAAGCACTTTGTTTGCAGGGATTCCTTATCATCTTATTGTTAATAATGAGGCGTATTGGCATTCCCTTGTTCATATTATAGCGACACTTATTGGATTTGAGGTACTATCTGAAGTTGCAACCAGCAAAGGCCGTGCAGATTGTATAATGGTTCTTAAAAAGCAGATTTTTATTTTTGAGTTCAAGTTTAATGGCACAGGTCAAGAGGCCCTTGAACAAATTCAAGATAAAAAATATTATGAAAAGTATCTTATTAAACATAAGCAGATAACTCTTGTGGGGATTTCGTTTAATTATAAAGATAAAGAGCTTATGCTTGATTGGATTAAGAAAGATTTATAATTAACTAAAGGGGTAGAATGAAAAAAATAATCTTAATAGGTCTTATGGTACCCGCCATATTATTGTGTAATGAATCTGGATGGCTTACCAATTTTAAAAAAGCGGCCTTAATAGCTGCAGAAAGTTATGCTGAGTGGGCAGTACTAGGAGCAGGCGCTGTATGGGCCTACCACACGGGAACGCTTATTGCTGAAGGGGATGTCTGTGGTGCAGTAGATTCGATGCCATCAGGTCTCAAACATATGGCATTTTCAGCTGTAGCAGGGGCTACATTAGGCACTGCGGTGGCCGCGGTAAATCCAAAACGACTCATTAAAAGAGATAATGATCCCGAATCATCTATATCTCGTTCGCTGTTTGCTCAATTTGCCGTGGCTACATGGGGAACAACAGCGCTTACAGCATTGGCTCATAAGAAAATGACGGGTGGTTATTAATTTTTCTATCACTTGCTGATATTTTATCCTATCTATATTGCAATTTGTCACCCTATTTAATTATTATTTAAATAGACTTTAAAAAATGGGGTGGGGTATGCGTTATAAATTTTTTAGTGTGATAAGTATGGTATGTTTGGTACTGTCTTTGAGCGGCATGAACCGAGCATCGCGTATTCCCGGCAGTCTGACCCAAGTACAAAGAGTTCGCCAAGTAACGCAACAACCAGCGCGGGTGCTTAGCGGGATTTCTGCTGCAAAGCCTGTCGAAAAAGCTCAAACAGATTTCACTCGGTCTGAAAATAAAAACGAATCAAAATGGGGGCCATTGTATGGGGCTGCTGCAGGGACAGCCGTAGGGGTTGGCGCTGCGCTGGGATATAATGCACTGAAAGCACCAGAAAAAGAGCCGGTACCTATACAAGAGGGGCTTGCTGAACGGCTCACTCTCTTACAAAAAAAAATAGAGGGTAATGATAAGGCTCATGAAGTTATTCAAACCATTATTAAAAATAAAACACAAAAGAAAAAAATATTGGGGTCAACTACAGTTGGCTGGTGGCAGAATCTCTTATCAATGATTGAAAAAAATCAGATAGAGCTCTCTGGGCAGGAGCTTTTAGATCTATGGGCCATTAGCTTATTTCATATGCAAGACCCTTTGCATAAAGTTGAGTTTATGGATAAGGTCGGTTTTAAAGCTTTAAACTCCGCTAAAAAATTATTAAAAAATGAAGGCAAAAATAATGATGAAGCGGACGCTAAACTTATTCAATGGCTCGTTGCATTTCCTGGCTGGGTTGTTTGGAGCGATTCTCGCCTCAATAAAGACCGCTATTCGGTGTTTGCTGTAAAGATATTTTATCCCTTTATGATTCCGGCATTGGCAAAAATAATACACAATCCCTTGTATCAAAAAGTTATAGCAGATTATTTAAAAACTTCTGATAAGGATACTTTGAACGCCTTTATAAAAAAATATCCGGATGCTGTAAGTGATTTAGGATTATCAGAGCATGCGCATATGAGTCATATGTTGTTGATCGAGCAGAATAAAAAAATACGGGATCAAGTGCAAAAAGCTTTTGAGGGTACACTTTCAGAGATTCATTTTGAGCAGGCTTTGCCAGAGAGGAAAGAATCACTTTTGTCTGTGGTGCCCTTGAGTGCCCTTAAGCAATTTCAAGAAGGGTTGAACCTTGAATCACAATTATTAAACAAGCATTATATTAGTTTTTACCATGCACAAAATACACAATATGCATTAGCTAATGATATCTCTAATACTTTATTTTATACGCTGCTTGGTGAGCCTCAGCACAAAGAGTTCTGTTTTGCAGTTATACGCCCTCAGGATTTAAAACGGGCATCTTTAATGCCGCAAAGCGTGATGCGGGGCCATCATATACTTATGCAAGGCCCGGTAGGCCAAGATCGCCCTGATGCTTTGGCCCTCAATCTTTTTGGATTTGGTAATTCTTTTTATTCTGGCAGCACGAGCTCATCATTAGATCTACTGATGAGAAATAGTACCTATAATGCTACCAGGCCGACGGGATTTTATACATTGTTAGAGACATTAAAGGTGCTCGGATTACCTCAAAAAAGCTTGAACCGCATTTTGCCACTCATGGAACAGGCGGCACTACTGGGACTAAAAACGTATTCTACAGGAAGGCTCTTGGTTATCGCGGTGCCTGAAAATAGTGTTGATGATCAAGTTTATACGGTAAGGTATCATAATATTGCTCGCACCAATTCATATGATCGACGCGTTCCTATTACATTAGCTCAACAAAAAATCTATCATATGAGTGAAGCAATAAAAACTATTCGTGGTCAAAAAGATACAGGCGTCACCCAAGAGCCTATACTCGAGGGAGGTTTTGATATTGTGCATGATTTGTATGCGGTGATTCAAGCATTGCAGCGTCAAGAAAAGCCAAAACAAGAAAAACCAAAAATAGATTTGAATGATCTGGATACATTTGAGTGTGCCATACCACTCAGCCAAGCGGGCCTTCTTAACCCTTATAGCGGTATTAAAGTTTTTGCTATTGATGGCCAACCCTCTTCTGTGGGTGCAAAAATTGCGCTTGATCGTGCTAAGCAGGCCTTAATGGATGCGATCATTAAAGAATTTAAAGATACAAAAACTTTAGAAAAGGCCAAGCAGGTGATAAAAAATTATGATACGATGCTGAAGGATGTTGCCAATGCCCGAATTTCCTCTTGACAGAATTGTCCAATATATTGTACTATTTTCTGTATGATTATGTTAAAGAAAAATTATAAATTCTATAAAACCCGCGAATATCAGGAATGGCTTGAAGACGAAACATATAAGTCTCAAGTTCAAATTGCTGATAGGCTCTCCAAGATTCAAGCAGAAGGATATTTTGCCTACCTGGCTGAAATTAATTTAGTGCTATTATTAGGAGGAAATAAAAATGGACAAAGCAAAGACATTACTCAAGCAAAAAAAATCTTCAAAAAGTACATCGAAAATGAAAATAAAAAATAATGCTGATTTGATTGCCTATGATCCTCTGCAAGAAATGCCCAAGGGGACTTT
>JAKAUO010000026.1 GCA_021827715.1 bacterium | reverse complement strand
TGCCAATTTTCCTTTGGTCGAAAATCACCATTTGCGTTGCGCAATTTTATCCAGGTGTGTAGTGTGCACCGCTTTATATTAAGTATTTCTGCTACAGAAGTTATTTTTTTACCTGCATCTATTAATGATAATGCTCTGATTCTTAAGTCATAACTGTATGCTATTGCCATTTTTCTCTTCTCCTGATTTTTGCAATAGTATACATCATTTTAACGTATTCTTTTATCTGGAATTAGCTATAACCCCCAAAAACTCCTAAAAAACCCGTTCATGGTATGCTTTGAACACATCAATGATCTTTTTATGCCTCAAGAGCTTGTTGATACAAAAAACCTACTTTTTTCATGCGCATTATTAGATATTAACCTCCATTGTTTACAGTATACTCGTTGGTATACCCCATTATATCCTGGAAACATACTTCCCCACCAATTAGGCTTTCTATGGAATGATTTCAAGGCTATTAACAATACCGTTTCAAACAAGGAAACAACTTTTACCTCAGGACGAGGTTTGATGCTTGGTCATACTTTTACTCAGGCGATATTCCACTCCTATTCAAAAAACAATGTATCAGTAAAAGGAATTATTCGAGGCCATCAGCATAATGAAAGTATGCCTGGATTATTTATGAATGAAAATAATGGTATTTACTCATTATGGAACAACAGCGTGTTGACAACCATAGCTACGGGCTATTATGGGCGGCTGCCTTCTTTTATAGAACTGATTATCCATCGCGACTTTAATGACTGGCATTTAAAAAGTAGTGTGTTGCTTGCTTCGGGAACTTGGCGAACAAAACAATCGCTACTTAAAGAGTGGAAAAATAGCAAAGAATAAAAAAAGGCTGACTTAAAGTCAGCCTTTTTTTATAAAGTTTTTAAAAATTATTTATTTTTGTCGCATCCGCCATTATCACAGCCACAGTCTTCTTTGCAACAACATTTGATTACGCCACACTGACAATCATCACAAATGCATGGATTGCATATGCAGGTTTCATTTGGACATGTTTGCTGCTGCTCTTCTTCTAATGATGAGCAAACTGCAAAAAGAGGCGTCAATAAAGAGGTTGCCAATAAAGCAAGCATAATTTTTTTCATAAAATACTCCTTGAGTTAATAATACTAATCGCTGTTTAGTATAACGGATTAGAACCTATATTCAAGACCAAGGTTCATGAAAAATGCTACATGATTACTTGAAAACAAGATACGCCCTTTATCCCCGGTTCTATTAAACCGCTCAATCGCTTTCTGCTGTTCTTTTGTAATCGGTTTACCTTTAATGTCATCATAATAACTACCAGGAAAAAATAATGCTCCAACAAAGAACAATTTGAAATCCTGCATAAGCATAATGTCACCAAAAAAGTTTGTCTCTACACCTAACCATTGACGAGCATTCTTATGGCTAGTCATACCATTTACGCGATCAAATATTTTCAGAGGAAACTCTTGCCAATAGCTTATAATGTTTGGCATTACTGTCCAGGGCATTTCATGAAACACCCCTTTGATTTCAGCACTTGGCCCCACATAGATTATATTAGTAAATCGCGTAATAGTATTAGCGGTAGAATCACCTAAACTAAGAGAGGCAAAATTACTCACGCGGGGAACTTTTGCTGATCCGTTCAATAGGAAGGCACTTTTAACCAAAGAACCCTGGTACACTTCTTGTAAACTTACAAATCCACGATACTTGCCATGCGTATTACTTTCACCACGCTCATGAATATCACGATTAGGATTTTCATCACCTGTTGCATATCCAACTTCAACAGCAAAACGTACATTCTTTGAAAAACGGTATGCAATATCAGAAACAAACATGAACCCTGTATACTCGTTGTTGTAAGGATTTGAAAAACGATCAGGACTATTTTGTAGATTTGTTTCACCTATCTGCTGGCCATTATATTGCTGACCTCTTATAGATTCATTAATAATATCCTGATTAGTAGAATTTGAGATCGCTTTCTTGCCGGCAGCATCATTCCCTTGGCTAATAATAGCAGTGACTTCGCTATTGACTACCGTTAACACGCCATTTCTGTTTTCTATGTTAACAACGTTTCGATCCCAGCCCTTTACTACTTGGCGTCCAAGGTTTTTTGCGCATTCAAAATCAAAAATAAATCCTTTATATTCAGAATTTAAAGCGATACCGATAGTCCCCAGCTTAGATTCTGCGTCTCCTGGAAATTCAATGTGTTGTTCTGCTTGCCTATCGTAGAGCACATAAGGCTCAAGATGAAACTTTTTATACTGCTCATCAACGGGACGCCATTGTAAACGGCCAGCGACTACGTAATCGATTTTACCAAAGCCTCGCGCAGGATTGCACCCTTCACTCTCGCCCGGGGAATTAAATTGCTGACCCATAATGGCAAGATTCACATTGTTAAATGTATCAGAGCGATTTCTTAAAATAGCTGCATAAAGATCATAAGAAAGATAATTGGGAAGAACTAAATTACCCGAGAATTTAAATCCTGGCGCAAATTGATCGATACCCACCATAGGCGTATACCCTAAAATATCTGGATCAGTTGCATAAGCACTTCCAAGAGAAATACCGCGGCCCAATTCAAAAGGGAAAAATCCGAAGGTAAATTTATGATTATAGGTATTAGGATAATTAAAAATACCCTCTAAGGAAATATCCATCCAGAGTTCTCGCATCCATAAAATATAGCGATTAATAGGATGGCTATGAACTCCAAAAACTGCATCACTGATCTTAAGTGCCGCAGGCCCCGTTGATGCGATACTTTCAGGCGCTCCCCATGTACCACGCGTTCTAACGGTTGTTTTTAGCTTGATAACATCGAATCCCCTGCTTGGCCTACCAAGACCATACCCCAAACTAAAATCTATGGTATGTTTCACGGGAATTAAAATTTGATCATTAGGATCATCATTGAGTAAATTGATCCCTTTACCATAAAATGTCTCTGCACGAAAACGTGTCGAGAAATCAAAAGTACTGTCATTAAACTCTATTTTAAAAGGCGACTTTTTAAGAGGCGCAACCTCTTCTTTTTCTACATTTTCATGTAATGGCGCTTCAGAATATATAGCCTGAATAACAAAAAATACCATAAAAATGGGGAAAAACGGCAAATACCGTTTCATAAAAACTCCTGTAGATCTAAGAAAATTGTCGGCTTTATAAGACTCTTAAGGTAAAGTGAATCTTAGTAAGGCTATAATTTTGTATTATTTATACTGTTTGTAATCTAATAGATTTGCTTAATTTGTCAACTCATTTATACTCATTTTCTTTATAAATAAAGGGATTTTTATGATTAAACACAGCTCGCTTCTTCTTGGGGCGCACGTTTCAACTGCTGGTGGTCTTTATAGGGCAATTGATGAGGGGCAAAAGCTCGAGTGCAATGCTATTCAAATCTTTACTCACTCGAGTCGACAGTGGATATTCAGACCATTGACGGCCGATGTGATTAAAGATTTTACTCAAGCTCAAAAAAATTCTTCTATAAAAATGGTAGTTGTCCACGCAAGCTATCTTATGAATCCAGCATCACCCGAAATAGAATCACGAAAAAAAACTGAAACCTTATTGACATTAGAGCTTGAGGCATGCGAGTCCCTTAATGTTCCTTATTTAGTATTGCACCCTGGCTCGCGACTCACTGCTGATACCGAAACTGGGTTAAGATTTTGCTCTGAGACTATTCAAAATGCCCTAAAAACAACTAAATATGTAAAAATATTGATCGAAAATACGGCAGGTCAAGGCTCTGCTATAGGTTCGACTCTTGAAGAATTAAAGGGCATATATAACCACATTGAAGATAAAAGGCGGGTGGGCTTTTGCTTTGACACTTGCCACGCATTTGCCGCAGGATATGATATAACCTCGCCTTTTAAATACATGAACTTTTGGGAAAAATTTGATACAATTCTGGGAATAGACAATTTACACGTAATGCACATAAATGATTCTGTAAAGCCGTTAAATAGCCATGTTGATAGGCATGCTCATATAGGACAAGGAAAAATTGCAATTGATGCATTTAGCTTTATTATGAACGATGAACGCTTTAACCACGTGTGCAAAATAATTGAAACACCCAAGGGCGATGGCATAGACGACGATATAAGAAATTTAGAGCTTTTAAGATCTTTAATAAAAAAATAGCGTGCATCTTTAACAAACAATTAAGATGCACGCCTCTATAAAAAAACAGTGAATACTTAAATCTTGTTGATTATTATCCAAAAAGGAGCACAGGATAATAATCAACAGATATTACTTCAAAAGCTTTTATAAGTTTTTCATGTTTTCTACAAAAAACAACAAAAAAATATGTGCATTAAAAAAAGCAACAAAAAAATGCCCTACTTAAGGCATTTTTTTACTTTCAATGTTGCAAATTAAAGAAAATTATTTTTTCTGGGTAAAAAACTGCGTATTCTTAACATATAACGTTGCGCACCAAGCAACAAGCAACGCGCTTAAACAGATGCATGCATAGAATAGAGAGATATATCCTGTATTAAAGAGAAATGCGATAGCAATAAGAAAGCTATTGATCAAAGATATAAAGATTAAAATCTTCGTTTTGGACCATTTTTTCGTCAATAGATAATGAGCAAAGTGGTTGGGCGAGCCAACGTAAAAAGGAATTCCTTTCGCTGTTCTAATGACAATGAGGCTCAACACTTCCATTAGAGGAACGCCCATAACAATAACAGGCGTTAAAAAACCAAAATGCGTATGTATTCCCCAAGGTATCATAAAAGGAATAGTCGCTATAATTCCTCCGATAAAAAGGGAACCAGCATCGCCCAAATAAATTTTTGCTGGAGTCTTATTGAAATATAAAAATCCAACTAAAGCGCCCATACAAATAGTCACTAATAGGGAAACCGAATAAACAGAATAGTAAAAAGAAAATACTAAAAATCCTGCTAATACGCCTAAAGCACAGGTGGTTGCAAGACCGTCCATGATGTCCACTAAGTTAAAAGCATTAATGACTGTAAGTATCCAAAAAAAGGAGATGAAAATTAAAAGCAGTGGCATGAAAGGATATAGTGTAAAGAGACCCAAAAACTCCTGCTTTAGGGAAAATCCTCCCTTTATAAAACAGAGTGCCGCAATAATCTGTCCCCAAAACTTATAAAAAACGCTTAAGGGGACCAAATCATCAACAAGCCCAACAAGAAGTAGCAAGCTTGCGCCAATCAAAAATAATGATAAATTCCAATAAGTAGGAAAAAATAATGCCAAAATAATAAGAAAGGATGAATAAACCGCTACCCCGCCCAAGTAAGGCGTGGGCACACGATGATTCTTTAGAGTCGTAGGTTGATCTAAGATTCCACGCGCAAAAGCGATCTTGATAAAAAGAGGAGTGGTGAAAAAACTTACAAGAATCGCACTAATACCTGCTAGTAACAGGATAAGCAGTTCTTTATTTTCAATCATACTACACTCCTTCGTTAAAAAATATTTATTCGGCAGGAACCTCAATATAACATTCTACTCGGTCGTCCACTATCCAATCAGAAAACCCATCAAGCATAAAAGCGCATTCAAAACCAGTCTGAACTTCTCTCACCGTCTTTTTGTCTCGCTGCAAGCTTTTGATGACACCTTCGCCCACTTTATACTTACCGCGATAAACAATTGCTTTTGCGGCTTCCTTCACAAATCGTCCAGATTTAATTTGAGCTCCGGCAACTATACCGATCCCTTTAATATCAAAGACTTTAAGAACAACCGCTTCTCCAATTTTCTTAGATACTTTCTTGATAGGTTTGCCCTGCTCAGCTAAAATTTCTAAATCTTCTAAGAGCTTATAAATTATGTCATACAATTTAATAACGATGCTATCTTTCTTGGCATCAAGTGCGGCCTGCTTATCAACTTTAATATTAAAGCCATAAATAATCGCCTGAGTATCACGCGCAAGCTCAATATCGTTTTCAGTAACCATTCCTATACCTGCAAAGACAACGTGCAATGGTTTAAAACTTTTTTTTGATAATTTTGCAATTTCACCCATAATGGCCTCTTTGGAGGAACCATTATCAGAGCGAATAATAATAGCTATTCCTTCTGATGCCGCATGCATACTGGCCAGCGAACTTACATGCTCAACAACTCTATTTTTATGTTCTTTAAAGCGCTCAAAAGAAACAGTTTCTAAAAGATCTCCTACCCCAGGAAGTTCGTCAAAACCACCCACTAAAACTGGCATTGAAGGCAAGACTTCTTTTTCAATTTGACCTTGAGCATTGCTAAGAAATGTTACCTTTCCTTGAGTTTTGCCACATACAAAGAAATCACCAACACGCAAGATACCTTGATGACAAATAACCGTTGCAACATCTCCCCGCCCCTTTTCCATTTTTGACTCAAGAATAAACCCTTTACAAGGAGCATTCTTGTCCGCCAATAAGTCCATAAGTTGAGACTGCAGGTGTATAACCTCAAGAAGATGCGGAACACCAGTGCCCAATTTGGCGGAAATAGGAACAACTACAACTTGGCCACCCCAATCTTCCGGCAATAAATCATATTGCGCAAGACTTCTTTTTGTGGCCTCTACTTGAGCAGACGTTGCCTTATCAATTTTATTTAATGCAACAATTACCGGTGTGCCTGCAGCCTTGATACGCTTTATCGATTCAACCGTTTGAGGCATAACACCGTCATCAGCAGCAACCACTAAAATAGCAATATCAGCAACTTTTAATCCACGCACACGAATCAAAGAAAAAGCTTCATGACCAGGAGTATCCAAAAAGACAATAGGGTCATTATCGACTAATACTT
Organism: bacterium; assembly: GCA_021827715.1. Lineage (GTDB taxonomy): Bacteria > Babelota > Babeliae > Babelales > Babelaceae > BOG-1370. Next base: position 4,918 of record JAKAUO010000026.1, on the reverse strand, counting down.
GATACGCTCCAAGGTGTTGAGTGATACCACCCTTTTCTTTTTCAGCAACGCGCGCTTTGCGAATATAGTCCAACAAAGTAGTTTTACCATGATCAATATGACCGACTATTACCACAATAGGAGCGCGCCTTTCACCCTCCTTTTTAGATGCAGCTATAGATAAATCGGCTTGGGATAACTCATTGGTTGATACAGTCGCGAAAGGTACAGAAAAATGCGATGCGAGATCTTCGACAGTTTTTTCAGATAAAACGTAATTCTTAGGAGCAGCGATTCCTTTTTTCAACAAATAAACAATGACATCATTAACAGGAATTTCGCTTATATTGCAAAATTGAGCGACAGTCATGGCTCCATGAAAAAGCTCTTTCTTGGGGCAAATAGCCTCTACTGTCTGATTTTTTTTTGAAAAAGAAGTCTGAGGTGACTCTTGATTGATATTTTTTTTAATGGGACACCCTTCGAAATATTTAAAATTTTATACTCACTTCTTTCCAGCAAGAAGCTGCCTACTCTATATTATCAGATGATTCTTCGATTTGAGGCAGTTCAATAGGTTCATTTTTAACCAAATGAATTTTAATGCCTGTCAATTGAGATGCAAGGGATATATTTTGGCCCATCTTTCCGATAGCAAAAGATCTTTGATCCTCATCGACCCATACGTTCGCATTCAAAGCATCAATCATCTGCACCCGATTAATCTCTGCCGGCTTAAGCGCGTCTTTTATGAAATCTTCTATTTCAGGCGAATACTCAATGATATCTATTTTTTCATTACCCAACTCTCTTAAAATCGGCTTAATACGGGCTCCGCCAACACCTACACAGGTACCTACCGGGTCAATATTATTATCATGGGAAACAACGGCTACTTTCGATTTGTAACCTGCAGCGCGTACAGCTTTTTTAATTTCAACGAGTTTTTCAAAAACCTCAGGGATTTCTAGCTCGAAAAGCTTTGAAAGAAAATCAACAGAAGATCGATCAAGTATCAACTGATTTTCGTGCCTTGGCTCAGGAAGAACCTCTTTTAATAGTGCACGCAAAGAATATCCGATAGAAAGTTTTTCTTCAGGAATCATAAGGGACTTTGGTAAAAATGCAAAGGCATCGCCAAGCTTAACGATAGAGCCACTATGCTCGTTTTTATATACCACTCCATAGACAACAGTACCCTCCTTAGGCTTAAATTCATTGTAGATAGTCTGCGCTTCTATTGAACGAATTTTCTGAGCGATAACTTGCTTAGCTTTTAAAATTTCTATGCGCCCAAGTTTTTCCATAAACGGAGCTTCTATCGTCTCGCCAATAGCAATATCGTCCTTTATAGCCCGAGCCTTGCGAATGGATATTTCAGTCTCTTCATTCTGAACAGCTTGTACTACGTTTTTTTTTATAAAGGCTTCAATTTCATCGGTCTTTTTGTTGTATTCAACCACGATATCCAAATCAGGATAGCGTTTTTTGTAAGCCGCCAAAATACCTTCGCACATGATGCTGCTAAGCGTTGCGCGGTCAAGACCTTTTTCTGATACAAGTTCATCTATTACAAGAGAGAGTTTCACTAGTTCCCTTAAATCCCAAAAAATATACATTAAGCAAAAAAATTGTATTCAAAGAGTATCATAATTTTTTTAGTTTGGCAAAGGTACCCGTTTCGAACAAGAACTACTCGTCCTTTAAAAAAGTTTCTATTTGTGCAAAAGCCTATTATTATATATATAAATATATTTATTTAATATAATAGTAACCATTGCTGTTTTTGTGGATAACTTTTTGAATTGTTCGATCAGGTCGTCATTTTAGAGCAAATATGAGTGTGAATAACTTGTGGATAACCTGTGGATAACTTTGAATAATCAAACTGGAACGTCATTTCAATATTGTTTGCATCTATTTTACTCGATTGAATCGATTAAATATGAAATCAATTTTTTATAGATTAAAAAGTTATCCACAAAAAAAAGTGACTTATCCACAAGTTATCCACAAGTTATCCACAATTTGAGTTTCTATAAAAAAATAAAATGTTTCTATTTGTGTTTTCTTGTTGTAAATATATATCAGCATTTATTGAGATCGGAGAGAAACGCTTTAAACCTTTATCTGATCGTTTTATCCTTGTTTTTTTAAACAGGGGTTTTTAAGGTGTGCAACGTGAGTAAGTGCAACAAGTGTTGCGCTCTCGTTATTAAAAAACAAAAAGCTCAATTATTTTAAAAACCTTATATTTTCTATGGTTAATTTGTTGCATTTGTGCGCAACGCACATTAGGATGCCAAGTATAGGGTAATCATTGTGTACCATGAATTAGTCTTTGCAAAAGTTGTATGTTGAAATGAACTATGAATCCGTGATTCTGGCAGATAAATGGAGATGCCTCCTGAGTGCGCTAGATTTTTGCCCGCGCAATGCCCCACGATACTATTTTGAAGTTGTGCTAACATAGCGGTTATTAATAAGCGAAGCTGATTTTTGAGATTGTTTTCAAGTTCAAGGTTGGCAAGTTGTATCATTGGCAAATTCTTTGAGAAATTGATAAGCAAATGTTTTATGTCTTTATAGCTTGGCTCATCAAAGCTTGTACAATTACTTCTCCAGCTAGAATGCCTGATGAAATCTTTTACTGAGCCGTTTTTTTGGTTTTTTAATCCCAGAATCAAAAGTTGGGCAAGTTGATCAAGACTCTCATAGAAAACGTCTAATTTTTGAAGATTTACGCCAGAAAGTGTATAGTCTGGGGTGAGCTTTTGATAAGTATTTTCAAAAACTTGTATGGTATGTTGGATGAATGCAGGTATATTAGGCTGTGATTGATTAAAAAAGTTAAGAACCTGTTCGTAACGAAAACCGGTTGCCAATATTACTTCTTCTGAAGCTATTAAATAATTGACCCAGGGCTTAATTTCTCGCATGAAACCAATTCCAGACATGAGACACGCATCGCAAAATAACAAGTCGATTTTTTTGCCTTTTCTTAAAAAACATATTTTTTCAAGGGCAGTTCCCACCTTTTGATTGGTGAGATAATTCCGTGTCGAATCATCAAAGCATATTCCGCGTTCTTCGCTCATGCAAAAATTTTCAAGATAATCCAGAAAGCCGATGGTGCGGTTTAATACTATTTTTTGTTGTAACGGATCAAACTCGTAAAGGTTTGAAGGATTAAAAATTTTCCCTGAAGTAGGGTTAAGATCTCCTGTTCCATGATTCCAAAGCCCCATTATTATTTTATTGCCTGGGCAATATCTCATTGCTTCAGAATAAGTATAAACCAACGTATCTTCCTTGCCGCTGTCCATTTCTCCTTGCCATGCAAGACAAAGTTCTTTTTGGTAGGCAACAAGATGTAAGGTCATTTTCTTTTGCCCTGGGTTATGTACGTCTAGATGTATGAATATATTAAAGTTTTCAGTAGCAGAAGTAGCACGCAATAGATATTTAATTTCTTCAAGGTTGCGGTATACAAATGATCTTAAGTCATTATCTGCTGCCATATAAATAATAATGGTGACAGGCTTTTCTTGAGGAATATAGTTTTGAGGTAAAGGACTGAAGTTATTATTATAGGCAATTTTTGATGATAGTTGTGCATCTAATATGCATGAAAAGAAAAAGATAAGATACATTGAAAAAATAAACTGTTTCATATGTCCCCTTAGCCGACAAAAATTAAATTTTTATGGTTCCCTGTCCTTAACGTAACAAGAACTGCTTTGAAAAAGCAAGGACTTTAAGAATCAAAAAGATAAATAGTGCATAAACCGAAGGTCAATAGGAACGTTAATTGGAAGTCTAAAAAAAATATATAAAAGGGATTATAGAGGATAAGTGATATTAAGGAAATCAATAAAAGATGCATAAGATTTAAAGAGACTTTTTTTCGAGTGCACCATAATCCGTAAAAAGCTACGATTGCCGCGCGATAAAAAGAGACACTCGAATAAGAAAAGAGCATATACAGGAGTAAAAATGTTAGGGTGATTCCGTCAGAATAAGCAAGCGGCAGTTTTGCCAATCTATTAATAGTGAGTACTAAAGATAAAATAAGCGTGACATGAAGACCTGATCGAGCAAGAAAGTGGCAAATTCCCCAGATATCAAAGTATTTTTTAATGGGATAATGTTCATTTTCTCTATACTGTTTTTTGGAGCCGAGAAATAAGGAATTAAAAAGAAACGAGCTCGAGGAAGAAATCTTTTTAGAAATTACTCCTTCAAGATAAAAAAGATATTTTTTTGCCTTTGCGTACCACGTAGTTATATTGCCAACTTTGCGATAATTTAAATGTTTAGTGTACGATATGCCATGAATAGATTCTTTTTGTAAGTACTTTCTATAGTTATTTGATGCAGATTTTGAAAATAAAAGATCTTTTATTTCAAGGATATCTCCAATCAAAAAGTTGGGAATTTCAGGAGTAATTATCTTAATGTTCGATGAGATTTCAGATCTGAATGGGCTAAAGCTACAGGTTATACAATAATTTTTATTTTCTTCTTTATGCGATATTTCTTTAATGTGTATCAAGCCATTCTGGGGTCCTAGTAGGAGATTTTGCTCTATATTTTTGTAATTATGATCCAAGGTTCCACAATAAAGCGACATTCCCAAAAAAAAGAAGTAATAAATAAAGCAGTGCGGTAAAATAAAAGTGGTTATAAATGGCGCTAAAACAAAAATCAGACTTTTAGATGACCACCAAGCGATGCCAGCCAACAATTGTATGCTGAGCATTGCTAGCATAAAGGTTGGGTAATTTTTCTTTTTTTGGTAGCCATTTATAAGAAAATATGAATTAATTCTGGGCCTGTAAATAATTTTGTGTAAACGGCATACTATAAGTAAACAGAAAGGTTTACATTATGTCGTTTAAGAAAGAAGTGCTAGATGAGCTGCTAAAGGGCTACAAAA
>JAKAUO010000043.1 GCA_021827715.1 bacterium | reverse complement strand
CAATCTTAGGGTTTGCTTTTTTTTCAGAAAAACTCAGTCTTAAAAAAATTATTGCCTTATTAATTGGCTTTGCTGGTATGATGCCTATTGTTTTTACGTGCGACAGTGGTTCCTTAGATTTGGCAGAAATTTGCACTGTTTCATATCCTGAAATTGCATTATTTATAGCCGTTTTTTCTACTATTTATGGTTGGTTTTTAATCAAGCAATTGCTGACTAAAAATTATACCCTCAGCTTAATCAACGGAATAACAATGTCGCTTGGCGGGCTTATCTGTTTATTGATAAGCTTGGGCGAGCATATGTTATATCAGCAAGAATTATATAATAATTTAGGTGCTGTTATGGCATACAGTTTTGTACTGGTACTGGCTTCTAATATTACTGGCTATGGTCTGTATGGCTATTTCTTATCCCATTATTCGATTACTTTTTTATCATTTTCTGGCTTTACCTGTCCCTTATTTGGGTTTCTTTATAGCTACTATTTAGGTGAGTCTATTTATATGTCATATATTTATGGCTGTGCGCTTATTATGCTCGGATTATGTATTTTTTATCAAGAAGAATAATAATACAGAAAACCTAAAGTCATAGTATCTGGTAATTGCGATATGGTATACTCCTAAAAGTGATCACTGTTCTTAAGGGGGGTATATGAAAAAATTACTCATGGTTTTATCATGCGTTTTAATTTTAGGTATGCATGCTATCAATCACGATATTTGTTCGCAACACATTAATCTTTTTGAGCGTACGGGTATCATAACACAGATGATAGGATTTTTTTTGTTGTATGGCAGCAGCTGCTGGTTCAAGCGGATGTTCGGCTGCCCAAATGGGTGGATTCTGTTGTATTGCAGGAGCTCTTGCGCAGCGCAGAGCTGAAAACATTCGCCAGAAAATGATCAGTGATCAAGCACCGGGTACTATGAAAAGAATATCTTTTTTTGATCCGAAAGCCTGATTAAATAATTGTATTATTGTATAAAAGTCTTATACTTTCTTTATATTTATTAAATAACTATAAAGATAATGAAAAAATTAATTCTCTATGCCCCTTTTTTTCTATTTTGTCTGGAAGTTTCTGGTAAACCAAGTTTACCACCCAGTTATCAAAGCATTATGAAGCAACAAGATTACCAAAAAAAGTGGGGTAACATTATGCTGGCAACCACGTTTGTTGGTGCAGGATGTTTTGTAGCAGGTGCTGTATCTTTTGCAACCACGGGTTCACTGACTGAATCCCAGGAACATTTCCCCTGCGCGGCTCAATGGTTTAAAGTCGGATGCGGCTTGAGCATTCTTGCAATATATGCACGAAGAATGGCCATAACTACTTAAAGAAGATTTGCTTTTTTGTATAAGTAAAATCTGATTGCTTAACTGGCTTGCCCTACTTCGCCAAGGCTACGAAGGGCATACTACGCTCTATTCTATCAAAGTTCTTAACCTCTATTGGGTTAATTCCGTTAAAGGGATGGCCTGCCATACTACTTCGCTACTTTGTAGCTTCGAAGTACAGGTACGAAGCTTTAGCGTAGTATGGAGGAGAGAGTGGGATTCGAACCCACGATCCCGATCACTCGGAATAACGGTTTTCAAGACCGCCGCTTTCGACCGCTCAGCCATCTCTCCGCAAAGAATCGTAAAGTATATTTAGTGTAAAGTTTTTTGAATAAAAAGCAATAAGGCAGATCTCTTTTTTATGCACAATGGCTTAGGTGATTCAAAGATCTATTGAGGTACTTATAGGCCAAAGCGGCAGTAAAAATTGAAAAGCTTCCTGCCACAAACTCACGCCAAAATACCCTTGGCATTTTGCTGATTGCCTGATTTAATGCCCAAAAATGTTTTTCTTCACGAGTAAGAATTTGATATTCAGTTTGCTCTAAGGCTTCAAGTTCTAATAAATAGCGAAGATATTCTTTTTTAAGCTCATAATAGCCATATCCGCAATCGAGAAGTGTCTCTCCTGTGCTGTAAAGAGCAGTTGCTAACAATGTTGCACCTAGGGCAAGCTCTGTTGCGCCTGATTTTAGGTGATCGTAGGGTTTATAAAGAGTATGGATTGGGAAAAAGACCAATGATACAAGAACTAATGAGAATTTTTTCATAACCTGACCTTTTTTTTAAAATTTATGAGCGGAGATGGCCTGCCATACTACTTCGCTACTTTGTAGCTTCGAAGTACAGGTACGAAGCCTTGGCGGGGGATGGCCTGCCATACGAAGCCTTGGCGAAGTATGGTGCGCCCAGAAGGAGTCGAACCCTCAACCTTCAGATCCGTAGTCTGACGCTCTGTCCAATTGAGCTATGGGCGCATTAATTATTAGTTTATTGTTGATTTCAGAATCTGTCCAATCCTGGGCTCCATAGCTATTTAGCGAAAGGAGGCTGCCTGTCCGCCGCCCTTCGACTTCGCTCAGGGTGAGCGGGGGGATGGCTTGCCCAGCCATAGCCTTCGGCGACGGCTGGTGGAGAGAGAGGGATTCGAACCCTCGCGCCCCGTTACCGGAGCTCTTGCTTAGCAGGCAAGCGCTTTAGACCGCTCAGCCATCTCTCCTGAAAAAATTTCACGATAATGTCGTAAGACATTGCCTCAAGCACGTAGATTGAGTATATTCAAAAGCATAAAGATTTTAAGATTTTATGCAAGTCGTTTCTATGGCTATAATTCTGGATATTAAGGTGATCCCGCGGGCGCGCAAACAGGCATTAAAGACCGATGCTGTATATGATATGCGCTGTTATGTGACCAGTCCCCCAGAAGATAACAAAGCAAACCATGAAGTTATTGTCTTGCTTGCACACTCTTTAGGTATTTCCAAAAGTTCTATTACTCTTTTGGCCGGCGCCACCGCACGTATTAAGCGTATTTCTATAGAGGGCTTTGAATCTAAAGAATCTATTTTTAAGCAGTTACATCTTGAGGTACAGCATGTATTATTTTAAATGGTTTGGGTACACTCAGGAAGAAAAGCCACAATTGGGGTATAGTGCTTGTAGCAATAAACAAGAATTACTCTTTTTATTGCAGCAGCAAGGCATAAAGAGTGTCCACGTGCAAGAGATACGCTATAACCTTTTGAGCCCCTGTACTTTTGCAGACCGACAAGCGGTTTTAAATGAATTAAGTCAATTACTTCAAGCGCATATCCGCCTTTCACAGGCCCTTGCCATTATTAGTTCCTTGGTAAAAAAGGAATACACAAAGCAAGTTTTGCTTTTTTGCATGCGGTGTGTTGATCAAGGTAAATCTTTTCCCGTTGCCGCAGCTCAGTATCCTGCACTTTTTGATACCTTGACCATACATGCCTTAAAAGCAGGTCATGATTCTGGGTTATTGGCTGTTGCGTGTACTCATAGAGCACAACAACTTATGGAGATAGCGGCGATCCGTTCAAAAGTAAGGGCTGCCTTAGCGATGCCCCTTATTACGGCACTTTTTTTTGTAAGTGTCCTGGTGTTTTTAATGGCGGTTATTTTGCCACAATTTAAAAAGATATTTATTATGCTCAAATCACCATTGCCGGCAAGTACGCAATTTTTATTAGCAGTTTCTGACTATGTTACGCTTTTTAATGTAAGCATAGCGCTTATGGGTTTAGTTTTTGCAGGGACGCTGCTTTTTGGTTTTTCACGGACCATGTTTGGCAAGAAGGTGTATGATTATCTGTTACTTGGTACCCCCTTGGCCAGTTCTTTATATAAAGATCTTGCCCGGGCCCAATGTCTACAGTCAATTTCTCTTTTAATCAGTTCTGGACAGACGCTTTCACACGCATTAAGGCATGCAGCTGAAAGCTTTACTAATTCAATGATTAAGGCAGAACTTGTTGCGGTTCAGCAAGACGTGCAGAAAGGTAAGCCTTTTTTTAAAGCACTTTGTTTATCTTCGTTGCTGTCTGTGCCTGAAGTGATTAATAGTGTCACCATAGCGCATGAAACGGCGCAATTAGAGATACTTTTACAGCAATTAAGTGGTATATTTAGATCTCGTGCATTAAAAAAACTTGATAGAATTACTCTTTTTATTCAACCTGTTCTTTTTATTCTGCTGGGAGCGGGTATAGGCTTTCTTTTATTGGCGCTCTATTTGCCGTTATTACAAATACCGCAAGCATTTTAAATTTTCTCTGGTCAAAAATGTTCAAATTGTTATACTTACTATATCTTTTCTTAATATAAGCCGGAGTGGCGAAATGGCAGACGCACGGGACTCAAAATCCCGCGGTGGCAACACTGTGTCGGTTCGAGTCCGACCTCCGGCACCAGTCTTCGCGTATCCATGCCTTCCTCCTACGCTTAAGCTTCGGAGGACAAGTCCGGCCCTGTGCTTCGTAGCTACGTAAGTAGCCAAGTAGTATTGGCACGTTATGCCTGGCGCAGCCAGTCTTCTTAATCTAGGCATCCTGCATGTCCGCCATAGCTCGAAGAGCGACGGCTGGAAGTGTTTTGCGTAAGCAAAATGTATCGAAGGACGCTCATCTATTTAAACTATACCATCTCGTTCTCTAATCGTTTTTCAATTTCATCAGCAGTGCGAATTTTAAGGGTCATATTGGTCACCAAAGAAAGTTTTTCTTCCAATTCATTAAGTTCTTTGTCAGAAAGGTGTTGAAATGCGGCCTTTGCAGCTACTTGTTCGATAAAACCTTTTTTTGTACAATGAAAATTTATTCCATATGATTGTGCAGATTTTAGACCAAAAAGTAGTGAAAATGGGAGGCATAGCAAAGCGGTTCCAGCTGATTTCATGGCAGCTTCCAGCTTTTCAGGATCAGGAGAATTATAAGTTGCTAATGCATGAGATGCAAAACCTACTCCAGTTGCCATGCTTGCTATAAAACCTGCTAAAGAGCATCCGAGCATATAGGGTGATCTGGATGGTTCATAGGTTATGTGTTGAAACGAGTCATCACTATGCCTGTCAAGTTCATAGGCTTTAAATGCTTCAAACTCTAAAGTAGTTTTTAAGCGCTTTTCATTAAACTCTGTGATAAACCGTTCGCTCATTTTTACTGTTTTATCTTGAATATTAACGTGGAGTCCTTTTGATAGAGTACAATCGGTTATGATGGAAAAATTTTGCGTCGGATCAATTCGTGAAAAAATTCTACTCAATTTTTCGCTTATCGCAACCGTGTCAGGCATTTTTCGAAGTAAAGGCCGATCTTGGCAATTGATTGCAATAGTTTTTAACGTAAGAACTCCGAGTAGTATCTTTTTTGGCAGAGATTTCATCATTTACCTTATACATTCGTGCGTGATTCAAGTTCTTTCTTAAGTAACTTATTAAATTTTTTTGGACTGCCAGGGAATTTCTTGTCTAATAATTGTTGTAATTCGTCATCAGACATATATTGAAAAGCATCCTTTTCTGGGGTAGATTTTCCTTGACGTATTGCACGGCATCAGCCTTCTACAGCAAGCCTTGCAGCAAAGAGAAGACTCAAGCTTGCAAATATTGTTGTGCCGCAAGCGAAACCTGCGACAATTTCATTATGGTTAAGCTGCGAGTATAAGACCCATAAGCCGGCAGATACAGTACCTAAGCTAGCTGAGGTGCCTCCGATAATTTTCCATACTTTTAGAGAATCTTTATATTCTTTTGTCATCCCTTTAGATAAATCTTTCCTATAGGCAAGAGCAAGCTGATATTTAAGAACGCTATCATCTTGGTTAAGGTCTGCCAAAGGGTTAAGGTAGATTTTTTTCTGGGCCTTATCTACTTTAAAATCGAGTTTCTGATGAGCGTCAACACAGATATCAAATTCATTATCCGTGCTAATGGTTTTTAAAGTAGTACGTACTTTTTCAACAAATGGCTCAGATTGAGGGGGAATTGCTAGCGTGGTATCTTGTGCACTAATGCGCAATGAAAATAACAAGGCAAAAAGCATAGATTTTATTGATATGTTCATAAAGGTCTCCTTAAACGGCGTCATGAGTACGGCTTTTAATTTCGCTGATGATACGTGGTTCAAGAAAATGATTAGAGCGCCTAAGAAGCGTATTGAGTTCATTGTCAGAAAGTTGTTTAAGAGCATATTCTTCAGCTTTGTCATCAAGATAAAAAGTTTTAGTACTTCCAAGACAAAGAGTAAGAGACTGAATTGCGCTGGCGCAGGCTGCAATTCCAGAAGCAAAACTTGATAATGAAGCAAATACGCATAACGGAATATTGAGCTCTTCCTCTTGATAAGTTTTACGTGCGCCAATTACGGAACCCGCACAAATAGCAGCACAGCCAAGAGTGGCTGCTAAATAATACTTTGCATGTCTTAACATCATTTTATGATGTGCATCTTGCCAAGTGTCTTTAAATTTATCCTTTCCATAAGCTTTTTTGACCTCAAATTCTAAGGTCGTCGGCAGTGTATCTTTTCTCATGTGTTCTGCAAGGGCTTTACTCAAAGATACCCTTTTTCTAGCATTATCGACTTCAAGTCCATGGCGTAATGTTGGATCTATAATTAATTCAAATTCCTCTGGATTATCCGCTGTGTTTATAATATCCATAATCTTAGTTGTTAAATGAGGCTCTACAGTATTCTCTGTTATAGCAGAACTGCTTTTAATAAGAGGTTCCTCTTCAATTGCTGCAATAGTAATAATGCTCATGCTCGCTAAAAATAATATTTTTTTAGATACAATGTTCATAAACTTTCCTTTATAGTTGGACTTACAGATAAAGAGATTTCTGGCGTTACTTTACCATAGATGCTTACTTAAAAATAGAGTTAATAAATGCGGGCAATATAAAGCTTGCATCATGTAATTCAGGCGTGTAATAGTGTAAATTTTCAGGAAGTTGTTTTGAATCTAAGAACTTGTGGTGATCAGGAGCAAAGCTTTTGGAAGCATACATAAAACCAATAACTCCACTTGGATAGGTGGGCACTAAAGCATAATAATAGGCCGCGTGTTTAAAAAGTTTTTTATTGCGTATATGCCACTCTTTAATTAAATCTCGATGGAAAAAGGGTGATTCGCCTTGGGCTACCACGATGCCATCGGCGGTAAGCGCGTTAAAGATATCAGTATAAAATTCTTCTGAATACAGTACACAAGCTGGTCCTTCTGGATCAGAAGCGTCTACAATGATAATGTCAAAATAATCATGATATTGTTGTATAAACGCAGCACCATCATCTATAACTGCCCTAATGCGTGGGTCAGAAAAACTTTTGGAAAATTCAGGAAAATATTTTTGTGAAACACGGATAACTTCACCATCAATTTCACAGAGGGTAACTTTGGCAACATCTTGATGTTTAAGTACTTCACTGAGCGTTCCACCATCGCCGCCGCCAATGATAAGTACCCGCTTAGGGTGTGGGTGGTTAAGTAACGGCACGTGCGCTATCATTTCATGATACGCCGCGTTGTCCCACTGGGTAAGTTGAATAGCGCCATCCAAAACCAGCATGTTACCGCAGTGCTTAGTAGTATATACATCAATTTTTTCAAAAGACGATGAGAAAGATTCAACCTGTTTTTCCACCTCAACCCCTATGGTAATAGGGTAATTATTTTCTGCTTCAAAAAATAAATTTCTTTCTGGTGCAAAAAGAGTTGTGCACAGCATTGCGTATGCAATGCTGGTGAGAAATTGACTCAAAATTTTATACATTGTTAATGTATCTCCAATATATCGTTAAGAGCGACGCCATCGCGCAAAATTTCCTCGCGAAATGTCCCGCGAGCATCTGCAAGATCAACAAGGTCGGCCCTATGGGTCATCGTGAGACTTCTTATTATATCTTGAGCTTCGACAAATGGTGATGATGGTACGCGTTGACCATTCATATCCAGAGCAAGGTCGATATCTGATGAATCTCTAAAATCACCACGTGCTCGTGAGCCATAGAGAATTATTTTTGCTCCTGGGACGATAACTTCAATAATCCCCAGTAATTTTTTTACATATTTTGGTTCAATACCGCGAAAATATTTTTCGTAATTTTTGATTTCTTTGATGCTCATAAGTCACTTATCAGGAGTTAATTTGTGAAGTAGTAGGGCAAATAATTGGATGGCCTCTGGGATATCTTGTAATATTTCTTCGGCGGTTTCTTGGGCATACATATGTGATGATAAATTACGATCGCGTGCTGCCTCATCGAGTATGCTAACTTCGTGGTTATTTAAGATGTTGTGCTGCAACGCAAAAGCAAACACAGCACGTGGGCTGCTTGGGATATCGAGAATACCCTGATATTCCATATAAAATTTAAGATATTTCCAGAAAGTTTCATATGCTAATTCAAATGCTTTAACTGCTGCCGTTGAAAAAATTTCATAATCAACATCCACTTTATCCTTTTTTCTATAGGCTTTATATATGCGTTGGCTATTGGTTGACGCTGCCAGTGCCCGATCATATCTGTTGGATAATTTTTCTTTTATCATAAAATTCCCTGTAAAAACTACGATCAGCATAACATGAAGGGCTGAATTGCACCAGCCATGTTGTCGCACTTTTTGTTCGTATAAACAGAAACTATACCCTCTGCACAGTTAGTTTTGATACACTAGCAAAAAGAGGGGGGGGTAGTGATGTATCAGAATAAGGTTCTCTATCTTCGATGGAGTATAGTAAGCATACTGGTCGTAATACTAGTAAGTTTTGGTGCTGCGTTATATGTGGAAGAAACATTCAGCGCTCGTATTATCTACAAAAAAATAGCATTGATTAATGCTGAACGACAAAAACTTATAACTGAGTATCACGCTGAACCTATAACCTTTCAAGCAGAGGATACTATCGCCATTGCGGGATTGCTGGTAAAGCGCCCCCACGCAAAGCGTGTTTTTATTATATGTCACGGTTTTAAACATACCAAAGAACATATGGGTGACTTTGTGACACTTTTCCCTGATGATACCATTTTATTTATTGATTTTAGAGGCCAAGGGCAAAGCGAAGGGCAAAAAATTTCATTGGGCCTTAATGAGCATTTAGATATAAAGGCTGCTGCAGATTATATAAAAAAATATATTTCACCAACTGCACCCCTTATTGGTATAGGTGTTTCTCAAGGCGGAGCCGCGTTATTACGTGCGACTGCTTACGGAACTCCTTTTGACGCAGTTGTTTCAGATTCCGCGCCCAGTGATTTTAAATATACTGTTGCCTCTATTTTACAACGGACAAATTATATTCCTTTTCCTATTGGATGGTTGGCATTGCATTATTATGAATACTTTATGGGTTGTTCTTTGTCCGTAAGCGATTATCGCCATTATGCGTCGCTCATAACCTGTCCAGTTTTAATAATGCATGATCGCAATGACCACTTAATTAATTATTATCACGCTGAAAAGATCTATAATGCCATAGGAAGTTCATGTAAAGAATTATGGACCGCAGAAAATACGCACCATGGTAGAATGTTTAAAGAGATTCCCTTTGAGTACAAACAGAAAGTTGAAGATTTTCTTTTAAGATGTTTATAACATTTTCTTGCAAAAATAAGCCTTATCTTTACACTAGGTAAAAAACAAAGATAAGGTGTTTAATTATGCAAGATTGTGTTTTTTGTAAAATTATTCGTGGTGAGATGCCATCAAAAAAGATAGCTGAAAATGATGATATTTTTGTCGTTCAAGATATTGCACCCAAAGCACCTATCCATTACCTGATAATTCCTAAAAAACATATTCAGGATGTGCAGGCAATGGAGAATGTTGATTTCTTTTATGGGGGGAAGATCTTATGGATGGCTCAGCATCTTTCTAAAGCCATTCCTGAGGCAAGTGACTTTAAACTCCATGTCAATAGCGGTAAGCATGCAGGGCAAATTGTTATGCACTTACATGTACATTTTACTGCAGGCAAGCTTTCAGGCGTTCTTTAAAAACTCTTTTACTTTTTCATCAAGATAGCCATATCGTAAGCCAATAAACATAATTCCACGTTCATGACAAGCCTGTTCAATGAGCTCGAGATACTGTCTCTTGTCATCAATCATGACAATAATTTCTGGATATATCCCCTGAGCGTCAAGAACCGTGAACAACGTTGCCCCATTCTTTTTTCCCTGGCAAAAGATAATGCTCTGGTACAGCAACACCGGAAATTTTCCTTGGATCATAAACCCTTGATCCGGTATTGGTGAAAGCAGGGTGATCCCATTATGCATTAAGGTAGCAACCGTCTGTGGGGCTAAAACAATCGAGCGCATAGTAAACCCGAGCAAGAGCGTTTGCTCCTGAATAGTGCGTACAACTTCTGCAATAGTTGGTTCAACGATCTTCATGGGAGTAGTAAGCGTAGTAGCGCAATAATGCATTATTGCATCATCAAAGGTAGGGAATTCTTTTATAAGCGTTGCAAACCATTGTTCACTTGCAATTTGGCCGGGGTTCTCTGGCTCTAAGGTGGTATTATCAATATCTAATAAGACGATAGCCCCAGGAAGAAGATAGTTTAAAATTTCATGAAAATGGTTAATCTCTCTAATTTCAGACGATAGCGTTAAAAAGGTACTCAGAAGACCCAGCACTATACTTTTTTTGGATATCATATATTTCATGGTAAACTCTTGTATTAAGAAAGTTTTATTAGTTATTAGAAAGTGGTATTTTATCATGGATTCTTTCCGTAAACAAGAAAATAATAATCAATCTGCACATTCTGAATATGAAATTCGGGTAGAAAAAGCCCGTTCTATGGAAAAAGCTGGTATCAGCCCTTGGGCCGAAATGCGGCAGGTCGATACTACCTGCAAACAGGTAATTGAAGAATTTACTGAAGGCAATGAAAAATCTTACAGGGTTGCAGGTCGTGTTATGACCAGCCGCATGCAAGGAAAAGCAGGGTTTGTTACTATCCAAGACCGCAGTGGCCGTTTACAGGTGTATATCCGTGAAGATGTTATTGGCGCTGAATCATTTAATCAATTTATTGAATATATTGATCTAGGTGATATTGTCTGGTTTGCCGGCGCATCATTTAAAACTAAAACGGGTGAAATTACGTTGCGTGCCACAGGATGGCAGCTTTTGACCAAATGTCTTCATCCCTTACCAGAAAAATTTCATGGCATTGCCGATATAGAAACTAAATATCGTCAACGATACCTTGATTTAATGACCAGTCCTGAAACACGTGAGCGCTTTATTAAAAGATCAGCTATTATAAAAGAGATCCGTTCTTATTTAGATAAAAATGATTTTTGTGAAGTTGAAACCCCTATGCTTCATCCTATTCCTGGGGGTGCGGCAGCACGACCCTTTATTACGCATCACAATGCCCTCGATTCAGACTTTTATTTGCGTATTGCGCCGGAACTTTATTTAAAACGGCTGGTGGTTGGTGGAATAGAGCGTGTCTATGAAATTAATAGAAATTTTAGAAATGAAGGAGTTTCTACACGTCATAACCCTGAATTTACGATGGTCGAGTTTTATATGGCGCATGAAGAATATCAATTTGCCATGAGTTTTATAGAGAATTTAATGCGGAGTATGGCCCTAAAAATTTGTGGGACTCAACAAGTAACCTTTGGTGACCATACACTCGATTTTTCAAAACCATTTGATCGTCTTAATGCGCAACAGGCAATTATGAAATATAGCGCTATTAGGCAGGACGATCTTGAAGAAAAAAATATAGATAAGACCTTGGCTGCTCATAAGGTAACATTGGCAAACCCGCATGCAAGCTATGGGCAAAAGATATTTGCGCTATTTGAAGAAGTTGCTGAATCTAAGTTAATTAATCCAACCTATATTATTGATTTTCCCGTGGAAACCTCGCCTCTTGCAAAACGGGATCCAAAAAATCCAAAAATTGCAGCTCGATTTGAATTGTTTATAGCGGGGATGGAGATAGCAAATGGCTTTAATGAGTTAAATGATCCCTTTGATCAAGCTGAACGTTTTAAAGAGCAAGTTAAAGCGCATGAAGCTGGCGATGCCGAGGCTATGCATTATGATGCAGATTACATTACTGCATTAGAATATGGCTTGCCACCTACGGTGGGTGTTGGTATTGGAGTTGACCGTTTGGTTATGTTATTAACTAACACGACTTCTATTAAAGAGGTGATCTTATTTCCGGCTCTTAAAAGAAAGTGAGATATTTATTGTCAAGCCCCCATTTTTAATACAACTCTAAAGTAGAAACTTTTTTAAACAGACTGAACGCTTTTGGCGGCATGTTTTGCAAAGAGCAGTGCGGCCTTTTGGTATTGTATTCAATGATCCATTCATC
>JAKAUO010000010.1 GCA_021827715.1 bacterium | reverse complement strand
CACAGCGATTACTCGCTTCCTCAAATCAATACTTAATTCCATAATTCTCATTCTCCTCTTTAGGAGCTAAGTTTATCAGATTTAATAATATCTTGCACCTGAGAATGTCTTAGTGGATCATGCTATAGCGCTTTTATAGAATGTTCATCTAAGTCTGAACGTAATAATTTTAGAGCCAGTGTATCTGGAGCAAGAGGTGTTCCTTGAAAGCTACTAGCTATATCACTGTTCTTACATAGTGCTTTCACAATATATTCAAGCCGATTGGGTTTTAATGAATCTGCTATATATTTTTCTAACTCTTGATTTGATAAAAGTCTTAATAATCTTAAAAAACCTTTATCTATTTTCCAGGAGTCTCTCATATCATGGTCAAGAAAATAAGTAAGAGATTTAATAGCTTGGGTTCTATCGAGTGCTGCATATCTAGGAAACAATTCTTGCATTGAATCAACTATCACCGTCTTTTCAACTTTACGGCAAAGACCAAGATAATCGCTATAAAATCCGGAAAATAATTTATCATATGACATTTTAAGCTCGTCTGTAAGACCTAATTTTGAAGCAGATTCTTCAAGAGCCTTAATCATATCCTTGCTTAAACTATAGTTAGTATTAGCATCATCAGAAAAATTAAAACTGTGATATTCATCATTAACTTGTTTAAAAATCGCTTGAGTTGCTTCTTTAGATTGTACGCGACTCATTGTTTGACCTAATAAGCGCATACGCTCTAAAGCCGTTTGTTTATCAGTTTTATCCTCTTTCATTTTTCGAAAAAGTCGTAGAATACTTTTTTCTGGCAAAGGATATTCTTTAAAGTAGCTAGAATTTGAGCTATTTAATTCGTCTAGCACTTCTTTATACCAAGGATTGCTACGAGAAAATTGCAGTGCTTTAAATTTTTCTATTCGTGAGTCAAGATCGAATTCCGAAAAATATTCATGGGGTCTTTGTTTTTTATAGTCTTCAGCTTGTAACAAAAAAAATTGTGCTTTTTTTTTCATCTTTTTCATCAACCAAAGGTTCTTTTCCATAATTGTGGGCAAGAAATTTTGAAGCCTGCCAGCTTCCAGCACGCGCGGCTTGAGCAAATTTTTTAAGAGCTTCGGCTTTATCTCCATTAAAGGCCTCTTCCCATGCCTCCTTTTCTAATGACTTTAGCGTCTCTTTATCCATACTTTGAATATTAACCGCTAAAAAAATCACGAAAATGCCTATAAAATGTTTGTCTATTTTCATAAATTATTCCTTAATATTTAATTCCTATATATAAATATCTGAATTTAAAAAAATAAAGTCAAGAATACTTCCCCCAGTCTATATCCATGAGCCTATAGCTTATAGGGCGCTGGTAAGCTTTAAAATTTCAAAATTTTATCAGAACCCAGGAACCAGAATCTCAATGGCGTGAGAGTCATGAAGATTTTTCAGAGGCTGACCCGTTATTTCATGAATAATGCATTTTTTCAGTTCTGGATGGTACATGAAATGGGTACCTTTTTCATGCGTAGTTTTTGTTAATACATCAACAACCAACGGAAACACCGTTTGTGATGCAAAGGTGGTAGCGCCTAGTGGTTTATTTTCATCATTACCAATATACGCGGCAGCCGTGTACTTGGGAGTCGCGCCTACGTAAAAACAATTACGTGCATCGTTAGTGGTTCCCGTTTTACCCATAAAAGGAACGGCATTGAGCCCATGTAAGGGTGAATTAGCCGGAAATTTTTTACGTAATTGAGCAATGCCTGCGCAAAGCGCAGCGGTCACCTGACTGGTTGAGTGCCAATTAAGCGCCTGAATAATGCGGGAACTGTGCTTATATATTTTTTTGCCCTGTTTATCTTTAACCCATTCAATATAATAGGGCTCGATAAGCATTCCTTGATGCGCAAAACAATTAAACATCGTTATTGCTTGTAATAAGGTCACATCAATGCATCCAAGGGCAAGCGAAGGGTAAGGTGGTATTTCTTGGGTGATACCGCAGGCAGCAGCAGCTTTAATAGTATTTTTAATGCCTGCCGTGTATAAGGTTTGAACTGCTACCGTATTAAGTGATTTATAAAAGGCAAAAGCGCGAGTAACCGGGCCCACAAAGGTATGGTTATAGTTACGCGGGCTCCACTGCGTGTTATTAAATTCAATGGTGATAGGTTCATCTATGCATATATCATCCATGCGCGCACCATGCTCAAGCGCTGTCGCATAGATAAGGGGTTTAAAGATGGAACCTAATTGCCGATGAGCTTGAGTTACACGGTTAAATTGTGAAGTTGCAAAATCAACTCCACCAACAAGTGCTTTGATTTTTCCCACAGCGCCCTCTATCAAAATAAAGCCGCCATCTAACGGCACAGACGTTCCTTTTTGATTGATAGTAAGATGATCCTTAAAGATGGTAGTGCTTTGTTTTTGTAATGTTGAGGATATCGTGGTTTGAATGGTAAGTCCGCCGCTATATAATTCTTTTTTGCCGACTAGGGGTTCAAGGGTTTGGCGCAACATTTCTTTAATATGCGGTGCACAACAACTATCTTGTGCTTCTTGTAAAGCCAAGGGTTCTTGTAGGGATAGAGTAAATTCATCCAACGTTATACGTTTTTGTTTGAGCATACGGCGAAGTACACTATTGCGGCGCTGTATAGTTTTTTCAGGGTTAATAAGGGGGCAAAAACGTTCGGGTGATTGGACAATGCCTGCAATGGTTGCTGCTTGTGCTATTGTTAAGGTGCCTGCTGAAACGTTCCAAAACCGCTGGCACGCAGCCTGTGTTCCATAAATACCACAACCCAGATAAATATGATTTAAATAGGTTTGCAGAATCTGCTGTTTACTAAATTGTTGTTCAACGATGAGCGCTAAAAAAAGTTCTTTAAGCTTTCGTTTAAAGGTTCTGCTATTATCAAGAAAAAGTAATTTAATAAGTTGTTGCGTGATAGTGCTTGCGCCTTGCACTATTTTCCCCTTCCAGAAATTGGCAAAAAATGAACGCAAAATACCTTTAAAAGAGATGCCATGATGCGTAAAAAAGTTCTGGTCCTCTGCTGCTAAAAAAGCTTCAATAAGGTAGGGTGAAAGCTCCTCAAGGGCAACAGGTTCTCGTCGATCGAGCTGAAAACGTGTTAACTCTTTTCCTTCATCATCCAACACGAGAGAATAAGTTCCCGGGTCGTAATTTTCAAGCGTTGAAAAATCGACCGTTCCATGGGTAAAAAGATAAAACAGAATACCGGTCAAAAATGAGCCGCTTATTAAAGCGCTTATAAGGAGTACTTTAAAAATTTGCATATGCTTAGTATACTCGCATTATGAAAATTTTTAACTCATTAGCATATATTTGTATATCCTTTTTTATAGATCTTTCAGCCAATGCATTAACAGGATACTGGTGGTGCTTTACCACTCCCTTACTCTACAGTTATTACACAAGCTTTTTTGCGCCAAAAATGATACGCGTACTCGCTGCTTTTTTTGTTATAATGCAAGCTTTGCTGTATAACCATGCAACCGCCTTATTGTACGTCTATGTAGTGAGTATGTTTGTATGCGCATCGTTTTTTAATAAACGATTACTTTCTCTTGCCTGGGTTCGCTTGCTCTTAACCGGCCTTTATTTTTTAATTTTTCTTATTTTATTTTACGCACAAGGTACAGGGTGATAGATAAGAGATTACCAGCAATAATGGGGCTTTGTGCCATTAATAATTATTGTAAAAGTAGCACGTTTGTTATTTAGGTGATGAATAATTTTTACCAATTTTTTAAGTTTTTATAAAAATGATTTTAACAGAAAATTATAAATACAGGTTTGGTGCAACAAAAAAGCAAAAGTCATGCAACAATTTACGCAACATGTGCAACGTGTATACAGGTCGCTTATTTTTTCATAATCTTAATGTGTTTTTAATCAATTACTCAAAGGAGCGATCATGGTTCAATGGTCAAAAAATAATCTTACTTTTTTCAAAAAAAGACAGTTGTCTACGTTAGCTTTATGTTCCCTGCTATGCTTCTATGTATACGCGACTCCACTTATGATAGATAGGGGCGGCATATTGTCGTCCGAAGAATCAGGCATAAGAAACATAATCAAGCATAAAGACAACTATCTTGTCATCACCGGTAATGGTATAAAGAAAGTCCATAAGCATGATGTTTCTCGATCATTGAAAACAATGAATAACAAGCAATTGACCAGTTTCTTGAATGGCGGGCATGGCGTTATTAAGGCTGATCAATTTGCCAATGGTGAATTCAAACTAGATATGCATGTTCGTGGAAATGGTGGAGGATTTTTAGGTGCCGCTGTTGGTGTAGTAGTTGGGCAGAACCTTGTAAGAGCGTTAACATATGGACCAATCTGGATTATAGCTGGATTCGCGGGCCCTGCAGCTCCTGTTGTAGGTACTTTTTTAACTGGTTGTGCGGCGCCCTTTGTAGAACCAGTTGCTCTTACTGCGGGTGCTGTTGGTGGAATGGCTGGGATGGCTGCAACGGGGCCTATTTGATAAATAAGGAATTAGCATGTTGTATTGGTATGAGTGTGTAATAATCTCATTATTTGGATCATTTTGTCACTATATAATTAAATTTTATATTATTAAACCTTACTTAAAGAGTAGAAAATGACCCAATGGCAACATAGTTTTTTAGGTGTGATAATATTTCTAATTATTTGGCATTTATTTCTAAAAAATTATTTCTATGATGAAGAAGAGCATCAATGGTGGAAGAAATTTTGGAGTAGATTTTTTTGATTAGATTATTATATAGTTTCTTGTTTTACAAAAAGAAGTACGGAACAGGCGTTAGGTCTGCGAAGTACTTCTTTTTTTATATTCATGACTTATGCAATCTTAGGACGCTGATCCAGCTGTTATTCAAAGATCAATGTGGTCTTTTTCGCTTGCCTTACCGGATATGGTTCGTATGAATCGCAGTATGAGCATTGATCGAGTTTATATTTTTCTTGAAGCTGCTCGATACTAGGCCTTGTTTCTTGGAACATTTGTTTACCTAAAGCGGCTTTTTGAGCATTGTGAGGCAAATTATAGTGCTTATAAAAAGCATGCACCACTGATTCGTACACTTTTTTATCCTCAGGATCATCCATCATATAGATCGGGTGCAATGATTTTTTCAACACAAGAAGATGCACTTGCTTATGTCCGCGTTCTTGAAGACGCTTATACAGATAAAATGCAGACTGTGGAGGCACTTGACCATCTTTAAGGGAAATAACAAGCAATAAGGGAATGGTATCATCAATAATTTCTGCTGATTCGCGCTGATTCATGCCCTCATTTTTATAGCCACCCAAGGTTATGCGTGCCAATCTATTGAGCAGTTTTTCAGTGAAGGTGCTTTTGTTACTGGTGATAAAATGTTTAATGATATGATCAAGAGAATCGTATATCCCTTCTAAAATGGCTGCTTTAACATAAGCTGGTTTGTGATGGGCAATAAAGTTAAAGATAGTTGCAGCACCGCGTGAATCACCATATAAGACAACGTCGGTTTCGGGATATTTTTTTAGATGTTCCTGATAGGCTTGTCCAAGTGTTTGAACATCGGCCTCTTGCCCCAAGTTTGCTTTGCTAAAATCAAAAAAATAATTAATAACCGAAGTGGTGCTTTCTGGATTATCTTTGATAGTGAAATCAAACTTATACTGCATGATGCGTTGGGCAACAGGCACAATGAGCATGCGTAAGCTATTTATGCAGAAGGTAATGGGGTTGCATGAAAATGTTGGCTTGCGTAAGTCTACTTCAGGAAACGTTACGGCGCTATGAGGCTGTCCGATTACATTGCCGCCCGATTTGCTCACTATTTTTTCACCGGTGCTTGCAGTAAATGAAGGACAATATCTTGCCATAACAAATTCTGACCCCATCATGCCAGGAGCATACAGATACGAGGTTCCTTTAAAATCCGAGAGGGCATTAAAGTTGGGTGTGATAGATGAATAATTCATCATAAATAGACTAAAGATAATTATTTTTTTCATAATCCTAGAATAGTATACTTGCGTCTGTTTGTAAAAGATGGAAAATAGGAATTTCATGATAAAGACAAAATGCCAGTCACCTGGTATACTGAAATAGTAGTTTAGGTAACCTAGGCAATCGCGTTGGCGCAAGCCAATGAGGAAAGTCCAGACTCCAAACGAAGATGGTATCTGTGCTGAAAAGCTGCAGAAGATGTAAATCATGGAAAGTGCCACAGAAAATAACCGCCCGCTGAAGCATTGGCGAAGACGGGTAAGGGTGAAAATGTGCGGTAAGAGCGCACAGCTCAGTTAGGTGACTAGCGGAGCGGGCAAACCCTACCTGGAGCAAGATCAAGCAGTGTATACGGTATTCGTTTCGGTTATTATACGGGTGTATCGCTCAGAGAAATGGTTGTCATATTAAAGCGAACATGCTTTAATAACAGAATCTGGCTTATTGGTCACCTAAACTACTACTTTTTCATACTACCCGCTCTTGAAGGCAAGATTTCGTGAAAATAGCTCATCTTTTAATTATCGTCCCCTTTGTCTCATTTTTGGCAGGATTCTCCGTTATCTCCCTTTTTGTTCAGGGAAAATCTATAAAAACCCCGACATTACTGGGCCATTCGGTTACCTATGCCTTAAGACAGGCAACACAACAAGATTTTGTGATAAAGATTTTGGCAGAAAAAGAATCTTCAGAGGTTCAGCCCGGTACCATTTTAGCTCAAAAACCTCTTCCGGGGGCATCTATTAAACCAAAGCAGGCTGTTTTTATTATTATTGCGCAAGAACCTGCTCAATTGCCTGTTCCAGAATGTGTGGGGTTACGCGATGGCCAATGGCAAGAACGTATTGCTGAATATGGCATTACGGCTAAACCGGTTTTTATACATCATCGTGCGCCTGCAGGCATGGTGGTGGCGCAGGCACCGCAAGCGGGTTCTGCTTTACAGAACCAAAAAATGGCTCTTTTTATCAGCGCCGGCCCTGAAACTAAGCGGATAATGCCTAATATTTGTGGACACATTCTTGATGATTCTGTGAAGAATTTTTTTGAAAATTATGGCATAGAGATAGGGGTTTACTCTGAACCTTATCATCCAAAAAAACATGCCCATTTGCAGCCTGGCACTATTATTGCTCAAAAGCCCGTTGCAGGCTCATGGGTAGATATTAAAAAGCCTTTGCAGGTTCATCTGGTTGTTTTAGAATGATTTTAATCTCGTTTGATCCCGTTTTTTTTATAAGCTCGCCGTGTTTGCCATAAAACTTGATTAATCGCGTGCGTGCTTCTTCACGGGTTCCGGTATAATCAGATGGAGATACCTCTAGTTTTATATATTCAGGGTCGCTGGGATATTTTTTATGCATAATATAGTGTAATAGTGCGCTTCCAAGCCCTTGACCTCTGAGGCTTTTGGTGACTTTCAGTTTGCACAGATGCACATAACAGGGCTTTGTGATAAAGAAAAAAACCGCTGAGCCATAAGATTTTTCTTTATCAGTATCAGTGAGTACAATCGCGTTTATTTCTTCATCATTTTCAATTTCAAAGGCACGCAGCTTCATTGCAGCGGTAAGATATGCATTGAATTTTTCAGTTATTTCTTGCGAGCGTTCTATCTCTTCGTAATGGCTTGGATAGGGTAAAAAGGGACGCAGGGCCTCATCAAAAGAAAATATAAACGGGGTATAGAAAATAAAAAGTATATTTTTTTTCATAGCAGTTGTATTCAGATAATGATAGGGGGAAATATAATAGTGGCGCAGATGTGTGATTCTGAATTAACCTTGCCGCCATGTTTTTTATAAAATGCAACAATTTTTTGCAAAGCTCCTTCTTTTCCATATGCATTAACGTCTTCTTGAAAGGGAGAAGCTACCACTTGCAGGGGCTTATTTTGTGCATGCGCATGTGAAAGTACTGTTTTTAATAAACGTGACCCAAGGCCCTTGCCTCTTTTTTCGCTATCAAAGATTTTAAGCAGATGGAGGTCTACACACGATTCATTGGTGTTAAAACTGCACGCGCCAATGGTTTTTTCAGAAGAGGGCTCAATAAGATAGAGCATTCTAAATTCACCTATGGTGTCCTGCTTGAGTATATAATCAGGATTCGCGGTAAGACCAAAAAAACAGAAAAAAAGAAGTGATAAAGGTGTTTTCATACCCTTAAGTATACCATCTCTTTTAAAAATATCTACTTGAATTTATTTGCCAAAGGTGCGTTTACGATGGTAGAAGTTATTCACGGTATCTACCAGAATATCTTCAGTTATTTCTGGCCAAAGACAAGGCAAGAATGCTAATTCGCTATAGGCTGACCCCCACGTAAGGAAATTGCTTAACCGTTGGTCTCCGGCCGTTCTTATAATTAAATCAGGTTCCTGTAAGCCGTCACTCCAAAGGTGTTTTTTGAAAAGTTCTGGGGTAATATCTTCAGGCGTGAGTGTGCCTTGCCTGCATAATGTTGCGATTTCTTTGCACGCGGCAACTATTTCTTGTTGGCCGCCATAGCAAAAAAGAAGCTGGAGGGTGAGTTTTTCTCCATGCTGAGTTTTAGTTTCTATATCTTCAATAAGGGGTTTAAGTTTTTCTGGAAACGCATTTCTATCGCCAATAAATTTTACTTTAACTCCTTCTTGAAAGAGTTTATCAAGTTCCTGGTCAGATATCTGTTGCGCGAGCACATCAAAAAGATAGGAAAGTTCTTCTTGAGGACGGTTAAAATTTTCTAAAGAAAAAACATACAGGGTAAGATTAGGGATTTCATTTTTTATGCAAAATTCAAGGGTGGTGCGCACTGGTTCGACGCCCTTTTTGTGGCCTATCCATGGTTTGTGCCCATGTTGTTTTGCCCATCTTCTATTACCATCCATGATAATTCCCAAATGTTTAATACGCTTGGTTTCAGGAATACCAGGTGCAACAGAACGCCCGTAGTGGGTATGTCGAGAGTACAGCCAGTAGGCATAAATACTTCCAATAACGGCTAAAGAAAGAAGAAGCAGCATGAGGTTTTTGATCATAGTATTTTATGCGCGCAGAAGGCGAAAATTTCCCCATACTACTACCTGCTTACAATAAGTGACCAGGTAATAAAGCGTAGTGATTCCCAAAGCAAAACAGATACGTTCAAAGAAAACTACTGGCATGAGCGCGAGCCAAAATGCTGGTGTCATGGGTGTGCAGAAAAGAAAGAGTACCGAACCAATAGCATGGGTGGTAAAGGTACTTCCCAATGCGCTTAAAAATGTTGTTCTTGCAGGAAGTAATGCTATCATTGCCGGTATGAGCCAGTAGAGTGAGTAGGGCCATGCCTGACTTCCTACGGGGTTACTGATAAAAAGCGCCATGCAGAACAAAGGTACCAGGGCCCAGAAAGCACGGGTTGCGTAAGAACTTTCAGCATTAAGCATGGCTTTAAAATATAAAGCGCCCGTTAACGAAGGCAGATGATAAAAGAATTTAAAAAAAGTTAAGGTACTTGAAGTTATTGCATAAAAAAGCGTGCGTACAAGTGTTACTCCCAACAATTGATTGGTTCTAATCTGCGAGCCTAAAACAGGGGTCACCATATGGGTAGCAGTAAAAAAGCTAAAGGGCAATCCCCACATTTTGCTTACTTTAAGAAGCTTTAATAACCCATAGGGCATGGTTGAGGCAAAAATAGTAACGATTGTTTTATATCCGGAACGTAGTACGCTATTCACAGGGTATCCTTTGCAAAAGGTATTCTATAATGTGAGTTTAGTTGTACCATATTTATTGGTTTTAGAAAAGGGGATATCGTGAAAAAGCGTGTGGCCCATAAGGCACTTATTTTTGATATGGATGGTACCATTGTTGATACGAACCGAATCTGGGATAATGCAACTCAAAAATTACTTATTTCTAAAGGAGTCTCCTATACCCCGACTATTCATAAAGCCGTGCGTGAGCTTTTGATGGGTGGTGCAGGCGGCTTAAAAACGGGGTGTGCTTTACTTAAGCATATGTTTGATTTACCTCAGACCCCAGAAGAACTTGCTGCTGAAAAAAAGGCACATGCACATGCTGAATATATGCACGGAGTAGTTTTCATAGAAGGGTTTACCGATTTTCATGCAAAAATTGTCCATGTTCCTAAAGCAATTGCTACCAATGCTGACGATCGCACCCTTGAACTTACCCACCAAGCTTTGCAATTACACCGCTATTTTGGGGAACATATTTATGGCATCTCTCAGGTGAATCATGTAGGAAAGCCTGACCCTGCTATCTTTTTACATGCTGCTGCAAAACTTGGCTTTGCTCCGCATGAATGTGTGGTTATTGAAGATTCGGCCACAGGCATTAAAGCGGCCAAGGCTGCTGGGATGTACTGTATTGGTATAAATACCCATAATAACCGAGATTTGTTGGTGCTTGCTGATGCTATTGTTGATGGTTATCATGAAATAGACTTTCTAGACTTGATTTAATTAATTGACAAAATTCGATATTTTTATACAATTAGAACTATTGATTTGTTTGATTATATAAATAGAAAGTTTAAATTGTGAAAAAATATATCTTATTCGCGATTGCATTTTTAGGTTTGCAGCCGACAGTTCATGCAATGACCAGCGTTTCGGATCAGGTTACAACTGGCGCAGCAATTGCTTTTGGTACAGGTGCTTTGATGACTATAAACTCTTTTTTAGACATGTATGATATTTCTCAAGAAATGGGTGCACTTGCCGAAGGCTTTGAGGACGTAAAAATTAAAGATTTGCCCCGCGAACGATTTGTTGAATTTATTTATCTGCAGAAAGAAGCCGTTAATAAAATGAAATATCTTCTGAGAGGTACGAACCTCATGGCGCTTTCTTGCCTTATCATGGCCATAGTTAGTATGACTGTCGATTCAAAATAACTTTGCCTTAACGATCAGGGATATCTTCAACATTGACGTATAATATAAAGGAAGTTATGATGTTAGTTGTTATTCAATTTGTAAATAAAATATATTGGGCGAAATAATGTATAAGAAAATAATATTTTTAGGCGTCTTTCAGTTATTGGCCATAAGCCAGGCCATCTCAGCTACCATGGTTGATCCGTTGCTTGTAGAAATTGCTGCTATCAAAGAATCAGATCATATGGGATTCATAAGTACCGTTAAAGCAGCAATGAACTATGAAACGCTTAATAGTGAAAATATTGCGGAAGTTTATAAAAGATTCCAATCCTTATGGCTTAACTCAAGAGATGCTGAGGAAATTTTAATGGAGGGTCTTATAAAAGAAGTTCGTGCCTATATGACAACGCATAAATTATGGAAATATATTCGTGTTGTTTCAATTGCCTTCCACGGTACCTCTGCAGAATTTCTACTTGATGAGATATCTTATTCTAGCGCTGATTCTTTAACATTTGTGCATGCGGTAAAAAGAGCAATGCAAAATCATGTGTTTTGCCAGGGAAATACGTTAAAGATTATTGATGTTTTCAAAAAGGTTCAAGATGTTTGGGCCGAATCTGATTTAGTAATGATCGATGATCTTATGAACGAACTGAGAGTATATATTAAAAAGTATAAATTGCAGATATATATTCAAGGTGTTCCTATTAGAAAAAAATCTGCTAAGATTTTAGCGTTTTAAGCAGGCAAGAATATTGGCATGAAAAAAATAGTCATTGGAATGATTCTCGCGTTAGGAAGTATGGTTTGCGCTATGGATAGTGTTGTCACAGATTTAAAAAAGATTCAAAATGAAAAAGTGGTCATTACACTTGATCTACATGAAGTGGCTTTTGATAGGTCCTATTCAAAGTTTGTTGGTGCTCTGTATACTTTTTTTAAAAAAAATCCTTTATATAATCTTAGTTTGATTAATCCAGTATGTGCGTATCGTATTTTTTCTGTGTTAAGCACTACAAAAACTGCAGAGAATGTGTACAATGTGCTTGCAAAAAAGTATTATCCCGATCTTGAGCATACCAGAAGCGAATTTTATGCGTTATGTAATATGTATAATTGCAACCCTGAAATGCTTCAACTGATAAAAGAACTCAAGCAGAACGGGTATCGTATCGCAGTATGTTCTAATATCGGGAAAAACGTATGCAACGATTTGAGTAAAGATCATGCGCCTTTTTTTGATCATTGTGATGTGATAGTAACCAGTGAACCTGAAGATAATTATCTTCGTAAGCCGGCACCAGCATTTTTCGATAAATTCAAAAAGCGTTGTTATGACCATTTTGACAGTGATGACCTTATCTTCTTTTTTGTCGATGATAAAGAAAAAAATATTAAAGCTGCAGAACAATGTGGTATACATGGTTGCCATTTTAAGAATGTGATACACTTTAGAGAATATCTTCAAAATCAGGGCATAAATATTTCTTATGAACAAGCGAACTGCACACAGAGAACATAATCGTTTTTATAACTATCCTGGGGAGGTTGTCAATAATGTTTTTTGGCGATCAGTCTATATGTATCTTACCTCCTATGCCCAGCGCGCCTCTGCGACCCGGTTAATGCAAGGGAACAGAGTTTCCTACTCATTTCATGAAGCTGATCATATAACCTGGATAGGGCATGCAAGTTTTTTGATCACTATTGCAGGGTACACTATTTTAACTGACCCTATTTTTGGCGACCTTACCTTTTTACTACAACGCTCAAGTGCTCCTGGAATTGCTTTTGAAAAGCTTCCGAATATTGATATAGTAATTCTTTCTCATAACCACCGTGACCATATGGATAGTGCCACTATTAAAGCGCTATTTGTAAAAACCGGTTGCCATTTTTATGTGCCATGGGGAGACAAGGCATGGTTTGACCGTACCTTTGGCGCAGCTGCCGCTTCTAGCCGTGTAACTGAATGTATGTGGTGGCAAGAGGTAGCCTTTAAAGATATTAAGCTTACTTTTTTGCCTGCGTGCCACTGGTCACAACGGGGACTATTTGACCGTAATAAATCATTATGGGGAAGTTGGATGATACAAGATTCCATTTATTTTGCCGGTGACACAGCCTATACTGACCATTTTAAAGAGATTGCCCACCATTTTCGTTCTATTGAAGTTGCTTTGCTGCCTATTGGCCCCTGCGAGCCCCGTGCATGGATGGCAGCTACCCATATGAATGCTGAAGATGCCGGCAAAGCATTTCTTGATCTTAAAGCAAGAATTTTCATTCCTATGCATTGGGGCACCTACGGCTTTGGCATTGATGATTTAATGCTTCCCATTATTCGCTTAAAGCGTTGGTGGAAAGAAAAAATTGACCCTGCATTTGAGCGCGAACGCTCTTCGGACCGTATACTTTCTATTTTGGCTTTTGGGCAGTCCCATCTTTTAACACATTTCTCTGGTGTTGTACCATTTATTGCACGTAAACAAAACTACGCGGTACGTTAATAAAAATTATACTTACCTGTTGTCAAAAAGGCGTAGCAGTATGAAAATGGTTGATCTTCTTATAAGAGGTACCTTGGTGCCTATGGTTTCAGAAAATATTCTTGTTGATCATATGCTGGTTATTGATAAGGGGCTTATTATTGATTATGGTCCGTTTACAGAAATGGCAATGCGTTATCAAGCAACCACTTTTTTAGATATGCAGGAACGCCTTATTTTGCCAGGTTTTATTAATGGACATACGCATGTGGGTATGTCACTTTTGCGCGGTGTGGGCGATGCTGCTAAAAATCTTCAGGAATGGCTGCATGATTATATTTTTCCTCTAGAAAAAAAAATTTTAAATGAAGATTTTGTCTATTGGTCGACCATGCTTGCTTGTTATGAAATGATTCAATCAGGCATAACAGTCTTTGCAGATATGTATTTTTTTGAAAATGCGGCAAAGCGTGCCATACTGCATGCCGGGGTTCGCGCGCTCTTGGGGGAGACTATTTTTTTACAGAAAGATATCAGTTACGCAGAAGATTTTTGCACTTCATTTTTCGGTGATACCCAGGATCTTGTTGCCCCCGCATTGGCGCCACATTCTCTTTACAGCTGTGATGCTCAGACACTCATTAAAACGCATCGCATTTCTCAGCAGCTTAAGGTACCCTTAATTATCCATGTTGCAGAACAAAAGGATGAAGTGATTCAACTACGCAGAAAAACGGGGATGACACCAGCGGTGTATATGCGTTCTTTGGATATCCTTTCCTCCAATGTTATTATTGCCCATGGCATTCATTTTACCGATGCTGATTTAGAAATTATCGGTGCATCAGGTGCCTCTATAATTTATAACCCGAGCAGCAGTATGAAGCTTGCTTCAGGTATTGCCCGCGTTAAAACAATGCAGGAATACGGTATTGCTGTCGGATTAGGCACCGATGGTACAGCAAGTAATAATAGCCTTGATAATTTCTCTGAAATGAAAACAGGGGCACTCCTGCAAGATTTGTGCCTTGAGGAATACTGTAAGCCGCTTACCCCCTATGAAATAGTTAAATTAGCAACAGTTGATGGTGCACGTGCCATTAAAATGGAAAAGAAAATTGGTACCCTTGAAGTGGGCAAACGAGCTGATATTATTAGTATTGATATTCACCATATGCATCAATTGCCCGCGTATGATATTTTTTCAACACTAGTATACTCCAGCAAAGCTACTGATGTGCAATCAGTTATTATTGATGGCAAAATAGTAATGCATAACCGTAAGATGATCACGCTTTTTGACCAGGTAAATAAGCTCAAAGAACGAACAACGTATTATCATGATAAGATAAAAGATATTAAATAAAGCATATATATTTATCAAGACCGTTGTTAAGAAAGCTGAAAAATTTCAGATTCTTGCATCATGCGCGCTAATTCTTTCCCCATTTCTAATGATTTTTGTGCAATAGCAAGTGCTAACTGCAGTTTTGAAGGTGGATTTCGTGCTATTGTTATCCGATGCTTTTCTATTCGTTTAAGTAGAATTTGAAGATTTAATTCAACCTGATCAGGGCCTAATTCTTGGGCATAGGGAATAGAAAGTGCCTGATTAACACTCAGGATATATGATGTTGGTATAGAGATTATGATTAAAATAAAGTAAGGGCGTAGTATTTTCATAGTTCAATCACTGTATTTAATTATGTTTAATATAAGTTGCATTTCCTGCAATTGATTGCTGATGGTATTAATTTCAATAAACAACTGCTCTTTGTCTTTAGCCTTTGCACTAAGACGTTTGATATGGTTAGATTTTTTTTCCAGGGCTGATACAGCGGCGTGTCTATCTACACGAATAACATCAACTGTGCGCTTGCTTCGTAAAAAATTGTGTTTCTTTGGTTGCGGGCCCAGTCTATCTTTATAGCTGGTAATTTGTTGATTAAGATTTTCAAGCATTATTTGCATAACCTGCTCATCATCATCTACATTTTCAACTTCTAAACCATAGAGGGTGAAAGAAGTGCAAGCAAGGCTTGCAAAAAGATAAAAGTTGTTTTGCATATCTTAATAAAAGTTCTTAGTTAAATAGGCTCTACCAGAATCACCAAACAACATCACTAAGGTATCATTCTCTGTTAATGTTGGTGCAATTTGAGATGCTGCATAGGCAACGGCGCCACTTGAAGGGCCTACGAGTAAGCCATAGTTACGCGCCATAGTTTTAAGCATTGCAATAGCATCTTCATCACTTGCCAAGAAAAAATCATCAATCACGCTGGTATTAAGCAAGGGCG
The DNA here is from genome assembly GCA_021827715.1 of bacterium. GTDB lineage: Bacteria > Babelota > Babeliae > Babelales > Babelaceae > BOG-1370. The sequence goes on along the minus strand of JAKAUO010000010.1, from coordinate 43,747 downwards.
TGTCATAATCCACGCCAATACCTTCAAGCCTATAGGGCTGAGGATTTTTATTGGTTGACCGATATGAATTGGGCACATCCACGGCAATAACTTTAATAGCATTATTACGTTCTTTAAGATATTTTCCAGCGCCACTTACGGTGCCGCCACTTCCGGCAGCAGCGCAGTAATGCGTAACCGTTCCGCCCGTTTGTTCCCAAATTTCAGGTCCGAGCATCGCATAATGCGCGCCAGCATTAGTAGGGTTAAAGTATTGGTTAAGCATAAAGGAATTAGGCGTATTGCGATGAATTTCTACCGCTTTGGCATGGTAACTTTTAGGGTCATCTAAGTGCATGGTAGGCTTACAGGTAACTAATTGAGCGCCATAGGCTTGCAAGGTCTTTTGTTTTTCTTCGCTAATTTTTTCAGATACCGTAATAATTACTTTGTAACCTTTCATTGCCCCGATCATAGCGGTAGCAATTCCCTGGTTGCCCGATGATGCTTCTATCAAGGTGCCACCTGGTTTTAATAATCCTAAGTGTTCAGCTTGCCGAATCATATAAAGAGCTGCCCGGTCTTTTATGCTGCCGCCGGGATTTAAATATTCAAGCTTTGCATAAATTTTTGCCGGTGAATCGAAAGGAACTCTTACAAGAGGAGTATTTCCAATAACGTCTAAGAGTGAGTTAAATAGTTTCATAATAATACGAGAAAGTAAGTGTTTGCATATTTTACGGTGTGTCATCCCGGACTCGATCCGGGATCTCAGTCCATTATTTTCTTAATTATAATCTTTATAGCAATTTTTGATAGAGTTCTGCATGTCTTTTTACCATTTCTTGTCGGGTAAAGGGGTGTAAATTATCTGGATATAAGGCAAGTTGTGTATACAATGTTTGATCCTGAGCCAGCTGTAGTATTCCTTCGCTTAATTTTTGCCAATTTTTTTGCGGATACAAAAAGCCATTGATTCCATGGTGAATAATATCGCTAATGCCGCCCGTATTGTAACTGACAATAGGAAGCTTTAAAAGACGCGCTTCTATTATCGCGCAGGGAAGCCCTTCCCACAATGAGCTGAGCGCAAAGATGTGCCAGCGTTTCATAAGGGGTGCAACGTCCAATTGCCACCCATGCAAAACTACTACCTGTTCTAGCTTGTGATAATTAATAAAAGCCTCCAGCGCCGGGCGTTGTTGCCCATCACCGATGATTTCAAGACGAAGATGGGGGTTTTGGCGATAGGCATGCTCGAATGCTTTCAATAAATCGATAAGATTTTTTTGTGGTTTAAAACAGCTAATAGTGCCTATAATAAAGGATGTTTCTTTTGTTGATTGAGTGGTATGCGGGATAAGTTTGCTAAAATGGTGATCGTCAATAGCTGCGCGAATAAGAATTTTTTTCTGGATCATTCCTGGCAAAAGACGTGTTGCTGTTTTTGTATCTACGTTACTTACAAAAATAAAATTCGTCGTGATAAGGCTTGCCAATAATTCTGGAATATAGAGAAAAATCCACTTGGTCCATGATTGGAAGTTATGAAAAGCAAAGCCGTGAACCGTATGAATAATGACCGGTATTCCTGCGCACCATGCTGCAAAGCGCCCTAAGATGCCCGCTTTAGTGCTATGGGTATGCACGATAACTTTTTTATACTGTTTTTTTAGCCTTCGAAGTTGTTTGACTAGGGTAAAAAAATTTCTTATCTCTTGAAAGAACCCAAGTAATGTCACTTCTCGCTTCATGGTTGTAAGTAAATGGACGCGAGGATTATTTTTTACTTGAGGCACCAGTTCGCCTTCTGCACTGGTAATAATATGCGTTTGAATATGGTAATCTGTTTCAATATCCTTAAAAAGGGCAAGGCACACTTTTTGCGCGCCACCCAATTCTAATTTGGTGATAATGTATACTACTGCGGTTTTATTTTCCATTGATGGTAACCTTTCTCATTTTTATTTTGAAAAAGATTACAACGCAATGAAAGAAGAGGCAACTAATGTATCGATATTGTTCCAAGGAATAACCGTACCGCGTGAGCGTTTTTGTATCTCTTTGCCTCCATACACAATATAGCCGGTAGGCGCTGCATTTTGCGCAAGATTTTGATAATATTCTAACCCCTTAAAGAAATCACTTTGTACTGTCTGACCAGATTTTATTTCTATAGGTACCAATTGTGAGCCTTGTTCGATAATGCAATCGACTTCATTACCAGTATGATCCCGCCAAAAATAGAGTGATGGCCGCTTGCCTTGGTTAGTGTATTGTTTTACAAGGTCGGCAATCACTAATGACTCAAAAAAGTTGCCACGTAAATGATGCGTAGATAATTGCTCGTGGGGAATTTTAAGTAATGCTCGCATGAGGCCTATATCAAAAAAATAGAGTTTAGGTGATTTAGTAAGCCGTTTTCCTAAATTATTGTGATGGGGAGGCAATAAAAAAATAATATAACTTGCCTGAAGGAGGGTAATCCAGCGGCGGGCTGTTGTGTCGCTAATGCCGCAATCATTGGCCAAAGAGCTTACATTTAATAGTTGCCCGCAACGTCCGGCACATAATTGCATAAACATTTGAAAGAGACTTAAATCAGCAACCTGAGCAAGTTGCCGAATATCACGTTCGATATACGTTTGAATATAATCAGGGTACCAGATATCTGGTGGTACCTGGCGCGTATACAGAGGCGGATAAAAACCCTTTACATAAAGTTCATTGATTGCTTCAGGCATGATGTTATTATCTTTTAATTCTGAAATTGAAAAAGGCAATAGGGTAGTAATGGCTATACGTCCTGCCAGGCTTTGCGATATTGCCTGATTCATAAGAAAGTTTTCAGAACCCGTTAAAATAAAATAGCCAAGTTTTTTGTTTTTATCTACCACGGTTTGAATATAAGAAAGTAAATCAGGCACATGTTGAAATTCATCCAAAATAATACCAAACTGATTATGGTATGTTTCTAAAAAACCCCTTGGGTCTTGCTGCGCAAATCGTCGGGTTTCAATATCCTCTAATGAGACATATCGGTGATTGGGAAACGTTATCTGCGCCAAGGTAGTTTTTCCAGACTGGCGCGGTCCTAAAATGGCAACAGCAGGATAATAGGTTGCAACTTTTTCTATATAAGCTTGTAGTTCTCTTTTGAGCATAAAAAACCCTTTTTAAATCGATTTTTTTACAAATTCAACTTTACATGTTGGATTTGTAAAAATCAAGAAAAAGTTTTACTATACTGGTTTTGGTGCAAGAATGTTGCGATTGATAAGTTCTTGCTCTATAAGAGCGGCGTCGCCGGTAAAATGGATAGAAGGTATCCCGAGCTTTCTTGCTGCCTCTATGTTGGTTTTATCATTATCAATAAACAGATATTCTGCTTTGTTATCATGTCCGTAGGTATCAAAAATGAACTGATAAAAGCCATCATGGGGTTTATTATATTTAATATACCCTGAGACAATCATATCTTCTGGCTTGATATACCGTGTTATTACTTTACCGACTTCAGATTCTAAAAAGAGGGGATACGAATGCGGATCCCAGTTGGTGACGGCAACCAGCTTATGCTTACTTAAATCTATCCGTTCAAGGAGTGCCACCATATCTTTAATAAGATACTGGTGTTTAACCAGTTTTTCTGGGTTAAACATGGCATTAATTGCATTGTAGATAATGCGATATTCCAGGTATGAGGTGAAAAACTTATTCTTATACAGCGTATCTATAGCCTGCAAAATCTCTATACGCTTTTTCTGAGCATCTTCATACATGCCCGCCATCCAATCACAATACAGTTTAGGGATATGGTTACTTGCAGTTTCATGGGTGATAATGTCTTGCCCCCCCCCTATCGCTTCAAGAGTCTCAAAAATACGTTTTTGGGGGTTAAAGCCTAAAGAATGGGTAAGCCCATAGGCAAGTAATGAAAAAATGCCCAATTCATCTTTTGCATAGGTATACTTATTGACATCAACAAAAGTGCCACCTAAATCACATAAAATGATGTATGCCTGCATAGTCATAGGTATAGTAAAAAATGTAAGTATGAGTGTCAGATTTTTTTTCATATTAACATGTTAGCTAATTAAATGCATCTGTTTTAGTTGTTTTTTTATCGTGCTGGAGTCTTTGTAGGGATGCTCTATGGTATGCATGCCAAGGCTTTTTGCTGCAGCAATAACCTGTGGATCAGAATTAATAACTAAGCATTCTTCTGGTTTTAGATGAAGGTCATTCATGATAAATTTAAAGAATGCTGGGTCCTGGAGAACTATACCACGATGCTGATCATCGAGGGTGCCTGAATTATAAATATGTTTAAAGCTTGGCAATACCCGTTTACCGATTTTAGAATTTTCAAGCTCTTTATAGGATGCCGGGGCATAATTAGAGGCTAAAATATGTATAACATGGGGTTGAAAGCGTTTGAGCAATTTGAAAGCGTCTTCAATAACACTTGATACAGAAAGGAACTCTTTGGGCGTGAATGCTAAATCAATTATTTTAGTTGCAAATGAATCACCTGTGAAAAGACTCAGCGCATCTTTTTTGACTTGCTCTACTGATTTCTCACCGGTAAGCCATAGTCGCATTAAGCCAGGAAGTGGATCATTGGTTGCAGGGTCATTCACTTTATATTGCTGAGTTTGGCGGCCAAATTTTTTAGTTATTTTATCAAAAATTTCATCTTGAATAGTTCCGGCCCTGGTAATATTCATTAAACCTTCCAAATAACCAATTTTTCCAATCAAGTCTAAGCGATTTTGCCCGATAATCGTAGGATTGCTCCAAAAAACAGCTTTAATCTTGGAATCAAGAGGTTTTTGAAGGCAGAAAAGTGCTAAAGGAAAAATAAAAAAATACGGCCTTTTTATTGAAAAATTCATCTTATTGCCTTTAAATTTAATTTCTGGGTTTCAATTTGCTGTTATTATGTATACTATACCTATTATAGATTTTTCTGCAACCAAGAATTGCTTTAATCGGCTAGATCAATGAAATCCTCTAGCCATTTTATGAAAAAAATTCTTCACAGGATTTTTACTTTTTTTGCTATACTCTTCTGAGATTTCTTTGGTAATTGCATCAAGCGCCTTAAGTTTTTTAATGCTATTTGCGTTATGCTCTAATGCTTGATCCAATTCCTTGCGTGATTCAGGAGATATCTTTTCACGCACGTTCGTTAAAATACGGTGTTGTTGTTCAAGTTGTTCAACAGCATAGGCGCGAGCCTCTTTTTCTGCGCCACGTTCTTTTTTGATAATTTTTGTAAGTTTTTCTTCAACCTGCTGCAAACGCAGCCCGAGTTGTTCTTCAAGATGCTCTTCAAATTCTTTTTGATTATTCCTAAGTTCTTTGACCTGCCGTTCGTAGGGTGATTCAAACGACTGTCTTAAGAAATTAATTGCTTTAAAGCCCAGATACGTTGTTACCAGTGAGACCCCGGCGGTGATCCCGAGGCGCAGGGCCTCGGGACTCAGTGCTAAAAGAGCTGCAGGGTTCCTTGTCTGCACATGGTTTAAAGTGCGGTCGGCAGTAACCATTGAACCCAGGGTTGCAACGGCGGCTACCAGAGCATAATGGCTGTCAGGAGCTTGCTCTTTAGGGCGCCGAATTTCACGAAATACGCTTGATATTTCATGATCAAGGACATCCTCAGAGGCAAAAAGACCGCAGCTTAAAAAAATAAGATTATTCAGTAAGGTCTTCTTCATCAAAGTCGTCAGGTTGAGTACTTTCATTAAGAATATGCGCATCGAGCATAGTTTTAACTACTTCAATTAAATGCTCATTTTCTGCAATAAGGTCATCAGGAGACAACTCATTAGATTCACGTTTTTTCTGTAATGTTTCTAGCGCTTCCTTTATAGGCTTTTGTAAATCAAGAGCTTTTTCAGCTAATTCTTTACTGAATTGTTGGTCTTTGGTAAGACGTTCTATCCCATGACCGACCATATCTTTTGCTTCCTGTTGACAGGCTTTATCTTCTGAGGTTATAAGGTATTTTTTGAGCTCAGCATGGTATTGAGATTGATTCTGAGTCTTAACCTGTTCACATGCCATCATGCCCAAAGTGCTGCTTACTCCAGCTGCAAAGTTAAGAATATCAGGTGTTACCTGTTCCACCAGTCGGCTGCGTGTTTGACCATGAGCTCGTAAAGCGTTCAAGCCAATTGCGTTGGTGAATGTTTTTGCTATACGGTTAAGCTGATACTGAGGGCCTTTTTTCTTTTTATTCTTTTTCTCTTGCTGTTTTTGCAGGGCATCATCTAAGCGGGCTCTTTGTTGGTCAGATGCGCGAAGTAATTCGGCAACTTTTGCTGCTTTATCTGGATCGACTGAAGAACCTGAATCGGCAGGGACTATTTTTTGACTAAGCTGAGTAAGTTCTTGAGAAGATTGTTCCAAACGTTCCCTAAGGAGCTTTTGTATTCCTTCAGTAATTATTTCTTTATCATATTCAAAAGCATAAACTGCTTCTCCTAATTTTAGACGTGATTTTTGAGCTGCTGCAAAGCCCACAATAATATTTTTTGCTCCTGAATCAAGGGCGACTGGCTTGCTGCTTTGATACCATTTGTAGAGTAAGCCACTGCCGATGCTTGCAACTGCCGCAACGGCAGAGAATAACCAAGGTTTATCGATAAAGGTATCTGAAATTCTATCTATAGGTTGGGCAGGGCAGAATGTGCGCAAGCCATTCCCAATAATTGGGGCATAGGTTTCTGCGGCTAAAGAGAGTGACACGCCCGCACCGGTAATTTCAAGGGCGGTAAGTGTTTGTTGTTTGCGGAAATGCTCTTGAGTCATCGGTAAATCGGTAATTTCTTGCATAAGATCATGTTTTTTTTGTTGAGCCAAATCTGCCAACTTTGCCGCAAGATCTTTTTTAATATCTACGGCAGAGCCAGGATCTTTGAAAGAGGGTGTAGGCGATTCACTCGCATTAAGAGTAAGTAAGAGGCTAAAAAGTGGTATGAAAAGTAAAGAGATACGCATTGGTTCCTTTCATAAATGGATAAAAGTAGAGAACTCATCTTTCTTGTTGTATAATGAACTACAGCGAGATAAAAAATCAAGAATTATAGAAAAAAATGCATTCACTGTATCAACAAAAAATTATGGATCACTACCATTTCCCGCGCAATAAAGGCGTTTTGGAAGGTGATCTGTGTGCGCATTCAAGCCAATCAAACCCTGCTTGCGGGGATCAAATTACTCTCTATATATGTCTTGAAAATAATAAGGTGCTTGATGCAAAGTTTTCAGGAGTAGGGTGTATTCTGAGTCTTGCTGCGGCTGATATGCTCTTGGAAAGTATTAAAGGCAAATCACCTGCCCAGATCGGGGAAATAACGGCAGACGATATGAAAAATATGATAGGTATTCAGGTGGGGCCAACACGGATAAAATGCATTTTGCTGCCCCTTCAAGCAGCGCAGCACTTATATGCTTGATCGAATAATCTGTGCCCAATTGCTTTCACAGCATACGGGAAAACAGCAATCACTCTTTGTTCAACAGCTGCAAGCAGCACAGGCAGTGTGGTTACACCTGATACAAGACTCTGAATTACAAGAAAACTTGCGTAAAGAACAGATACTCTCTTTTTCCATACCGCTTGCTACAGTCTATAGTGCACAGAGTAGTATCAGTAATTATGGGGTATGCGGTATCGATGGGTCACAAATTTACCCTGATAAGCATGAGGGCTTTTCTGAATATCTTATTAATATCGGAACCGCTCAATTTACTTACGTAGCTCCCTCAAGCTGTCGCTTACACACACAGCCCTTTATTTTTTCTGGGTGCCAGCACGGGCTCATGGTAACTCCTGAATATGTAAATGCTCAGCGAACTGCGTATGAACTTGCACGTGCACTGGAAATTATAAAAAAAGATCCGCAAACCTGTATTATGTTTGATGGGGCATTACTCTTTTGGCATCTGCAAACGCCTGCGATTCAAGAACTTTTTTTGACAGACTATTTAGCCAGTCTTTCACAGATCAGTGCATTATCGGGGCTGTATCTGGGCTACATTAGTGGATCTCATTCTCGCGAACTTATTATGCTTATTCAAGCGGCATCAAAGATACTCGGCAAAGAACAGATCTTTGATTATCTTGTTGATACGGATATTATGGAACATTTTTTACAACCAGGGCACTATACACAACTTTTTAAAACACACTCGGTATTGGCAAAGCTGTATCCTGCACATTTAGAACCTTGTTTCATCTATCTGCATGTGGGCAGTGAAATTGCACGTGTTGAAGTGCCTGTTTATTGCAGCGCGCCAGAAAAGCTTGATTATATGGTACGCATTATTCTTGATCAAATTAAAAAGGGCAATGGGTATCCGGTAGCGCTTTCTGAGGCGCATGAGCAGGCGGTGGTTAAAGCTGCTGATCGTGAATTTTTTTATACCATGCTCCAGTTGCAGCATAAGACCTCACCGTCCCTATCCCTTAAACTTTCTAAGAAGCGCTCTGCTGCAATTTAGCGCTGATAACGTCCTATAATTTCTCTTGCCAAGAAGCTCAACGTTGCAACAGTGGTTATACTACTCAGTACCCGTAATTGGTATATCTGTGTTTTATCATGAGTTTGTTGCTGTTGAAGTTCTTCAACAGTTTTCTTACAATTTTCTAGTTCATGTTCTGCGTAGGCCTTGTATGCTCTGAGTTCTCGCATTTCACTCGTTTTTCGTTGGATGCTCTGTAACCTGCGCATAGTCTCATATGAACTATCAACGGGCTCAGAAACATTCTCCATCGTATACAGGGGAGCACTTATAATGATAAAAAAATAAAGAACATTTTTTTTTATGAGCATATAACTTCCTTTATTCATTAACTATTTTCGCGATAGTCAGATATTATTTTCATAGCACGCATAAGCGCATTCAATCCACGGACCTGAAATAATGTCATCGCATGCCAAGAAGGAGCGCTAAATTCAGATGGAATAGCGACAGGATTACCTAAGGTTGTATTCATATTTAAAAGAACATTATTAAAATTTTCAGGAATTATGAATTCATTTACTGTAGATTCGCTACCCTGTATAAATTGAGGTTTAGGGTTTTTACTTTGGGGATTATAGATGACTTTACTAAAGTGCCCGTTATCCAGTGCAATGTTGCCATATATCAGATCATTTTTTGTCAGACTAATTTGAGGGATGCCTTTTTCTACGATCTCTTCAAATGCTTTTTTAATCTTATCCAAATTGCTAAAGTCTACAAATTCCTGAGAAAATAGTTTGACTGCTTCCAAAAGCATTATTGTAGTATTCTTTTTATTGGTTGAAATATTTTTTTTTGCAAGTTCAATCTCATATATCCTTTTTTCAGCGGCATATATTTTATTAAGACTCTCCAAATCATCTTTTTTTACCGTATCGATTTCTTTAGAAATAGATGGATCTTCGCTAAAATTGCTTTTTCCTAATAATTTAAGATCTGCGCTTAAGGTCATAACCTTTATGGCATCTTTATGTAAATGCTCATTTTCTTTTGAAATAATAGATAGTTGCTGAATCTGATCTTGAGTTATTTTGGGTGGATTTCCCTCTTGCTGAACATTTTTTTTCATTGCATGCAATGAGATGCCTAACGTGATAAAAATAATCCCTATTAATGGATAAAGGTTTTGTTTGTGCTTAATAAACCGTACTATTTTCATAGTGCATTGCTCATCTTTATTACCCTTGTTTTTTTGAATTCACTTGTCATTTTTTTAACCAGCGCTCGGCGGGGATTTTGAAATCAGTAGCGTGCCTAATTTTGCAAGTATATCAGGATAGCGTGTGGTTATTTTTTCTAGGGCCAAGCCAGCTGCAAGTATTGTTGCGGTAAAAGACATAAGTCGTAAATTTTTTATTTTTTTGACATCTTTTTCACGCTGTTGGGCTAATCGAGTAACTTCTTTTTCTTTTTCCTCAATAGTTGCGGTTTGTCGCCGAATGAGAGCTGCTTGATGATTTACCAGCTCTGCTTGATTAGAATATTGGGTAAGCGAAACTTGCACTAATTGATTCAAGGTGCCGGGTGTCAATTCTAGCGTGGGTGCGCTATTTTTTTTATGGCCATTTAAAAGCGCTTCTCCGGCATGCAGAGCAAAAGACAAAAGTAAAGAAACAATATATATAATAGATATTCTAAAAGACATACTGCTGGCCACCCCATTAAAGTAACAATTTATTCTAGCATATCTTCTTTAAAAAAAGATATTCAAGATTTACTTGTTATGCGGTCCAAAAGATAGGGGTTTCATCATTTATTACGCGTGTTTCTTTTGATTCAATATTGGTGAGACTTCGCGGACAGATAACTTGTTTTGGATGATCGGTAAGATGTTGAATTTTTTTCTTAAAATCGGCGATATTTTTCCTTACAAAAGGGTCATCTAAAAGTTTTTCGACATAGATGATATAGTCTTTATATACAGAATAATCGGGACTATAGGAAGGATGCCTATCTATTATTATTCCTGATAATAGAGCGTCTTGTATGCAGGCCGGTAACATGTGCATATAAAGATTTTTTATTTCATTTTTTAAAATATTTACCGGAGATGCGGTGCCCTTTTCTTCTTCTTCCTGATTAATACGATGTTGAAAATAATCATACTTATTGTAGGGTTCCCAATATTCACAGTTACCGATTCCTTGCAGATCGCCCCTATTTGTATAGAAATTATAGCTATCTATGCGAGGGCTTATAGCAGAAAATATTTTCTTTTGGTCCCTAATAAAAAATTTTTTTACCGGTACGATTTTATGATGAATACTTATAAAATTACGTGAATTTTCTTTAATTATTGGGATTACCTGCAAAAAATATATTTTCCATAATTCTGAATCATAAAACCAACGATTCAAAATATCCACTACAGGTAAGAGTTGTACCCAATAATCGGGCGTCATGACTACCTTTTTAAATGGTTGTGCATTACGTTGCTCAGAGGTTAAGTCCTGCATATGAGAATTAAGCAATGGCTTACAGGTGCCATTTTGTAAAGCATTATCGCCTTCGTTTGTATCACATTTAAAAATCTTGGCTACCCATTGGCGTGCGTTATAGGCAAGTGCCTCTAAAACTTCTTTGCTTTTAAATGTAAAGTTGTTATCAGTAAAGGGCGCTAAGACCACTTTTGCATAGAGATTCATATGTTCTTTATTATCTTTAATCTCCTGAACCCTTTTTTCAAGCGGTTCAAGATGCTCGTAAACATTTAAAAGTTCAGTTGGGTTCAGTTTATTAACCAGGGCAAGTTGGGCAGTTTCAGGAACGCGAGAAAATATATTCAAGAACCGGATAACCTTTTGAAGATTTTCTGAAGATTCTATCCCAAAGGCAGGCAGAATTCCTATGCTTGCTAAAATAAAAATAGTTTTATTGATTTTAAACACGTGATCCTTATTATTCTCTGCTATTACTTTAACGTGAGTTCGACGAAAAACAGTATAGTTAAGGCAATTTTCGGCACTCGTCGTGTCACCCTGAACTCGTTTCAGGGTCCACATTATCGATCTAATCGATTTTTACTAATTCGATGGATGCTGAAACAAGTTCAGCATGACACATGAAGAACATCAAACTTCTTATTGAAAAAACAATATTTTTAAAGTCTTTTTATATATCGAACTCACGTTATTTAAGAATATTGCGTAATGATTGTGTAAAGTTTGCTGGTAATGTTTCAGCAGAGCCTTGAAAATGTTTCTGCGTTCCGCCACCTTTAATCCCGAATGTCTTTAATCCATCAGCAACTTTTTTCATATCAATACTCTTTTCATCAGAGCTTGCTATAAATATATGGGTTTTATCGGCCGCTTTGCTTTCTAATAAAACAACTCCAGGTTGGCGCGCAAGCAGCGATTCGGCATATTCCTTAAGTTCTCCCGGCGCTGAATCAACTAATTGAGCATGCATGAATGTAATGCCATTATTAAGCGTAAAGCCTTGGGTGATAATAGACGGGATTTTTAAGGCAAAGAGTTCTTTTTTAAGCTGCTTTACTGTACGCACCATTTCTTGCATATCGTGCTTGAGTGCCTGGGTTGTTTGTGTCAATTGTGCCGTGGGTACTTTTAATTCCTGAGAAAGTGATTTAACCAGATTAAAATCATGTTGAAAAAGCTCCAACGCCTTAAGCCCCGTAAGTGCGACGATACGTCGATTGCCAGCAGAAAGTGCACTGTTTTCTGTTATTTTAAAAGATCCAATATCACCCGTTGCTGCTACATGGGTTCCACCGCACAGCTCTGCTGAAAAGCCCGGGATACTTACCACACGCACATTATCAGGGTTATATTTTTCACCAAAAAAGGCGATGACGCCCTGCTCTAAGGCAGCTTTATAAGTGGTAGTGGTTATTGAAAGTGAAATATTTTCTAGAATTTTTCTATTGACGATATCTTCAATGCGCGTTATTTCTTCAAGTGTTAAGGGAGCATGATGCGTAAAATCAAAGCGTAAATAATCTGGAGTTACCAATGACCCTGATTGTTTAATATGTGTTCCGAGCACCAGCTGAAGAGCCGCTTGCAACAAATGCGTTGCTGTATGGTTTTTCATAGTGGCTGAACGTATTCGCTCATTGACGCTTATCGTTAATTGCTGATCAATCAAAAGTTGTGTAGGCGCAACACATTCAAAAGCAATCGCTCTATTTATTTTTTTAATATCACGTATCTCTGCTTGTCTATGGCCAACCATCATAAGGGCAGTGTCATTTATCTGGCCACCACATTCTACATACAGGGGAGATTTTTCGGTAATAACCCAACACAATTCGCCTTCCGGTACCTCAGGAACTATGGTGCCATTAAATATCAATGCGATAATATGCGTAGGCGTAATAAGCTGCGTGTAGCCCACAAACTCTGTTTTAATTTCATCAGGAAAAGTAGTTTCTTGCTTTGATACAACTTTTTTACCTGATTGTAACCGTTGTTGCTCCATAGCCTTACTAAAGCCATTGGAATCTACGGTAAAGCCCTGTTCTTGAGCGATTACTTGAGTAAGTTCTAAGGGAAACCCGTACGTATCATAGAGTTTAAATGCTTGCTCGCCGGTAATAGTTTTTGAATGTTCTTGCTGAGTAAAATAATTTTTTAAAATAGATTGACCATTAATTAAATTTAATGAAAATTTTTCAATCTCGCTGGTGAGCAATTCTTTAATGAGTGTACGTTGTGAAACCAGCTCGGGGTAAAGCGAGCCAAACTCATTAACTACGGTTGCAGATAATTCCGGAAATATATTTTTATCAGTAAGTTTTTGTGCAAAAAGAGCCGCCCTACGGATAATTTTACGCAATACATAACCTCTGCCTTCATTTGAAGGGGTGCAGCCATCTGCAATGGCAAAGGTAGTTGAGCGTATATGGTCGGCAAGCACGCGGAACGCTGCCTGTATCGATTCCGGTGATGTTGCATACGTAAGCCCGGTTAACTGTTCAGTTTCTTTAATAAGGGGCGCAAATAAATCAGTATCGTATACCGTGTCTTTATTTTGTACAATGGCGCATAACCGTTCAAGACCCATGCCGGTATCAACGCCGGTTTGGGTAAGCGGGACATCCGTTCCATCTGGTTGACGGTTATATTGCATAAAGACAAGGTTCCAGATCTCTAGGAATCTATCACATGAGCATCCAGGCGCGCAATGAGGGTTGCTGCATGTGCTGGCATCTTGACCTCTGTCAACATAAATTTCTGTGCAGGGGCCGCAGGGGCCGGTGTCTCCCATTTGCCAAAAGTTGTCAGACTCGCCCAACTTTACAATTCTTCGTTCAGGAAGCCCTATAAGATCTTTCCAAAGAACGTATGCTTGATCATCGTGCTTATACACACTGGCATATAATGTTTCAGGATTAAGATTAATTTCAGTAGTAAGAAATTCCCAGGCGTACTCTATCGCTTCTTTTTTGAAATAGTCGCCAAATGAAAAATTGCCAATCATTTCAAAGAAAGTAAGGTGCCGCTTGGTAAACCCCACGTTTTCAAGGTCATTATGCTTGCCGCCGGCACGTATACATTTTTGAATGCTTGCCGCACGGGTATACGAACGCTTTTCCAGGCCCAAAAAAAGGTCCTTAAATTGGTTCATCCCCGCGTTTGCAAATAATAAAGTAGGGTCCTGGGCCGGGATAAGGCTTGAACTGGGGACCTGAGTATGCCCCTTTTTTTTGAAGTAATTGAAGAATTTTTGACGTATTTCTAATGATTTCATTGCGTTTTATACCCTTAAGAGAGCCGTAAATTATCTCTTTTAAGAATATCGTTAAATTAATAAAAACGTAATAGGTTATTGGACAGCTCTAGACTCTTTTTTAAAGTATTGAGACATTTTTAATGTCTTTTTTTATAAAGCTCTTTTTTCTTGCCCATGGTATGGTGTATACTTAAAGTAATAATTATAATTTAAACTAATAAGGGTTTTTAATGAAATTAAGATATATGGTATATTTTCTGATTTTTTGTGTCTTTTCTTCCTATACAATGGTATCCACTGCAATAGTGGAAAATTCTCAGCAAAGTATAAAAGATTGTGAAAAGCGGTTAGATGATTTGAACCACCACGTGGATTATAGCTTTGTGTATGAGGAGAAAGAAGGTGCTGAAATAGAAGCTCTTGATAAAGAAGCTCTTTTGAAAAGTGCATATGCCCTTTTAAAAGATATTGAAGCCCTTATGCAGCGCTACCCAGAGGCAAATCTTACGCTTGATGAGGCTCTTGGTAAAAAGTATAGAGCATCGTATGACAAAAAATGTTCAAAGGTGTTTGGAAAGTATACAAAAAAACAGCATCCGGAAATGCGTTTTTATAACTGGATGAGTGATGCGGCAATTAAGTACTCTTTAATTGCAAAATATAAAGATTTTTCACCTGAGTATATCGCAGAATTATCTCAAAAAATATATGCCGATGACTCACATTCTCAAGAGTATAAAATGTGCTTGCGTGAGCTAATCACCTATTTTGAAAGCCCTTACTCTCAGCAGAATTATGATGCGTATATTGCACAACGTGCAGATGCATTAGCGATTAATGAAAAAGATCGTGATGCGTTGCTTGAAATGTATCAAAAGACCTTTGAAGAGATAAGAAAGCTCCAGGAGCTTTAAGCGCTTGCAAGAGTAAATACACAAGAACCATCGTGTTGAGCGCTGTTTTTAAGGCGCAATTTCTGCAAGATGCTGTTTTTTGAACATGCTTCAAGCATGGTTGCTAGAGCAGCGTCGTTCTGTGCGTGGCATGTGAGCACCAGGGCATCCTGTGTCAAATGTAGTTTTTCTATTTTTACCTGCGGTGGCATAATTTCAACCAACGCATCCATGGTGTTGAGCCAGTGCTGTTTATCAATTTCCGGTAAAGCCTGCCACAATTGCTCCGTATCTGTAGAAGGCGGTAAAGTATTGTATAGATTCAATTCTTTAAATACACGTTGTTCCCGGTAAAGTTTGCTATACGCGAGGCATTGAATAATAGTAAGGGCCACCAATAAAACTGTTATCAGTATAAAGGTTATATTCTTCCAGAGTTTGTAGGCGGCATAATGGCCAGTTATCATAAACTTCCTGTAACGACACGGCTTTTTCCATACATATCCTGCAGTATGGTAATTTCTTTATAACCGGCTTTCTGATACAGAGCATATACCTTTTCTGCCTGAAAAGCACCTATCTCTATCCATAACTGTGCAACATCGTCTATTTTTTCTCCCAAATAATCAGGAGCCTGATAAATAATTTTTTCGATTATTTCTAGGCCCTCTTGTTGGGCTATCAACGCCTGGGGAGATTCCCATATTTTTACACACGGCTCGAGATCTTTCCATTCTTCAAGCGAGATATAGGGCGGATTTGCAGTAATAAGAGAATATTTTTTGTCTGCTTGCAGATTATCAAAAAGGTCAGACTGGAGCACGGTACAATTTTTTATCTGGTTATGGAGTATATTCTCGCGTATCAGGGCACAAGCTTGTCCATTAATATCACTTGCTGTTACCTGGGCTTGCGGAAATGCTTGAGCAAGCGCTAAGGCGATGCACCCCGTGCCGCTACAAAGATCTAGAATATTGATCCGCCGCTCACCCTGAGCGTAGTCGAAGGGCAAAACCGTGCTTATTAATTTTTGTGTCCATTGCTCTGTTTCTGGCCGTGGAATTAAAATGGGTGGTTTTACTAAAATATCAAGATCGCCAAAAGGGACAGAGCCCAGGATATATTGTACGGGCATATGCTCTTGTACAATTGCGTCTATCCAATTTTGAATGGTTTTATCAAGTTCAGGATTATACTCTTTTTGTAGAAGTAATTCTGTACGGGTTTTACCGGTAGCTTTCTGCACGAGCCACCAGGAAACGGTAAATGCTGTTTGTTTATTCTGATAAGCAGGGATGAGTTTTTCTGCGTAGCGCGTGATTACTTGAGTAATGTTCATAAGTCTGCAAGAAGTGATCTTTCTCTTTGGACGTAACTTGCAATATGTACTATAATTTCAAGAGGTAGTCTCGATAAGTTACAATTGGGGTCATTATAGCCCAAGGCAAGCATAAATTTCCCTTGAGTATCTTGCGGTGTCGATTCATATAACTCTAAAAGGGCAAGTTGTTTATCCTTTTTGGTAGGTTTAAAACCTAATGCCCGTAAATCTTTTATGAGATCCTTTTTTTCTTTTCTATTTAAATGTTTTGCTATAACCGTCATGCCAAGAGCTGAATAACCATCTATTTTTGCTTTAATACAAGATTCCTTGATGTTTTTAAAGACAAATACACTATTACCTATCTCCCAAGAATCGTGCTCTAGCCATAGATGTGTAAAGGGTGTATGAGTGCCAAGCCACCTGCGCCATTTCAAAGAAGCAAAATCAAGTCCGTCGGCATGGTAAATATATTGGAGAAAACAGCTTGGATTATCTTGTATGTCTTTTATTCGAAAAAAGCCATAAAGTAAGCATAATCCATGACATATACGCACAGAAACTGGAAGATCGAGCCACGTTCCAATTTTTTCTTTTTCTCTTTTCAATAAATTCATTTTTTTAGATAGTGGTTGTGGTGTATCCCAGGAATTTAAAAAAGAAGAAACTTTTTCTAAGTAGTGCATGCTGCATATCACATGAGGTGTGCTGAGTGCATTGACTAGTATAAGCAGTAAGATAATTTTTTTTCTATTCATTAAGTATCACGCTTCTGAATTTATCAAAGATGAAACAAAGGTGTTTGCATCAAATAATGCAATCTGGTCGGCTTGTTCGCCAAAAGTCACATACGCAATAGGAATTTTAAGCGTATCGACAATGCTCAGTACCATGCCACCTTTTCCGGTACCATCTGTTTTGGTCAAAATAATACCATCAATTTTTGTTGATTCATTAAATAACTTTACCTGTTCAAACGAATTTTGCCCGAGCATGCTATCAATCACCAAAAGAGTAGTTATCTTTTTATCAGACAGTTGTTTGGTAATCGTGCGGTGTATCTTTTCAAGCTCTTTCATTAAATGTGTCTTTGTCTGTAGCCGGCCCGCGGTGTCTATAATAAGCTTGTTATAATTATTCTTTTTATAGTCTGCGCAAGCTTGATACACGACTGCGCTTGGGTCTTGTTGAGGCAGGCCCACTATCAAAGGAATATTCAGGCATTCTGCCCAGAGTTTTAATTGATCAACTGCTGCAGCGCGGAAGGTGTCAGCTGCTGCAAGAAGCACCGATTTCTTTTGTGTTTGAAAGAGTGCCGCTAATTTTGCTGCACTGGTAGTTTTTCCAGCGCCATTGATACCGACCAGCACGATAATATCACCTTCTGGGTTATAGGTAACAGGTGAAAGCATAGTACGTAAAACGTCCGAAAGAGCATTGGTGGGGTTTTCACAAGAAGACTTTTTAAGCTCTTGAATGATTTTTTGTGAGGTTGCAACACCCGTGTCGGCCTGTAGAAGAATCTTTTCTAAGTGCGCAAGAGTAGTTGCATCGACTTTTCCTAAAGAAAAAATCGCATTAATACTTGAGGAGAATGTGTTGTATAAAGTGCTAAATGCGGAAGTAAATCGTTTAAACATAGTATGGTCAGTCTATAAAAATTTCAATTCGTTGTAAAAAAATCTTCAATTTTCGATAATCAGAATGTGTCATTAAAGAAAAAATATCAATAATTTCCTGAATATTTTTTTGCTGCAGAGCCCCCTGTTGATGCCCCGTTCGAAGTAACGCTATCAATAATTCATCAAAAAGAGGGTCGTGCTGTGCCAGATTAAAAAAGGTAATTAACCAAGCCGGGCTTTCAAAGAAATCTTTTAACAGAGCCGCTGATGCCACCCCGGCAAAAGTATGAATCGGCGCAGATCGTTGAGGGATTTCATGAATAATATGATGATGATCTTTATAACTTAAGGGTATACATTGTACCGTGGTATGAAGCAGCTGGAAAATATGCGGTTGTTCTTGTTGCAATTCTTGCCGTGTTTTTCCAAAGGCAAAAGGAGTTCTGCTCTTGTCGTTTGCTTGGGTTTGTATGCGTGAAACAACTCCAAAGCAGCAGGTATGGTCATATTCCACCACAATAAGAGACCCAAATGCTGGATATGTATCAAGGTGCCAACATTGTATGGTCCAGCAGGTAAGTTCACTTATTATTATCTCACCAAAAGAGGATAAAGAGATGTTATTCATAATTCAGAAAACCTAATTGGTCATTTAAATCCCGCGATTGAGCACCTTTTAATTTTTTAAGAAAAGAAAGCCTATGTATCGGTGAACTTCCGTAAGCAAGAAGGGCATTGTAATGAATTTTAGTTGCATACCCCTTGTGGCAATCTAGCCTATACATGGGAAATCGCTCAGAAAGTCTTTTCATGAGCCTATCTCGAGTTACTTTTGCTACTATAGAGGCCGCAGCTATAGAAATAGACTCTCTTTCACCTTTAATTATGCTGATTACTTCGCAGCGTAAGGGCAATTTAACGGCATCAACAAGAACGACAGTGGGCGGAAAAGGCATAAGAGCGCACAATTGATAATAGGCACGGCACATGCTCAATTGGGTGGCCTTATAGATATTATGACGGTCAATGGCACGATGGTCCACTATGCTGACTGAAAATATGCTATTTTTTAGGAGCCACGTGTAGGCTTTTTCCAGCTGATTTTCTTGTAAAAGCTTAGAATCTTTTATAAGTGAATTTTTTTTAGGGGTTTTAAGGACCACAGCAGCTGTTATCACAGGGCCGGCAAGACAGCCTCGACCAACCTCATCAATGCCGCATAGAATCTTATTATTCGCTGCGTTTTGCTTCTCTATATTATTTTTGGCGATATTTTTCATTTGACAAATTTTTTTATTTCAGTACAATTAGAAATGATTAGATATTTTATTTAAAGTAGCACGTTTTTTTAAAAAAAACGATAGAAGGAGTTTGCTATGTCATCAACCGGATTGCGCGTAAAAGAATTATTGCGTGAAAAAGGGTGGACAACTAAAACGTTGGCAGAAAAAACAGGTATGTCTGAAAGTTATCTTACCCATATTAAAAATGGTACGCGTCGCTGGAACGAAGATTCTTTGCGTAAATTAGCAAAGGCTTTTGAGATTACTCCTATAGATCTTTTTGCTCAACAACGTCAACGCACTGACAATATTGAAAATCAGGTTACTATGCCCGATTCTATTGATGTCCCTTTGAAGGTGCAGGTAGTTCCGGTAGTAAGTGAAATTCCTTCAAATCCATCGCCTTACAATAACCAGCTTATGCAGGTTACCAGTGGATGCAAAGATATGTTTATTCCTGTTTTAAATCGTGCAGATGCTTCTATGTTTGCCTTATTGGTTAATGGCAACCATCTTGCGCCAATGTTTGAAAAGGGTGATATTCTTATTGTTTCTCCTGAAACTCGAACAACATCTGGTAATATTGCCGCTGTGGAGTATGGAACGGATTCCTTGGTTAAAGGGATTATGAAAGTAACCTACACTGAAGATTTTATCGTTCTTGAGTCTTTAAATACCAAGCAGCCACCATTGGCATTAATTCGTGGTAAAGATCATTTCAGAATTTTAGGTCGCGTCATCGAGCGCCATCAAAAATTTGTAGATTAATGGCTATAAATGCGCGAGATAGCCTGCCCGCCATAGCTCGTCTGAGCGACGGCTGGGAAAGACACCAAAAATTTGTAGATTAATAAAGATTTTCTTTTTTTGAATAGAGATTAAGGCGCCAGAAATGGCGCCTTTTTTTAAGTATTTTTAAGGCGTTGTGTAATGGCGCTATTAAGCTCGTTTAGAGCGGGCTCTACATTGCTAAATAACTTCTTATGAGCTATGAGGGCTCGAGAAAGCAATAATAGTGAGCTTACTGGAGTTCGTTGCAGGTCAACAAGGGAATTAATTTCGATAATGTCTTTTGCATTGGTTGGATTTTCAATAAAATTTTCAAGAATCGGATCAATAAGTTTTGCAAGTGTATCATGCGTGCGTTGAAGGTAATCCCAAGTCTCTTTATCTTTGTGAAATGAACATCCCTTAATTGCCTTAATATTCGCTTTGCAGCGTTCCTGTGCTTCTGCGCAACAATCTTTAAATGCATCATGATCTACATAAAGCCGGGCAATAAAAATATTAAATTCTAAAGGGCTTTCAGTTGGCTTATATCGTTGGATTGCTCTTTTTACCTCTTGTAGTGGTATGGCGCTTCCCTCATAGGTGCGACCGGCCTTAAAATCCATTAAAAGCTGACAATCTTGGTAGTATTGGTCCTCATCAAAAAGATCTGTCGCCGTTTCTGATCCATGCAATTGAAATATAATCAAACTAAAAATTAGAATATTTTTCATAGATCCTCTCTATTTTAGTAGGTTTATCCCCATGTCTAAGGTGGTCAATGAAGCGATAAGTTCTTCGCCGGGAGTTTGGGGTTGGCGAGCGAGTATTGCCAAAAAATTTTCTTCGGCCTGTTTTTGTGCGTCTATAAAGCAGTGCGGGTGAAGCCTCATAACCTTGGCAAGTAAGTACATGGTATGCAGGGGCGCTTGAGTTTTATCTATCAAAGAGGCAATATCTTGAACATCGGCAGCTCCGTTGGATTGATTCGTGCCAAAACGGGTAATAAGATTGTCAAATTCGTCATAAGGGGGTTCAGGAAGCGTCCCGAGTATTTCTTGTGCTCGAGTATAAAAGGAATCATCAGAGATTTTTTGTTGCTGATATTGTCTTGCAATGGCCATACATCTTCTGCGAGCTTCTATAAAACCGTGCTTAAACTTGTCAGGGTGCTTAATAACAGCTTCAGCAATCAAAAGGTGAATTTGAGTCGGGCTTAAAGGGTTGGAAGGTTTATAAAAACGACTTATTCTTTGAACCGTTAAGGGAGTAGCGGTAGTATCAGGGAAATACTTAATAAAACTTTTTAAACTGTTTACATCAGATACGGGAGATCTTTCTGTTAACTCAAATCCTGAATCAAATCCTGAAAGTGAAAAAGAAAAAATAAGAGGTAAAAATAGAATAATAAGGTTCATATGATCATTTCCCTCTTGAGGTTTATGTAAGCTTTGATATACTTATTATTATCAAAAAAACTAAAAAAAGCCAATATGTAGGGCTTTTTAGTGTAAGTAACACTTCCGTTTAGTAAAGGAACATTCTATGATGCGCTATGAGGTACTGTTTTTAGCGGTCCCAACCATCACCTCAGACGAGGCGACAGCCATTGAAACTCAATGTGCTGCTCTTATTAAAAGTCATAAGGCATTTCTTATCTCATTTGAGCGTTGGGGTAAATATTACCTTGCGTTTCAGGTAAGGAAAAATGATTACGGTGTCTATTTCCTGCTTCGTTTTGAAGTAGAAGATAAAGAAAAAAAACCATTGCTTGATGCATTAAAAACCTTCTTTGCAGTCAAGTACAATGAATTGGTGATGCGTTTTGTGGTAACGGCGCTTGGTGAAAATGGGCCCTTGGAATACCATCGTCCGGAATCGCTTGATAGCGCACCCTCACGTGAATACAATTCATATAACAAAGAAGTTTCTCAAGAAGAAACTCTTGAATTAGAATAACTGCAGTAAGGATTTGATATGTCAAAATTAAAGATAAGTGGTCGTCTTTTAAAAAAAAGAGTTCGTAAAACAGGTTTTACTGCAGCAAAACGTTGCCGTTTTACTTCTGGCGAACTTCCAGAATCTGCTATTGATTACAAAAATGTCGATTTATTGAAAAGTTTTTTAACCGAACGTGGTAAAATTTTGCCTTCCCGTATTTCAGGAAATGCAGCATACTATCAGCGTTTAGTTTCGCGAGAAATTCGCAAAGCGCGCACTATGGCGCTCTTGCCGTATTCTCAAAATTATTAAGTTTTTAAAAACTTAATAATTGTAAAGCCCGCTTTAAGCGGGCTTTTTTAATGCCCAGTCAGGAATGGAAAGGTGTATTACTCTTGAAAGATATCTTTTTCAACCCTATTTCTTTATTGCATTTTGTATTAAAAATTTAATACTCTAAGAATGAGCTAGGGGGGTGAAGGTGCAAAAAGTAATTATTTTTTTCCTGATAATGTTTTGCGTGACTATACGGGCTGCTGTTACTATCTATGATGTTTTTTCCGTGATCACTTCGCATGAGTTTACTCGGTTGCAGAAAGTAAAAATTTTAAGCGCCTATGTCCAAAATAGTAGCGTTAAAATGGACCGGCAGTATATTTTCAAAAAGACTTTCTCTGAAAGAAAATATCGCATAACTGAGAGGTTTTCTGCATTAGGGCTTGCGTTGTATCGAGGATTTCAGGAAAATTCCATCGAACTTGTTGAAGTATTATTTCCTGTATGCGATCTTGAAAAAAAAGCTATTGATAATCTTACGATAGAAGAATTCCTTGATCATCTTGAACAACAACCAGAGTTTATGCAAGCGGATCCTCGGGCATCTGCGTATGAAGAGAGTACTCAAGAAACTCACGTATAAAAATCAAATAAAGAAGGTTTGGTGGACAGAAAGGCAAGGAAATTGTATATTTAAGAATAAAGTACAATTTCTAACCTTCTTTTTCCCTATTTTGAGTACCTATGACACAAAGAACAAGACCAAATATTCGTAATATTGCTATTATCGCGCACGTTGACCATGGTAAAACCACGCTGGTTGATAAATTATTGCGTCAATCTGGAACCATCCAAAATGATGCCTCTGACCGTGTTATGGACTCTAATGCCCTTGAAAAAGAGCGTGGGATAACTATTTTAGCTAAAAATACCGGTGTTAAATATCAAGACTATTTTATTAATATCGTAGATACCCCGGGCCATAGTGACTTTGGTGGTGAGGTTGAGCGTACTTTGCAAATGGTAGAAGGGTTCTTATTACTTGTTGACGCCGCAGAAGGGGTCTTGCCGGGAACACGTTTTGTATTATATAAAGCCCTCGAATTAAACTTAAAGCCTATTGTTCTTATTAATAAAATTGATCGTAAAGATGCAGATATTGCACGCACTGAAGGGTTGATCCATGACCTTTTTCTCGATCTTGCCCGCAATGAAAGCCAGCTCGATTTTCCTATATTATATGGCTCATCTCGCATGGGGTTTGTTACGGATAACCCGGAAAGTCCTACTGCAGATATGAAGATTTTGTTCGATACTATTATTAATACTATTCCAGAGCCTGCTGAAGAAGTTGATGGTTTGCAAATGTTGGTTACCAGTTTGGACCATTCAGACTTTTTGGGACAAATTGCTATTGGTCGTGTTTTTAGTGGCAGTTTTTCTGTGGGAGAGCAGGTTGTTTTGTGTAAGGATGATACGGTCAGCAAACCAACAAAAATTACAAAAATTTATAACTTCTTGGGTTTGCAACGCACGGAAACGCAACGTGCTGAATTTGGTGATATTATAGCCGTGACTGGTTTTACTGATCCGGTGACTATTGGTACCACCTTATGTAACGTAGGTAATCCATTGCCGCATTCATATGTTAAAATTGATGAGCCGACATTGTCTCTTTATATGTCGGTTAACGATTCACCCTTTAATGGCAGAGAGGGTAAATTATTAACCTCGCGTCAAATTAAAGACCGTCTTGATAAAGAATTAAAAACTAACGTTGCGTTGCGCGTTGACCCTACCGATTCTCCTGAATCATTCAAGATCTCGGGTCGTGGACAATTGCATTTAGGTATTTTGATTGAAAACATGCGCCGTGAAGGTTTTGAGGTCCAAATTTCTGCTCCTGAAGTTATTTATAAAAATATCGATGGCGTTAAATGTGAACCTATTGAATACTTGGTGGTTGATGTTATGCAGGAACACCAAGGCGTTATTATGGAATCACTGGGCAAAAAGAAAGCTGAGATGAAGAACCTTGAATTATATGATAATGGTCGTGTACGCATAGAATTTGAAGTGCCCTCTCGTGGATTGTTAGGTTTCAGGGGCCAATTTTTAACCGATACACGTGGTACCGGCATTGCAACATTTAGTTTTTCTGGCTATCAACCCTATAAAGGTGATATCTCCATGCGTACCAAAGGTGCTCTTGTTTCCATGGAAAATGGTCCTTCAACTGACTACGCTCTTAATATGATTCAAGAACGCGGTATTCTCTTTATTAAATCGGGTGATCCTATTTATGAAGGTATGATCATTGGTGAAAATAGCCGTGGTGATGATATGGATGTTAACCCATGCAGACTTAAAAAATTAACAAACATGCGTGCATCTGGTTCAGATGATACCGTTAAAATTGAACCTCCTAGAAAAATGGAACTTGAAACATGTATGGAATGGATCATGCCCGACGAGCTCATTGAAGTAACGCCTGCATCGGTTCGTTTACGTAAGAAAATTTTACGCGCGACATTGCGTAAGTAAGTTTTACCTTAAAAATAATTAAAAGGGGCTTAATGCCCCCTTTTTTTTAGAGAGTCTTGAATTGCAAAGTGTCATCCCGGACTCGATCCGGGATCCATCTAATAAAATAAAATCGATCGAATACATATTTTAGGGATAAAATTATGAAAAATTATTATTTTATATTATTAATCTTTTTGATTGCTGCTGATGTGAGTGGCATTCAGAACAACAGAAATATTGTTAATTTTTTGCGCGAACGTGAACAGGGTAATTTTTTGTCCACAGAACTTAAAGATATTGAAGAAGCATCAATAGTTGATAGATTGCTAAATGATAAAGATAGAGCAATTGAAGGTTTAACGGAGCCATATCGATGGAAGCTCGATCCCATATGTCAGCAAATAGCGGGTGCTATTGTTTCAAGGACATCATGTTTGGGAAAAGTAGCCCATAAACTAGCTTCATTTAAAAATGAAAAAATTATATGGGGAATGATATTTATGAAATTAACCGAAGATTATAGATATCAATATAATCAAGAAATTTTAGAAAAAATGGTGGTAAAATATAATTTTGATGTAAATTTTATTGATCAAACTATTTCTTTGATAGATTGCAGGCGTACACCTTTGCATGGGGCAGTAAGTAGATATGATACTACGTTTACTACAATGTTATTAGGTTGGGGAGCTAACCCTTTTGTGCAAGATACATCGGGCCAGACGCCACTTGAAAATTTAATGCGCATTCGAGGAAGCAAAGAAAGCTCTTCTCATTTAGAGGAGATAATAAATTTACTTAATGGTGCTAACTTAGAAGATTAAAGTGTATTATTATAAATTAGTGATCGCGTATGACGGGTATGATTATCATGGGTGGCAGTGGCAACCCAAAAAGATAACCGTTGCCGGTCAACTAGAAAAATCATTTTTTAAAGCATTTCAAAAAAGGCCCATAAGCTTAGTTGGTGCATCGCGTACCGATGCTGGTGTGCATGCATGGGGACAGGTTGCCCGCGTGACCATAGATTTTGTTATCGATGCAGAAAAATTAAAGCGTGCATGGCAGGGTGCATTGCCCCCAACTATTATGTTGCGGGAAGTGACCTTAGTTGACTCTGATTTTGAATTGCAGGATGGCGTAATTTCAAAGACCTATGATTATTATATAAGCCCTACTCGGATGGTACCCTTTTTAGCTCGGTATTGTGTACCCTATTACGCAAAATTCGATATACCACTCTTACAAAAAAATTTGAATGTTTTTCTCGGTACGCATGACTTTAGATCTTTCTGCACCGGTGATGACAAAGAAAGTACCGTGCGAACTATTACTGCTATTTCAGTAATCTATTTAAAGCGATATACTATGTACCGCGTGCGCGTACAAGGGCCAGGGTTTTTACGGTATATGATACGTCGCATTATCGGTGCATCCTTGCAAGCCATGACCATGCAATTAGAAAACGGTATTGCCGATTCTGCAACTTTTTTGCATGATGTGCTGCAAGAAAAGAACCCTCAGCAAAATTTAAAAACGGCGCCTGCCCATGCACTTATGTTACGTGCCATTGAATATAGGAAATAACTATGCTTTTGTATAAAAAAATTACTTTTTTTTCATTCTTTATTATTCTTTTAAGTGGGTGCGGCAACAAAAGTCGTACGCAAGAAGGTATCTATCCTTATGACCCAAAGCAAGATAGAGCCTATATTTTAGAGCAAACAGGAAAAGCTCATTTTTGGTTGATTGCTGATGAGTCGATTGGGTACAATCAGCAAGAAACTCTTGATACCGGTTTTCATATGTTTACCAAGGCCCGTGTACATTTTTTTGTTTATTACAAAGATGCTCGACCGGTGGGCTTTATTTCTTATTATTTCGATTCTTCACTGTTTGGGAAAATTCAATTTGTTTTTGTTGATGAGCAGTATCGTCGTCAAGGGATAGCTGAAAAAATGATACGCTTTATTCTTGACCGTATGCATCATGAAGGCGCCCTTTCTGTCGAGATATGTACGCGGCTTATTAATAAGAGTGCGCTTTCATTGTATGAAAAGCTCGGCTTTAAATATTTGTATGATAATGGTAAATATGTGTATCTTGAATATTCTTTTTAATAGGGCAACATGAACAATCGGTTTTTTTTTGGTCTCATGACGATAAGTTTTTCGCTTGCAGCTGGAACTCCTGAAAAGGTTCAAAAGGTTATTCTTCAAGAGGCAATAAAAGATAGGCTTGAAAAGTTTGCAGACTCTTCAGTTGAAGTTGATATAACAAACTTAAAAACCGATTCACGAATATTTATTGCACAGACACCTCATGGCGACTTTTTTTATTTTAAGGCAAAAGGTGCCACGAGACTTTCACTTACAGACAACAGTTCTGCTTGCTGGTTTTATTACGAGATTCCTCAGGGCAGAGAACTATTTCTTACCAAGGGAAAGCTTTTTGAAGAGTACAGTTTTGGTAATGCTCATAGCTCAGAAAGATAATTTTACTCATCTGTTGGTAAAAATATAATAAAAAACTCTATATAAGTATCTGAAAAACCGATAGTATAGTATATGATTTTCAAATACCAAAGGGTAAAAAAATGTTTGTATCAAGAGATTTGGAAGAAAGAATTCGTGCTGGTGCTCAGCAAATGCCAGTTTTGGCTATAGTTGGTCCCCGGCAGTCGGGAAAAAGTACATTAGTAAAAAGAATGTTCAAAAACCACCACTATGTTGACTTGCAAGATGCAGAGATGGCTGATTTTGCTAATAGGGATCCCAAAGGTTTTTTAAAAAGCTTTAAAAATGAATATGGGATTATATTAGATGAGGCTCAATATGCTCCTGCATTGTTCGCCCAAATAAAAGTTGCGGCTGATAAGGACCCTCATCTGGGATATTACATTTTATCAGGCTCTCAAAATTTCTTATTATATGAAAAAATAACAGAATCTTTAGCCGGCCGAGTATATTTTTATACCTTATTGCCCTTCTCAATTAAAGAATTAAAAAGTGCTCATTTATTAGAAGATACTATAGAACAGCAGATGGAAAAGGGCTTTTATCCGAGAGCCTATCAGCCAGCAATTAAGGCAACTGATTATTATGCAAATTATATAGTGACCTATGTTGAGCGTGATATACGAACCATAAGAAATATTGAAAATATTTTGTTGTTTAAGAAATTTATGCAACTTTGTGCTCTGCGCTTGGGCTCAACCATTAATTTCACTGCCCTTGCAACTGATTGCGGCATTAGTGTTATTACAGCAAAAAATTGGTTATCTCTTTTAGAGACGAGTTTTATTATTTTCTTATTGCCGTCATATCATAACAATTTGGGTAAACGTATTACAAAGTCACCTAAATTATATTTTTATGATGTCGGGCTTGCCACAGCTTTAATGGGCATAGATACTCATACGCTGATACAACAAAGGGGACTTTATGGAGCGCTTTTTGAAAATATGGTCATTGTTGATATCATAAAACATATTAATGCTCAGGCTGTTCGTTCGAGCAGGTTAACCTTTTTCAGGGATACTATGCAGCGTGAAGTCGATCTTATTATTGAACGGGGTGGAATTACTATTCCTATCGAAATAAAAGCATCACAAACAATGAATAGTGCTTTTTTTGATACACTCAATTGGTTTAAGGGACAAGTTTCTTCAGCAGGTGAATCGGTGGTAGTATACGCAGGGGATATGACCCAAACTCGTTCTCAAGGCTTGGTAGTGCCGTGGTTTGATCTTGATAAAATATGAGTGCTTACAAAGAATTTTTTATAATCACCTCTTTTGCATCAGCCAATGTCTTCATGTGCATAAGTATCTTTTTATCACAGGGCGGGTTGCTTACTATTAAGAAATAAACAGGGTTAGTAGTATGTGCCGGGTTATGGTTACTTTTATCTTCTGCATTACCATGATCACCAGTAATATAGAGTGTACCACCCAATTCTTGCACAAAAACCTTATACAGTTGCTTAAGTTGTTCATCAAGAACTCTGGCTGCTTTTTTGGTAGCCGGTAAGTCTCCCGAATGGCCTACCATGTCAGCATTGGCATAATTTACCAGATAAAATTGTGCAGTCTGTGTATGTGCCGCGTGAAGAAGTGCCCGTGTAATTTCCCCAGCTTTCATAGCAGGCTCATGAATAAAATTTACTGGATTATCTGATTCAATAATAACTCGAGTTTCGTTTGGGTGTATTGCCTGGCGCCCGCCATTAAAAAAATAGGTCACATGGGCATATTTTTCCGACTCAGCGATGGTAAATTGGGATATGGCATGCTTTTCTAGATAATCACCCAGGGTATGCTGTGCTTGGGGCGTTTTGCAAATAGCTTCTGCCTTTGGATCATCATCATAGTTAATGCCCGTTATCAAAAAAGAAAGATCCGAATTGTTTTTTAAAAGTCTATATATTTCACGCTCTCTGTCTGCTCGTATATTTACAAACACCAGACCGTCACCGGGTTGAATGGTCGCATCTGCTGTCAATTGTGTAGGGGGTATGGTTTCATCATTAAAACCCTTTTTGTAGTAATAATCAAGAGCATCTTGCCATGATTGCGCAGTATTATTTGCGCGTTGTTGGGTAATCACCATATAGCCACGCTCAAGCCGCTGCTGATCTTGGTTCCTGTCCATAGCGTAAAGACGCCCCTGTATGGTTACAATAGGCGCATCGATTTTTGACAAAAATTGAGCGGCACTTTTTTGTGGGACATCTCGCCCATCTAAGATAGCGTGAACTTTAAGAGATTTGATATGGTACTTTCGCGCGCAGCCAATAATTGCTTGTGTAAATTCGAGTCTACTGTGGGAATTGCCATCAGACATAAGACCCAAAATATGTAATGTCTTTCCTGCTTGTGCAAGCTGAGTAAAATTTTTTTGAATAATAGGTAGCGTGCAGAGTGTATGCTTCTGTATGAGTAAACTAAATTCTGTTAATGGTTGTTGGATAATCTGCCCAGCTCCTAACGTAAAATGGCCAACTGAGGAATTGCCGGGTGTTCCTGCAGGCAATCCAACACTGGTCCCTGATGCCTGCAAGGTTGTCCATGGGTAAGAATCAAGTAATGAAAAAAAGAAGGGCATTGTTTGTTGAGTGATGGCACTATTTTTTATAGTAACGTTATATCCAAAACCATCCAGAATGATGAGGGCTACGGCCCTTTTTGCCTTATTCATGGTAATAAACTTTCACCTATGCTACACTTTTTGGTGGAATTACTGTAGATGTTCTGCTTACAGTGTAGAAAGATTTTGTTATGAAAAAAAAGATTACAATAATTACGGGTTTTTTGGCATGTATATTCAGCACACAGGCTCATGCTCTGGTCAATGAAAAATATTCACAAAGTGAAATAGATATATTATTTGATGATATATGCTTTGATGATGAAGAAATAGAGCAATTGATGGTCAAGAAAGGTCCTTATGAAGAAAAGATTGAACAGGTTGCGCAAATGGCAGGGGTGCATATCTTTATTGCAGCACTTGCGGTCAAAGAATTTTGCTCAGAGTCATATACTTCACTAAAAAAATATCTTTTATCATTAGTAAAAAAAGCTTAGCATGAAACCAAAAGATGCACATGTGTTTGCACTTTTTATCGAAGAAAATGGCTACCGCGTTGAGCAAAACTCTTCTGTATTGCAGATAATTGATCCACGGATTATTATGCGAATCGTCACGATACTCAGGTTAAGGCTCACGGAGTCTATAATTCTTTTTACGCATGGTATCGTCTATCATTGTACTATTGCTGTTGTACATAAAAAACAGATTGAGTGTCAGATCAATAATCAAATTAAGATTAATCCCATATTGCCTTCGCTGGATATTGTAGTGCCGATACTTGAGCGAGATGCGCTCGAGGAGGTTGTTTACCTGGCAACGGTGCATGGTGTTCAAAAAATCCATCTGGTAACTACTCAAAAAAGTAGAAAAGTTTTGACTGAAAAAGATTATGAGCGGCTTGGGAAAATAGCTATTGCAGCTGCTGAGCAATCAAAACAATACAGCTTGCCGACTATTGTTCCTCTTTATGCGCTTGAACATTTTATTGAAGAGCGCATGGCTGAGTATGCCTCGAGTAAAAAATTGTGGTGCGATGTTTCCGGTGAGCACCTTTTAAAACACAAAGAACTTTTACGTTCTCAAAATGGGTATCTTGCCATCTGGGGTCCTGAAGGTGACTTCACTATCTCAGAAAAAGAAATGCTTTATACATTCTTTACTCCCGTTAAGCTCACAAGCACGGTTTTGCGTGCGCGTGATGCTGCGGCATTAATAATGGGCGTGCTTAGACTTTAATTTTTGCTGAATACTCTTTAAGATACGTCGGAATAACTTGATCAGTGATATCTTTTTTTGCTTGCCATTTGGTACATGCAGCATGCGCAATATCTTCAAGCGAAGCTTCATAGGGATAATCTGCAGGTATATGCGTCATGGCGCCTAGAGCATCTTTTATTTTTTTTTCATGTAAGTGGGCACCATTACCGATATAGGTAATTTTTTGGGATAGCACAGATTCCTGCTGCAAGAAAGCATCAATATTTTGGCAAGAGACTGCGCCCTTTTTGCCAACATAGACATCATCACAAAATGCATTAAGAAGCACTGTATATTCTGGATAAAGCATACTCAGAGTCTCCAAACCATTAACGGGAATTAAGGGAATCTTAGTTGCAAAGGCTAATCCATTAGCTGTTGTTATGCCTACACGTAAGGTGGTAAATGGCGCCGGCCCTGAATGGACACCTATAAAGGAAAGATCACCAAAGGTTATTTCATGTTGGATTAGAAACTCTAATAATGAAGGTACTAAAAAAGCGCTGACCGTTTTTTTGTCGAGCGATACTGTATCAATATTTTTAGTACGGTCATAGAGACCCATAAAAACTGATTGGTAGCCACTGTGAATAACAAGATGAAACGCTGAAGGCAAAGATGGCATGTTATTAGTTAATTCCGGTTATTATTCTTTTGTTGTTGATAGAAAATACTAAAGGCGTCAAATTCAATGGTTTTTTCTTTCTTGACCATAATTTTTCCACAATTAAGGCATTTCCAGCCGTCAAAGTTTAAAAAATGATCAAAAAATGATTGGACCACCATGAGTCCATTACATTTTGAACACTTCATACGTAGCTCCTTCTTTGCTGACAGCGTACTTGAAGGAGAACTTCTTTGTCAATTATTGGCAAATTTTATTTTTTTGCAATTTTTTTATTGTGTTTGATCCCATTATCCCCTTTAATCTATTAAATAACTTATTCGCATCTTTTTAGGCGCTTGCTCTTCTTCTGAAACTTCTGGGATCTGTACCGGTATACTAACTACAGTAGAACGAATATCAGATTTTGAGATTGTAGCGCTCTGCGTTTCTGGCTTGGATGTGATGGGCTTGAGCTTTTGATTGGGAGCAAGAGATCCCTCTTTATTGGGGGCTGGGAATGGTTTTACTCGACCGGTTTCCAAGGCGTACTTTCTTATATATAAGCCCCTCTCATCATATTTTTTACTGAGCTCTTCGATCCCTTGGGCAGTCTCAGGGAATTGCCCCAATGGTTGATTTTTAAAAAACTTGCATGCTTTTTCTACAGTTTCTTTGCTGAGTCCATATTGATCTATTATTTCTTTCTGAAAACCTGGCCTTTCGACTAGTTTTTTAGCGCGAGCGCGCTTGAGCTTACTTTTTCTGTTAGCTTCTGAATAATCTCTTTTCTTTGAAATTTGAGGGGTAACGCGGGGAATTTTAATTTTTGGTTGCTCTATCGCAGATAGGGTTGGCAAATGTCACCATGGCGATAAGCATGTTTATTTTTTTGTTCATAGTTTCTCTTTCGGTTTAATAATCTATTCTGATAAAAATTGCTGCATTTTAAGAAAGCCCAAATAAGAATCGAGTATAAAGGCTGCTGCAATAGCATGAGATTTTAATTTTTCTTCTTTTGTCCGAGCCGGGCTTGCAGTTTGTGCACGTTTACTACTTAAGCGCTCGTCCCATAAAATAAATTGTGTTTCAGAAAACCGAGCTTCAAGTTCTGCATGCAGGGCAAGAATTTTTTTTGTTTGTTCGCTTTCTGTGCCTCGCATGGTTTTAGGGTATCCGATAATAATGGCTGCGGGTTCCTGCTGAGCGATAAGTGCAGCAATTGCAGAGCTATGGTCAGCAAAGGGGACGGTCTTAAAGGGCTTTGCCAAGGTACGCGTGCTATCTGAAAGCGCAATACCTACCCATTGGTCTCCTAAATCGAGGGCGGCTAGTTTTCCGGTTGAAGTTCTTACAAGTCTGTTTGTCAACATGGCGGTATTCTTTTATAATAAAAAATTATTACGAGTATTATTTTAATCTAGTGTACCTTAAGGATGCGGGAGTTACAATGTTATATGAAGAATTAGGTCTTTTAATAGAAAAGATTGGCGAATTTCTGTGGGGCTGGCCACTCATTATAGGGATTATGTGCGTAAGCATTGTGATGACTATTGCCTTTGGCGGCATCCAGTTCCGTTATTTTATCCGTTCTTGGCGCTATCTCCTCACGCCGGAAGTAGGTACATCAACTAAAATAGAAGAAAATTATATCACCCCGTTTCAAGCATTCATCAATGCACTGAGCGCGAGTTTGGGTAATGGGAGTCTTGTTGGTATGGCAACCGCCATGTATAGCGGTGGTCCAGGAGCAGGTTTTTGGATATTCGTTCTTGGTTTTTTTCTCATGTCGATTCGCTTTGCAGAGGTCTATGCAAGTACCGCTTTTACTGAAAAACAGACAAGTGGGATAATACGCGGTGGCCCGATGGTCTATTTAGCGCGCGTGCCAGGGGGCTCATGGTTGCCGCAATTTTATGCATTCTTTTGTTTGCTGCTTACGTTCGTAACGGGCAATGCGATGCAATGCAATTCTATAAAATCAGGGCTGGTTGAAATGACGGCATGGAACGAATACGCTATTGCATTAGTGATGTTTATATTCTTGCTTTATATTATGGTAGGTGGTGCCCGCCGTATTGTGCGTGTATCTGATGCAGTAACGCCGCTTAAAGTTGGGCTTTTTTTCGTCGCAACATTTTTGGCACTTATCTATAATGTCAGTTCACTATGGCAAGCATTGATGATTATGACGCAACATGCCTTCACGCAACAAGCGGTTCACGGGGCACTTTTAGGATACACCATGCAAACAGCAATGCGCTTTGGTATTGCGCGTTCGATTAACGCTACTGAAGTTGGCCTAGGAACATCGGGAATTATCTTTGGAACAACCGGTGCGAAAAATCCGGTGCGTAGTGGTATTATATCGCTTGCTACTACCTCTATCAGCAACTTTGGCGTCTGTTTTCTTCTAATGTGGCTCTTTGTTGCAACAGGGGCATGGCAAAGCGGGTATGGTGATA
Source organism: bacterium (assembly GCA_021827715.1). GTDB lineage: Bacteria > Babelota > Babeliae > Babelales > Babelaceae > BOG-1370. Next base: position 9,484 of record JAKAUO010000010.1, on the reverse strand, counting down.
TACGAATGACTATCTTTGCCTATGAAACCATTTTCGGCACATTTGGTGGCTGGATCGTTAATATTCTTTCTATGATGTTTGGTATTGGTTGCGTTATTGCCTATGCTTATATCGGTCGCGAATGTTGGTCTTTTTTAACCAAAGGGAGATATCTTTTTCTCTACGGTTTAATTTTTTGTCTAATGGCACTTTTTGGTGCATTGGTTGAGGTGCGTATATTGTGGAAAACAATTGATATTGTGAATGCCGGATTGATTATCAGTAATCTCTATGGGCTTATGTGGTTGATGCCGGAAATTCAAAAAGGGGTACGGGCTTTTTATGTACATGATCGAAAACGCAATTAACATCCTCAGTGATTTTTTATGGGGATGGCCGTTAGTCGGCGTTATTGTTGCCACGAGCCTTGTCATGACCTTCGCATTCAGGTGGATACAAGTGCGCTATTTTTGGCAATCGTGGTATTACGTGTTATATCCTTCAGAAAAGACAGTCACGGGAAACGAATACATAACGCCCTTTCAAGCATTTCTTAATACTTTAAGTGCCAGCTTAGGTAACGGCAGTGGGGCCGGGATGGCCACGGCGATCTCTTCTGGGGGGCCTGGGGCAGCATTTTGGATAGCGCTTATCGGTTTTTTTGGTATCGCACTCCGTTTTGTTGAGGTGTATGCGAGCAACTATTTTATTGATGAAAATAGTTCAGGCACCTTTCGTGGCGGCCCCATGATTTACTTGGCTCTTGTTCCGGGTAAAAAATATCTTCCTCGTATATATGCACTTTTTTGTTTGCTGACCAGTTTTGTTGCTGGGAGCGCGATGCAGTGTAATTCGATGACTATTGGCATTGAGCGGTTAACCGGGTTTGATAAGCCAGTTATTGCCTTATTTCTGTTTTTAGTAATGGTCTATATTTTTTACGGCGGCGCTCAACGTATTATTAATTTTTCAGATAAAATTATTCCTATTAAAGTGGGACTTTTTTTTACCTGCACACTCGCTCTTTTAGTGTATCACGCTGCCTCATTGGGTTCTGCTTTGGCGCTTATCATGCACTATGCATTTACCTGGAAAGCGGTTGCGGGCGCAGGAATGGGGTATACCGTTCAGACGGCATTGCGTTATGGTATTTCACGGTCAGTGAGCGCTACTGAACTGGGGCTTGGTACGGCAGGTATTTTGTTCGGCGCAACAGGTGGTAAAGAGCCGTTTAAAAATGGGGTGATGTCTATGGCGTCGCTCATGATTAGCAACCATTTGGTCTGCTGTTTATTATTACTAATTTTTGTAGCAAGCGGTGTATGGGAAAGTGGTCTTACCAGTACGGCATTGACTAGCGCGGCATTTGAAACACTTTTTGGGATATATGGAAAGATAATAGTAACGTTCCTTTCAGTTTCTTTTGGTCTGGGGGTACTGGTTGCATACGCTTATATTGGCCGAGAATGCTGGATGTTTCTTATGCCCCATGTTCCTATTGCTTGGTACACGGCGCTTTATTCCGGTATGATCTTTTTTGGTATATTTAGTTCTGTTTCCTTAGTATGGAGCTCGGTTGATATCGTAAATGGTGGAATGCTGATAATAAATCTATATGCATTAATCATGCTTTTGCCCATTTTAAGACGCGCCGCATGTGTCGATGAAAACCAGACAAGAAAAAATTCATCTGATGATTTGCCCGCTTTTTATAAAGTATCTTCGCATACTGATACGATTGGTAAAGGATCAACGTTTGTGGCTATAGCGGGCACCAAAAAAGATGGTACCCATTTTATCAAAACGGCCGTTGAAAAAGGCGCTACTACTCTGGTACTTGAATCAAATGCGCATATCCCAGAAGATCTCCAACAGGCACTTAAAGGAGTTGCAAGTTTTCGCGTTGAAAATACGCGAAAGGCGTTGGCCGAATTAAGCGCGCATGCCTATGGGTATCCTGCAAAAAAATTAAAAATTATTGGTGTTACAGGCACTAAAGGTAAGACCACTACCACCTATTTGATTGAGCATATCTTAAAAACGGCAGGCTATAAAACTGCTCGCTTAAGTACGGTAGGTAATTCGATACTCAACCGGGAATATCCCACCCAATTGACCACCCAACAGCCTGATTATATTCACCTGTTTCTAGACGCGTGTGTTAACCAGGAGGTGCAATGGGTGATCATGGAAGTTGCCGCCCAAGCGCTGAGTTTGCATCGTGTGCATGGTATTGAGTTTGATGCGGCAATCTTTACCAATTTTAGCCATGAGCATGGTGAATTTTATGCCACCCAGAACGATTATTTTGCAGCAAAAGCCTCACTATTAAAACAGGTAAAGCTAAATGCCCCGGTTATTCTTAATGGTGATGATGCGCTTGTCAGTTCATTGCGTTCTTTGTGTATTCAAGCCCAATTGAGTCGCATGAGTAACATAACCCTTATTGGCACTTCAAAAGCAGGTATAAGTGGATATATCGACCAGTTAGTATTTGAAAATAATCATTTATTGGGTGCCTTTAATATGCATAATATTCATATGGCCTATTTATTAGCACGTAGTCTTGGGGTTGATCCTGAAATCATTCAACAGGCAGTATATAATTTTGCAGGTGTCCCCGGGCGTTTAAATAAATATGAACTTGCCGGTGATGTTATTGCTTATATTGATTATGCGCATACTCCATCGTCTATGAAGGCAGTGCTTTCTACGTTGCGCTCTGAAACCCAACATCTTATTGTGGTGTTTGGCGCAGGCGGTGATAGGGATGTAATTAAACGGCCCATTATGGGTTCGCTTGCCGTGGAATATGCTGATGCAGTTATTCTCACTACGGACAATCCTCGAGGTGAGGACCCAGAAAAAATAATGCAGGATATTCTTGCAGGTATTCCTGAACAGTCTATGGACAAGGTATCTCTTGAATACGATCGTGCGCTTGCGATAAAATATGCATATTCTCTTTCAAAAGAAGGTTCTATTATTGCTTTATTAGGTAAAGGGCCCGATGAGTATCAATTAGTACAAGAAAATAAATATCATTTTAGTGAACGTGAAATTCTTGAATCGTTATAGGGATTTTTATGAAAAAAATAATGCTTTTTTTGTTATTTATCGTTGATGGGACATATGCTGGAGAGGCATTAATAGTACGATGTTCACATTATTTTGATCAAGTATCACGGGAGATAAAAAAAAAAGAACTATCGCCCGAAGTCGATGCGGTGATTCAACTAATGTATAAGACAGTCAGTGATGAAGATGTAATAGCGCTATTAAATAAAAAACAAGATCCACAACTTGAGAAGGTATATAAAGCTCAGTTAAATGCATTAAGAGTATTTATTCCCTTTTTCTGGCAAAAAATAAAGACTTCCAAATTGCCTGTTACCGCTAGTGAATTATGGTATGGTTTTTCAGAGACCGATTGGCACAATGCAAATATACTGGTACAAGATCCTGTTATCGTTGAAGCAGCCTTGCGTTTAGCAGACACCTGTAATCTTTACAAAATTCAATAAGCCTATTAGTATAAAAGATATTTTATTCCATTAAAAAAATACATTACAACGGAGATTTCATGACTGAACTATTTGTCCCTCTGTGGGCAGTAATAAGTGGCCTTACGGGCCTTTTTGCGGTAGCACTGTTATTGCATTCTATTACAACGCTTGTCGTTGATGATAAAAAGGCGCTTGGCATTGCCAAAGTAATTCGCTTGGGCGCCATGACTTTTTTGCGTGAAGAATATTCTATTATAGCTCTTGTGCTTGCTCTTATAGCCGCATTGCTGGTGGTAGTCAGTTCATGGGTAACAGCGGTTTGTTTTTTAATCGGTGCACTTTTTTCATTAATGACTGGTCTTATTGGGATGCATGCAGCAACTCTTGCCAATGTGCGGACTGCAATAGCGGCTAAAAACCATGGTGAGCGTGCAGCATTTTTAGTAGCTTTTTTTGGCGGCGGGGTGATGGGTATTACCGTTGCAAGTTTTGGTGTAATCGGTGTTGGCGGCGTGTTGTACTATCTGCTGCACATGGCTAACTTCCCCGTATTATTTACCGCATTTGGCGTGGGGGCATCACTTGTTGCTTTCTTTGCTCGTGTGGGCGGCGGTATTTATACCAAATCTGCCGATGTAGGCGCTGACTTGGTGGGTAAATTGGAAGCAAATATTCCTGAGGATGATCCACGTAACCCGGCAGTTATTGCGGACAACGTAGGTGACTGTGTGGGCGACACTGCGGGCATGGGTGCCGATATTTATGAATCATATGTAACGGCGATGATTTCCTCTATTTTGCTTGCAACCTCCCATGAAAAATATTTTGGATTGATTGAATATATCACCTTCCCATTAATGGTTTCTGTGATTGGACTTTTTAGTTCATTATTAGGTTTGGCCTCTGTGCTTGTTTTAAGAACCAGTTCTGCGACCTTGTTGCGTAACTCTACCTATGTTGCATTAATAGCATTTTTAGCGGGTACCGCTTATTACATGAATGTTATGCATATTGATTTTGTGCTTTATACAGCATTGGTAATAGGGTGCCTGAGTGGTGTTGCGATCGGCCTTATTACTGAATACTATACCTCTGCAAAACCTATTCACAATTTGGCAAAAATTTCACAATCTGGCGCTGCAACTAATATTATTTACGGTCTTTCTGTAGGAATGGAATCAGTAGTGCTGCCTATGATTCTTTTGGCTGGCAGCGTAGTGTGTGCATTTACCTATGGTGGCGGTGTTTTTGGTGTGTCACTTGCAGCAGTGGCGATGTTGGCTACGGTGGGCATCACTATGACAGTTGATGCATATGGTCCTATTGCAGATAATGCTGGTGGTATTGCAGAAATGGCAGGATTCGGTAAAAATGTTCGCGCTATTACTGATAAACTTGATTCTTTGGGAAACACTACCGCAGCTATCGGAAAAGGTTTTGCTATTGGTTCTGCAGCGCTTGCAGCATTAAGTGTCTTTGCTGTTTTTAAAGTTGAAGCGGGAATACATGCGCTTGATTTATTAAATCCGTTAGTGCTTGCAGGTATCTTTATTGGCGCTGCTATGCCTTTCTGGGTTTCATCGCTTACTATGCGTTCTGTGGGTGAAGCGGCTCTTAAAATGGTGGTTGAAGTGCGCCGTCAATTTAAAGAGATTCCTGGTATTATGGAAGGCACCGCGCAACCAGATTACGAACGTTGTATTGCCATTAGTACCAAAGCCTCATTACGTGAAATGATTCTTCCTGGCTTTATTACCGTTTCAGTTCCTGTGCTTATTAAAGTTATTTTTGTTGGCCAAGCAGGCATTGAAATGTTAGGCGGTTTATTAGTGGGTGCAACCGTGTGCGGCATTGCATTGGCATTGATGATGGCAAATGGTGGCGGAGCCTGGGATAATGCTAAAAAGTATATCGAAGCAGGTAATTTTGGCGGCAAAGGCTCTCCGGCTCATCATGCTGCTATTATTGGTGACACCGTAGGTGACCCATTTAAAGATACTTCCGGCCCAGCACTTAATATTTTGATTAAGTTGATGTCGATGGTAGCGTTATTGTTAGTAGCGCTTAGATAAAATTACTAAAAAAGGGCCCGAAAACGCGGGCCCTTTTTAGTATAGTAAATTAACGATTTAAAGAGTCTATTACAATAGCTTGTGCAACCATGAAGGGTACCAGGCCAGGAACTAATGGTTGAGGATTCTGTGGCGCTTTTCTGCGCTGTTTTGAAGTGAGATCATAAGCACCAATTTCTTGTCTTCTGCTTTGTTCGCCTTTTACATTGTGCGCTGTATGAACAGGCTGCTTAAAATTTTTATGCGCCTTTCTTTCACGATCCATACTCCACGCAGTGGCCATAGAAAATAATGATATGCATAGAAATAATTTTTTCATAAATGATCCTTGAGTAATAATGATCGTTTGTATCAATGCACTAAGTATACTATTTTTCAAAAAAAATAAGGCCCCCGTAAGAGCCTTATTTTTAATAACTAAAAGCTTATTTTTTATGCAGCAGGCGCTGATACTTTTTTCTTTGGAGCAGAAACAGGCGCTGCAGGCGCAGGAGCTTTTGGTGAATTTCCTTTGCCCAATGCATTCATTACTTCTCGTTTAAGTTCTTCTTCAGAAAGTGCGCCCACTTTTTCGGTAATAATAAGAGTGGTTGGTAATGCTTGTATATTAAAAGAACGTGCAAGATCTTGAAGTTCAGCAGAGGTTATATCAACCGATAAAAATGTTGCCTGTCCTTGCATCTCCTGTGCAACTTTTTCAAAATAAGGTGCCATATGTACACAAGCAGGACATGCTGGCATATGGAATTTAACTACATAAGTTCCATTTTTACTAAAATTACTGGCAAATTCCTGTTCTGTTTTTACTTCAGTATAACTTTTTCTTTGTTCTTTTTTTGAGCTTTTTACTTTGCTTGCTCCACGTGACGCTCCGTGTAATGTTGCGCCTACCAGTAATGTTGCTGCAAGCATCATATATATATTTTTCATAACTGTTTCTCCTTAATATAAAAAAAATAACTATCATAAGCATACACAATTCTTTATGGGTGAATGCAATGTATATTTTTTTGTAATTACAAATTTGATTAAAGGATACTCGTAAATGAAATAAAAATGAACAATATATTTTGAAAAAAAAATTTATAATTTTTGTTGATTCTCCGGTATCTAACTGATACATTATCTAAGTATCTAAGTTTTGAGATCTATTCAGATTGAATAGATTTTTTTGTTTAATTTTTCCTGAAGATGTCGATTGGTGAGGGATGTATGGATGTACAAAAAGCAGTTTCGACGACTGGGGCGATGGCTTTTACATCGTCGCCCGTCGTGTCGGTAGTAAAAAAACGTGATGGTCGAACATTTTCATTTGATCGTCAAAAAATAGAAGCATTATTGCAGCGTGCTATTATTGGTTACGCCGATATTGTGTCGGTTGATCTTATTATGCAAGAAACAGTGCGTAATTTATTTGATGGCATAAGCACGAATGATATCATAAAATCATTAATTCTTGCTGCAGTTACGTTTATAGAAAAAGATCCTGCCTATAGCATAGTTGCAGGACGTTTATTGCAACAAAAGCTTTTTCGCGAACTCGGGGGTAAAGTTCGTTCTCAGTCAGAATACGAATTACGCTATCGCCATATTTTTATTGAAAATATTGTACGTGCATGCCAGGAAAATTTATTAGATGCACGTATGCAGCAATTTGATTTAGAACGTTTGGCAAACACGTTAGTTATTGAGCGTGATTCATTATTACATTATACAGGCATGCAAACATTGTATGAGCGGTATGTGTTGCGCTATCAGGGTCAGCGGTATGAAACGGTTCAAGCATTTTGGATGCGTATCGCTATGGGGCTTTCGTTGAATGAAGTAGATAAGAATGAGCGGGCGTTAGAATTTTATACTATTCTTTCGCGACTCCATTATGTTCCTTCAACGCCTACCTTGTTTCATGCTGGGTTACCCGTTGCACAATTAAGTTCATGTTATTTATCAACGGTTAATGATGATTTGCATCATATTTTTAAATGCATGGGTGATAATGCGCAGCTTTCTAAATGGGCAGGAGGCATTGGTACCGATTGGAGTAATATCCGAGGAACGGGCGCCTATATTAAAAGTATTAAAGCTACCAGCCAAGGGATTATTCCCTACCTTAAAATTGCCAATGATATTGTGGTTGCTATTACGCGCAGCGGCATTAGGCGTGGAGGTAAATGTGCATACTTAGAAGTATGGCACCTTGATATTGAAGATTTTCTCGATTTAAGAAGAAATACCGGTGACGATCGTCGCCGTACTCATGATATGAATACAGCAGCGTGGATCCCTGATCTTTTTATGAAACGAGTTACTCAGGATAACGAATGGACACTCTTTTCGCCGCACGAAGTGCCTGATTTGCATCATATATATGGTAAGGCATTTGAGGAACGCTATGAGTATTATGAAAGCCAAGCTCGCGCCGGTAGGATGGAGTTGCATCATACTATGCCTGCTAAACAATTATGGCGCAAGATGCTGACCCGTCTTTTTGAAACAGGGCATCCATGGATAACCTTTAAAGATCCTTGCAATATTCGTTCACCGCAAGATCATGCAGGGGTAGTGCATTCTTCAAACTTATGCACGGAAATTACCTTAAATACTTCTGAAACTGAAACAGCAGTATGTAACTTGGGCTCAATAAATTTAGAGCGTTTAGTTACTCAAGATGGCTTGGATCTGAGCGAATTGGAAAAGACTGTAACCAGTGCTATTCGTATGCTGGATAATGTGATTGACCTCAATTTTTATCCGACTAAAGAGGCTGAACAATCTAATAAAAAACATCGTCCTGTTGGTTTGGGCCTTATGGGTTTCCAAGATGCCTTATGTAAGATGAATATTTCTTTTGCAAGCCCAAAAGCATTGCAGTTTGCCGATGAAAGCATGGAACATATCTCATACTTTGCTATTAAAGCATCAAGTAATTTAGCAGCAGAACATGGCGCGTATCAATCATATAAAGGTTCTAAGTGGGATCGCGGAATATTCCCAATTGATACTATAGATCTGCTTGAAAAAGAACGTGGTATGCCCATAATGGTTTCACGCACACAACGTCTTGATTGGGCGTCGTTAAAAGAACGCGTTAAAAAACAGGGCATGCGAAATTCAAATACTATGGCTATTGCGCCTACAGCCACCATCTCAACGATTGCCGGCTGTTATCCTTGCATAGAGCCTATGTATAAAAATATGTATGTAAAATCGAACGTAAGTGGCGAATTTACGGTTATAAATAGTTATTTAGTTGACGATCTTAAAAAACTTGGCTTATGGAACCAAGAAATGATCGATGATATTAAATATCGTGACGGTGATTTGGGGAGCATTACTAAGATCCCGGCGCATGTGCGTGAAAAATATTTAACGGCGTTTGAGCTTGATGCTGAGTGGCTCATTAAAGTTACTGCAGAGCGCGGTAAATGGATCGATCAAAGTCAATCCCATAATGTTTTTATAAAAGGTGTCTCTGGCAAAAAGCTTGATGATGTATACCGTGCAGCATGGAACTATGGCTTGAAAACGACCTATTATTTACGCTCATTGGGTGCAACGCAAATTGAAAAAGCTACCCTTGATGCCAAAGAATATGGCTTTACGCAAAAACGTGAATATGATGCACCATCTGAATCTGCGCCTATTGAAACACTTTCCGCTGCCGAGTTGCCAAAAGCCTGTTCAATTGAAAACACCGATTGTGAATCTTGTCAATAGTATAAAGATAAAGGAATCATCATGGAGACGTCACAAAAACGAACAAAAAGTATTATAAATAACGGGCACATGGACCCGAATAAAATTCTTCCTATGCGCTATACGTGGGCCCGCCAGCATTATAAAGATGGGATAGCAAACAATTGGACCCCAGAAGAAATTGGTATGCAGCAAGATGTTGAACAGTGGAAATCAACCACCGTTAGATCG
>JAKAUO010000004.1 GCA_021827715.1 bacterium | reverse complement strand
CAGGAGAAAAGCCTTATAAGTGCACTTGGCAAGATTGTGATGCATCTTTCACTCAACAGGTTAATTTAACGAAACACCTGCGAACGCATACGGGAGAAAGGCCTTATAAGTGCACTTGGCAAGATTGCGATGCATCTTTTACTCGAAAGGGTAATTTAACCGAACATATTCGAACCCATACAGGAAGTTTGCTTGATAGTCATATTATTGATCATACCAATACTTAATAATAACCTAAAAACACTATGAAAAAAGTCATAATTATACTCATTTTTTTTCTAATGATCCCCCTTCAGTCAATGCTTGAACCAGACTGTGAAGCAAAACTTAAAAGAACTTTTTTAGAAGCCTTTTTAGGAGATCGAGATATAGAGCTTGAAGAGAATTTCTTAGATTTAATGGATCAAGACCAGCAAGACGAAGATACTAAATCGATATCTTCAGAAGATTTATCGGAAGACGCACGCTATCAAGTAACCAAGCTAGAAATCCCCAGGCTAAAAAAACTCCTCTGCACTTGGCAAGATTGTGGTAAATCTTTTGCTCGAAAGGATACTTTAACTGAACACATTCGAAGCCATACGGGAGAAAGGCCTTATAAGTGCACTTGGCAAGATTGTGGTAAATCTTTTTCTCGAAATGATACTTTAACGAAACACCTGCGAACGCATACGGGAAAAAGGCCTTATAGGTGTACTTGGCAAGATTGTAGCAAATCTTTCGCTCACCAGGGTAATTTAACGGTACACCTGCGAACCCATATAGGAGAAAGGCCTTATAAATGTACTTGGCAAGATTGTGATGCATCTTTTACTCAAAAGATTACCTTAACTGAACATATTCGAATCCATACAGGAGAAAAGCCTTATAAGTGCACTTGGCAAGATTGTGATGCATCTTTCACTCAACAGGTTAATTTAACGAAACACCTGCGAACGCATACGGGAGAAAGGCCTTATAAGTGCACTTGGCAAGATTGTGGTAAATCTTTTTCTCGAAATGATACTTTAACTGAACACATTCAAATACATACAAGAAGTTTGCTTGATAGTCATATCATCAATCATACCAATACTTAATAATAACCTAAAAACACTATGAAAAAAGTCATAATTATACTCATTTTTTTTCTAATGATCCCCCTTCAGTCAATGCTTGAACCAGAATGTGAAGCAAAACTTAAAAGAACTTTTTTAGAAGCCTTTTTAGGAGATCGAGATAGAGAGCTTGAAGAGAATTTCTTAGATTTAATGGATCAAGACCAGCAAGAGGAAGATACCAAATCGATATCTTCAGAAGATTTATCGGAAGACGCACGCTATCAAGTAACCAAGCTAGAAATCCCCACGCTAAAAAAACTCCTCTGCACTTGGCAAGATTGTGGTAAATCTTTTGCTCATAAACACCATTTAAAAAATCATATGCTAACTCATTCGGGGGAAAGGCCTTATGAGTGCACTTGGCAAGATTGTGGTCAAGCTTTTTCGATAAAAGGTAATTTAACTAAGCATATGCTTATCCATACGGGAGAAAAGCCTTATAGGTGTACTTGGCAAGGTTGTGGTAAATCTTTTGTTCAAAATATAGATTTAAAGAGACATATACAAGCTCATACGGGAGAAAAACTTTTCCCATGTACTTGGCCAAATTGTGGTAAATCTTTCACTCGAAAAAATAATTTAGATGATCATATTCGCATTCATACAGGCGAAAGACCCCTTAAATGTCAAACTTGCGACAAAACTTTTTCAGACAAGAGTCATCTAAGAAGGCATATCAAGGATGTTTGCTCCTAATCGAGCCTTTCAGCACGCAGCTGTGTATAATGCTACTTATACACAGTTATGCACCAAAATGCGCTCCAAATCGCCACAAGCCCACTAAAATTACCCTTTGATCGTCGATAACGTTGCTGCCCTAGTTGAGCAAGCTACAATAAGTGATCATGCGCGAAAATATCGATCTGAACGATATTTTTAGACGCGCGCTCAAATTTCGATTTTAAGCAACGAAAACACTTGTGCCAATATAATGAGTCGTTGAGAATTCTAGATTTTTTAAAAAAATTATTCTACTTTTATAAAAAAGGGAGTAATGTATGAAATCATCATCATTGGTCAAAAGCAACAAGAAGGTAAGTTTTTCCCAAGCTCTTGAATTAAAAAGGGAGGCAGTTTGGAAAAATTTGGAAAATATATCAGTAAAGCAGGCAATAGCTGAATGGCTAAGAACGCTCAAACCTTTAACGGCAAAAAATTATTCAAGCGGCATTAAACAGCTGATAAAATATAAACTTATTAACCCTCAGTTATCTTTACAACTTTTTTCACTTATTAATCATGATGCTATTATCGATCAAATAAAAGTCTTAAACGAATTATCAGAATGTACCAAGCAAGCCAGAGCAGCGTGCTATATATCACTTACTCGTTTTTTAAGCAGACGAACTCAAGGTATTATCCCAAAGGCAACGCCAAGCCGAGAGGGTACGGACAAAACTTTTTACCGAGTGCGTGATAAAGTTGCAACAGAAGCAATGACCCGCGCAGAATGGTCAAATTTTCTTGAAGCGTTGCAGAAAATTAATACCCGCGATTGCCTTATAGCGAAAATAATTTTACAAGGGGGGAAAAGATTATCGGAAGTATTAAGCTTAACGACGGATAAGATTGATTACGCAAAAAGAGAGATTACCTTTCGCCAATCAAAGACCAAAGGGTATGAAAAAGAAACGGTAATTACCTATCCGCCTTTTATTATGGAAGAACTTAAAGAGTATATCGGAGATAGAGAAGGCTTAGTCTTTATAACGCGAGGTCAAAAACGTATTATGCCTAATCAATTAATGGCAACTTTTCAAAAAGCTGGCATGAGCGCAGGAGTTTCCTGCAAGGTCACGCCACATGTCTTACGTGCTTCGGCCATAACATACCTAAAAATTTCTGGGTATTCTGATAGTGATATTATGAAAATTTCTGGACACGCATCATCCGCAATGGTCAATGCCTATGACAAAAGTGAACGCTCCCAGAATATTAGTAAAAAAGTCAGCCTAGTATAAAGAATTTTTTTTATGGCGACGCTCATGTTTGGTGACACAGGATTTTACTACTTTCAAAGCATTATAATAGGAGGCAGCTTCAGATTGCGTAGCAAGGATACTCTGAAAAAACTCGTCCTCAGGCACGGTTAGATCATTCTCATTGCCAAATTTTATAATATGCCCATTTTTTGCAAGGAAATTTCCAAACAGCGCTTCATGTTTTAAGGGATCACGCGTGATTAATAAAAGTCCGGTAGCATCATTAAAATATGACCCGGCAATTCCTTGAACACTTCGTGCACCACTCTTTTTTAAAATTGCGGCCTTTGATCGAGAATGAAAATATTCACCCTTTTCCCAAAGGGCTGCGACACTATTCAAGGGCGCTATAAAAAAAAGATTATTACAATAATGTTCATAATAGTCTTTCTTATTAATAAAAAGAGCGTACCCAGACCGAGCACAGGTTACTAGATAATAATAGGCACATGCACCTGTGTCCCTAAAAATTCCTGCAAAGAGCGAATTACCAAATGATATTGAATAAGGGTTCCAATAACTTCTTTTTACCCCATGAAGAAGATCGCCATATTGCATAAAGCAACTTCCTAAAATCTTTTTTTTCTTACTTTTGTTATCAGAATGGCGTATCGAAACATCCAAAAATGAGGTCCCTCTAAAAAGAATCCCTTTGTTCTCTTTACGGGCTTGATATTCAAGGTCAATTACGGTACCCAATAGAGTCGTATCATGAGTGCAACCCAAATCATATATTACCGAAGAATAATATTTATCAGTCGAATAAACGCTTTTGAGCTGAGCAATACACTGGGTAGCTACTTCAAGTGCAAGAAGCTCGATATTTTTCGAAATATTCCCTGGAGTAAGAACCGTTTTAAGGTAGGGGTACCACTCAAACAATTGTTTAATACATTCATTATTCAGGTATAACAAAGTATTATCAGGCGCATAGTAGGCATTATTAACTTGGTTAAAAATCGCATACACCCTTTTCTGAGCAATAGGAGGATTTTTTTCTGAAAAAGCAGAATTCAGATCAATGTAATTTAATGGATCATCCCCATAATTCAACGCAAAAATATTTTTTACTATACGTTGATAAGGGGTATTTAAAGAATATGTCTTATAATAAAACATAATACAAAAAAGTTCATACACGGTGGTAGGCACAAAGACCACTGCATAAGTACCATAGCCGAATCTTTTATTGAAAACTTTCTGAATAAAATGTTCTTCTCTAGCAGCCAGGTTTGAAAATAATTCATTTTTTTCATATAAAGTTAAGTCTGAGGTAGCACTTGTTGGCCATGAGTACTTCTGGATTATTTCTGAGATTGCCCTACCATCTGTTTTAACATCGGTATCTGTTAAGGCATCATAGCCATTCATCCGTTTTTTAAAGATAAGTAATTCGCTTTTGAGCGAAAATACGCATAAGAGTAAGACTAAAATCTTTTTTCCCAAAATATCCCCCCAAAGACATTTGTAGATGCTCGATTAAGTTTTACATAAAATTACTATAAAAGTAAATGGTCCGCTATTTATCTTTAAGTTCCGGATCAGTAAGATCAAGATGCTCATCAACCACTCTAATACGCTCTATGGAAAGTGCCTTTCCTGTTTTAGTATCAAGAGTAAGAACTATACCATGCATATGGTAAGGGCCTTCCATTTCCACCTCAAACTTTACCGGCATCTGGGTCAACAAATTATGCATGATCGCATGTTTTTTCATGCCGATCATAGAATTAACCGCACCGCCCATACCAAGGTCAGAGATAAAAGCGGTTCCTCCCGGGAGAATACGTTCATCGGCAGTTTGTACATGGGTATGTGTTCCAAAAACAGCTGATACTTGTCCTTCCAGAAAATAGGCCATCCCCATTTTCTCGGAGGTAGTTTCAGCATGCATATCAATAATAATACAATTTGTTTGGTGCTTTAAAAAAAGAAGGGCCGATTCTGCTGCTTTAAAGGGGCAACTTAATAGTTCACGCATAAAGACACGCCCCTGAACATTAATCACACCCACGGTGGCACCAGCCACGGTAAAGGTGGTAACACCCGTTCCAGGGGTTGAAGCAGGGAAGTTTGCCGGCCGCAAAAGATCTTTATTACTTGAAAGGTAACTATAGATATCCCTTTTTGCAAAGATATGGTTACCACTGGTAATAACATGAGTACCATATCTCTTTAAGAATTCAACAATAGCCGGGGTGATTCCCCGACCATCGCTTGCAGTGTTTTCGCCATTAACGATAACACCATCAATAGCATATTTTTCTTTCAAGGCTGCACAGTGCTTTTTAAAAAGCGCGCGTCCAGGAAAGCCAACAATATCCCCAATACAAAGTATTTTTATCTTATCTGGCATATTCTATTGCTCGTTTTTCGCGAATAACATTCACTTTTATTTGTCCCGGGAATGCCATCTCTTTTTCAATGGTGCTTGCAATATCACGAGCCAGAATAATAGCTTTTTCATCGTTTACGTGATCTTCTTCTACAATAATACGAACCTCGCGTCCCGCCTGAAGAGCGTACGCTTTTTTAACGCCTTCAAACGTATGGGCGATAGTTTCTAATTTCTCGAGGCGCTTAATATAGGTGGATAAGGTTTCTCGACGAGCACCTGGCCGTGATGCTGAAATACTATCGGCGATCATAACAATTGGTGCATATAAAGAGGTAAAAGGTACTTCCTCATGATGCGCCGCAATAGCATTAATAACCAATGGGTCTTCGCCACAACGGCGTGCAACCTCAGCGCCTAACATAGCATGAGGACCTTCACATTCTGCAGAAAGGGCTTTACCAATATCATGTAAAAGGCCACCTCGCAATGCAATCTGTGGATTTGGCAATCCAAGTTCTTCGGCGATAACACGGGCAAATAGCGCAACTTCAAAACTATGCAGGAGAACATTTTGCGAAAAACTGGTGCGGAAATGGAGCTTGCCCAACATGGAGACTATCTCCGGCTTAACTCCCTGAAGATTGAATTTCATAATGGCATTTTTTCCATATTCTTCAATCATTTCATCAATCTCTTTTTCGCACATCAGAACCGTTTCTTCGATTCTTGTTGGATTGATACGACCATCAGAGATTAATTTTTCAAGGGCTCTTCGTGCAACTTCGCGCCTTATGGGGTTGAAACCAGAAATCGTTATTATTTCAGGTGCTTCACCAATGACAAATTCCATCCCCGTTGCCATTTCAAGCGATTTTATGTTGCGCCCCTCTTTGCCAATGATACGACCTTTCATCTCATCATTAGGAAGGTGAACAACTCCTGAAGAATTAGGCGCAACCTGCTCTGCTGCATAGCGTTGCATAGCATTGACAACAATTTGGATAGAACGCTCTTTTGCATTTTGTCGCGTATCTTCTTCAACTTTTTGAATCCACTTTTCATGAGTCATGCGCACATCAGATTCAATAGTATTAATTAATACTTGTCGTGCATCCTCGCGCGTCATTGAAGCGATTGCTTCTAATTTACTAATCAGTTCGTCATGAAGCGCTTTGATGTTTTGCTCATGAGTACGTAGTTGATCGGTTGATCGCAATAAATTACGCTCTTTTTGCTGCAATTCACGCTGTATTTCATCAGCCTGAACTTCTTTTTTTTCTAACGTTTCAAGACGGGAGGTTAATTTTTGTTGAAAGCGCTCAAGATCCATGCGCTCTTTTTTTATCTCGGCCTCCGCTTCGGTCCGCCTTTTATATAACTCATCCTTGAGTTTAATCAACGACTCGCGACGCTCAGCCTCCAAATCCTTTTTTATTTGTTCTTTAACTTGGTGCGCTTCATGCAACACAAACTGCGCAGCGGTAATTTTTCGCCAGGCCCAGGCAATGAGCCCTACGCCAAAGACGCATAAAATCGCTGAAATTATTAATTCTAACATAATTATCCTTTAATCAAATATGCGTAGTAACACCACACGTATTAGTAAAGGACACTCTATGAGGAGTAAGCGCACATGCGAACGTTAAGAAACGACTGCTTCTAATCCATTATCAATAAGATTCATTAATTTGGATTGATCTTTAAGCTGTTGCTGCGCCAAATGTAACGCTGCAAGCAATGCTAATTGCTTGATATCAGTACAACGAGTTTGTTGAGCGATTTCTTTCATAAGGGCATCGACTACGTGCACCGAACCGAGTACTAACGTTTCAGAATCATCGCTCACCAAAGCATGTATCTCTCCAAAAAGTGATACCTTATATTTTTGCACAGGTGCTATCATTGCTCTTGCTCGTGTTCAATCAAGAAATCGATATTTTTAATAAGGTCATCAACAGCAGATTTAGTAAGTGCCAGCTCCTGTGGACGCTCCAGCAATGACGCTTGGAGCTTTTCTATCTGATCCTTTAAAAGCTCGTTATTTTGCTCGAGGATAAGATGACTTTGAGCTAACGCTGCATTTTCTGAGCGCAATTCCTTAATTAATTCAATTAAACTTGCTATCTTCTTTTCAAGAACGTTGAGAACTTCCATAGAGCATCTCCTTTACTCGTGTAAACAACACAACTAACTTGAGATTATAGTAATATCTGGGTTAATCGGCTGTCAAGAGTTAGCAAAAGAAATTTTCTTTATGAACGTGCCATGGTTACTAATTGCGCAAATACAGGAGCATCGTATACTGCTATCTGACTGAGCATCTTTCTATTAAGCTCAACATGAGATTTTTTCAAGCCATGAATAAATACACTGTAACTCAAATCATGCTCATTTGCCGCAGCCTTAATACGCGCAATAAATAAAGATCGCATATCGCGCTTTAAGAGTTTGCGCCCTTTAAAAGCAAATGCCATAGCTCTGAGCAAGGTCTCTTTCGCTCGTTTAAAAATATTTTTACGCTGGCCCCAAAAACCCTTGGTTTCTTTAAAAAGGCGCTTATGTCTGTTTTTTGTTACGGTTCCACGTTTAACGCGTGTCATAATAATATCCTAGTTTTGTTTTCAATAATTACTAATTTCAATATGTATTTTTTCTTTACGCTGGGTAAGGAAAAAGTCTTTCGATGCGTCCCATATCGGCCGGGTTAACATAGAGCGCTGAACGCAAATGGCGCTTTCTTTTTTCAGATTTTTTAATAAGAAGCTTACGTCTAAAAGGACGCGAGCACTTAATGAGGCCACTTTTTAATTTCTTGAAGCGCTTTTTTGCCCCTGAATGGGTTTTCATTTTATACATAATAAATCCTATTATAACTCTATTGGTGAGAAAAACTCACTATTTCAAATAATAAATTCTAGACCAGACTTTTACTGTTTTAAGGTCCTTATCCTGAACCAATCTTTTTGAAAGTCCAGCATCTTCTAGAAACTTTTCGATTTTTTGAACCAATTGCGTTCCACGCTCTTCACGCAATGTTATCTCGCGTCCTTTAAATTCAATGGTTATTTTTAAACGCTTACCATCTTTAAGAAACTGGACACCCTGGTTCATCTTAGTAACAAAATCATGATCAGCTATTTTTGGCTGAAATTTCAATTCTTTAACCTGAATAACCTTCTGATTTTTCTTCGCCTCAGCCTGCTGCTTTTTCTTGGCATATAACGCTTTTCCAAAATCCATGACTTTTGCCACAGGAACACCAAATGACCCCTGATCTGCAATAACAACCAAATCCAAGTTGGCTGCCCGCGAAAGACGGAGCGCCTCATCACGGGGCATAACTCCTTTATTTTCACCGTCATCTCCTATTACCTGGAGGGAATCAAAACGAATTCTTTCATTCATTAATGGCTGATTAGAAGCTTCTCTGGGCTTAACAGATGACATACCTTATATCCTTATTCTTCTATTTGATCATGGTCTTGCTGGTCCGCAACCGCTACAGGCACCGCATTAAGCGCCACGCGAACCTCTTTTTCGATCGCAGCAGAAAGCTGTGCATCAGCCTTAATAAGCTGAACGACAGCCTCTTTACCCTGAGCTATTTTTTGCCCAGCATACGCGAACCAAGAACCCGACTGGGTAATAATATTATTTTTAAGCGCGGCATCAACAAGGTCTATATCTCTACTGATTCCTTCACCAAATCGCAATGAAACTTCAACTTTTCTAAAAGGAGGAGCCATTTTGTTTTTTGCGGTCTTAATAGCAAGAAGATTGCCTAAATGATTGCCCTCTTTATCCTTTAAACCCTGAATTCGACGAACATCCAAACGCAATGACGCATAAAACTTCAAGGCATTACCGCCAGTAGTAACCTCTTTATTGGCAAATGCCATAGCATTAATGTTCTGACGCACTTGGTTGATAAAGACTAATACCGCCTTTGATTTATGGACCACTGGGGTTAGCTTACGCAACGCTTGCGACATCAACCGAGCCTGGAGCCCCACATGAACATCACCCATATCCCCATCAAGCTCAGCTTTAGGGACAAGTGCGGCAACCGAGTCGATCACAATAATATCAACGGCATTTGAACGAACAAGCATTTCAGCAATATCAAGAGCCTGCTCGCCATAATCAGGCTGGGAAATAATAAGATCGGCAATATTGATACCTAATTTCTCAGCATAAATGGGGTCCAAAGCGTGTTCAGCATCAATAAAAGCACAAATTCCGCCTTTTTTTTGAGCTTGAGCTATGGTCTGTAACGCAATAGTGGTTTTACCAGAAGCCTCAGGACCAAAGATCTCCGTAATCCTTCCCCGAGGGAGACCTCCCACACCGATCGCATTGTCGAGCAAAAGTGATCCGGTAGAGATAGTGTCAATCTGGACGGCCGCATTCTGGCCCAAGTACATAATTGAACCTTTATCCCACTGCTTATGTATCTGAGAAAAGACAGCTTCAAGAGCCTTCTTTTTAGCGAGTAATTCAGTATCTTTTTCTTTTTGCACAACGCACCTGTAGTTAATAAATAATCAATGTAAGCTAATTCGTAGATGACTCAATAGTTTTATTACCTTTAATTTTAGCATTTTTCAGCAAAGAATCAACTGATGCAGCCGTTATTATAGTATCGTTATCCTTATAAACAGCCTTTCTTATTGCCAAAGAACGCTCAGGGCTTAAGGATCCCGGTTTTTCTATCTTTTCAAGAACCATCGCGTAGCCGCCTTTATCGGTGACGCCCCGCAAGATCGCCCCTTGCGTAATCATATTCTTTACCCTGTCTGTTGCAATAGACTCTTGATTAAGCTTTTCAAACTCTTTTTCTTTACTTTCAGGCGTAATAATAATTTTTTTGGTAGTGACCTTGTGCTGATCGCCGATTCCGGGCCCCTCAAGATCTTCCACAAAAGCTTTTTGAGCCATAGCAAGATAATAATCCTGCGCAACCTGCTTTTCTACCTCTTGAAACGGCTTTTCCACTGCAGGAATAATATGTGTAGGCATCACAATAACAACTGAGCCTTCATCTTGATAGATTCCCTTATTGCCTGACTCAAGCTTGAAAAGCATGCTACTTTGTTGCTCTGTTGGTTTAAGTACTTGCTCTTTCAAGACACTTTTTATCCCTTTGTGCCGTTGTATAAAATCATTGAATGGCTTTTCTTGCCCATTCAAAAGTTCTTGGGCTTCAGAAACAATCTTTTCTCTGTTTTTTTCCGTTACGGGGATTTTCCAGGAGCTCCCACTTCTTTTTTCAGCTTCCCAATATCGTCGCGCGCGCTTATTATGCTCTTGGTAGAATGCCTCGAGCCCCTCCGGCGTAACACCCGATTCTTTTTCTTTTTTAATATATTCAGACAAACTATACAGCGAAAGATTAAATTGACGCGTAGCGTCTTCTTTTATTATGTGAGCTTCTATCTCTTTTTCTGTTATCGGAACCGCCAGATGAAATAAACTCAATGCAAGGTCACGCTCAACGGCTTCCTCAAGAGCCCTTTCAAAATCCTCCATGGTTAACCCAATATTCATTAAGATCTTGAGTAAAATTTCCTGTTGCAATTTTCCGCTGCGATCAAACAATGAACGGGGCATTGTACCAAAGATATTCATAAGGAGCATCGGATCATAGGCCTTTTGCGCAATAAAACGTGGATTAACATGAAGCCCCGACCGTTCCATACAACTGCTTAGAACCAGCTCTTGAAGCAGCTTATTGTAGGCATTCCGCTCTGCTGACATACTCAGGCCCACTTGAGCCAAAAATTGAGGAGCCAACCCGCCTAATTGCTCTTGATAAAACTCTATGATTCTTTTTTCAGTGGCTGCCCGTAAGGCAAAGATGGGCTTGGAAACAGTAATGCCATTTACTGAGAAAACAGTGGAATTACTTGAATAAAAAAGACTAACAATTCCCGTAAAAAGGCCCATTCCAACCAGCGAAAAAGCTGTCACCAAAATCAGCGCTTTCATCACATTTTTATGAAAATATTTTCTTACAAAGAGTATCATTATGACTATCCTTTCATTATTTTTTTATTATATTACTACTTCTACTAGAGAGACACCCGCAAGGCGATCCTCTATAGAAAGTCTTCTGACAAGATTTTGAATGCTCTGGTAGTCTGCGGGAGCAGTAACTACTTGATACCAGGTTTTCTTTTTACCTTGCGATGAAACACTTGTGCGCGCAACCACCGATGCAGCAATACCTTTTCGCTCTAAAGTTTTATGATACGCTAATGCCTGCTTTTCTGTGCCGTATCCAATAAGGTGCGCCACAAAAGTCTTTCCATCATCCATTTTAGAGTTATTTTCTCGCTGCTCAATGGGAGGTTCCTGGACTCCATCAGCTAAAGAAGCTCCGCCAGCGATAGCTTCCGTAGGCTGTTCATATAAGGAACAAAACGAAGCATATACTTTATCTGAGAAGGATTCATTTTTTATCTGATCAGCAAATTCCTCAAGAGCACTCTTTTTACCCAAAAAGTACCCTGCAACAAATGTTATAACATATAAAAGAAGCATAAGTGCTATTGCTGCAGTTAAGGAATAATGCGGAATTTCTACTACTATTTTTTTCATAATACACTTTCTAAAGCTGTTCAAGAAGCTGATTAAGATATAAATCAACCGATGATAAAGTCAAGTTTATCTCGTGAATATACCGATGATCCTCATGAGGTATTTTTTTTAGCAAGGACCTAAAATAAGTCCTTTGCCGTTTAGCATAATTGCGTGTCTTTTTTTGAATTCTCAGCACCAACTCTTCGTAGGAAAAAATATTATTTTGATAAGCTTCTATATCGTCATAACCAATTATTTTTTTGATGCGAAGAAATTCTTTCCAAGTATCAGAAAGTCCTGCAACCTCTTGCAACCACCCTTGCTTGAGCATGTGGTTTGTTCGCTCATTAATGCGAGCATAAAGGTCCTGCGTTTCTCTGATGACATGCACTAAATGATAGGGCCCGTATGGCTTATATCCCATCTGTAAGCTGCTGGGCAACAGGTGGTGATTATAAAAAATATCAAGTGCCCGTTCTATACGGTATGTATCATGAGGATGAATAGAACGTGCCCTTTCTGGGTCAATTTCATTAAGGTGTTCCCAGGTTATGGGAGCAGAGATTGTATGGGTAAACGATGGCAAGTCAGAGGGGGCAGAAAATTCAAAAAGTAATGTGTGATAATAAAACCCTGAACCGCCGACAAGAATCGCCCTTTTACCTCGAGCTTGTACGCTTTTAATACATTCTTTAACCATTTTTTGATACGAGGCATTACTAAAGTGCATTGGTTGCGTGATATGATCAAAAAGATGATGCGGTATACTATGATTTTTCCAGTCTGGTTTTGCCGTTCCAATTGAAAGTGGTTCATACAGCTGGCCCTGGTCAGCATTAATAATTTCGCCATTAATTCGTTGAGCCAACAGTTCAGAAAAATCTGATTTTCCTACTCCCGTAGGTCCAGCTATTATAATTATTTTTTCCATAGGCAATTAAGTATAACGCAAAGATTTTAAAGATAAAAGCGCTTTTAAAGATAAAAGCGCTTTTAAAAAGACAAATAATTCTACTAAAGTGATGCTTGGGTTTGCTGAACTGCTGCCGTCAAACACAATTCCCTCAATTTTTGAACAGTTTTTTCTATTTCTACTTCCTGGACAACCGTAATTTCTTCAACCAAGAGCCCTTCAGTTTTTTGAAGTATGCTTTTCTCTCCAAAGGAGAGCTTTTTCTGTGCTTCTATAGTTCTTAAATCTTTATATATCGCAGAAAGGTCCTCGAGTGTTCCCCGTCGCAGTCGCAATTGGTACTCTTTATGTCTTTTGTTCCAACTACTAGCGCTGAATTCAAACGGTGATAATTTCCGTTCGGGTTTACTGAGATTTTTAAAAATACTATGAATATCATCAGAACTACTTAGGCAGCGCAATCCTATACTTTCTATATTATTTACTGGAACCAGAATAGTCATATCCTTATTAAGAAAGGTCAGCTCATAAAAAGCTGCATTTCCCGCTCCCACCTGTTTTTCAATGATACGATTTACGTAGGCAACTCCATGGCCCGGATACACGACTTTTTGATGTAAAAAGAACATAGGTCATTCCTTTTTTAAAGTTGCTCATAAAAGCACTTTAAATAAAGTTTTACCCTTTTCATTACTCAAGTATATCATAAGCCGCCCATTTTTGAAAACTGAAGTTTGTTATCAGAAACTACGGTGGTGAGCAAAGCTCCGCTTCAAGCTTGGAGTCGCGCCTGCAGCCTGCGCTCCGCGTAACACCCAAGAGCATCAGGGTAAGACGCGCAACGGCCCCTGGAAGGCAAAGGAAAGAGGCCAAGTAATTGCGCGTAAAGTGGGGGTCGACAGAAGATGCGTTATCAGAAGCGCGCCGGGGCTTAAAAGTCCCTGTATCAGCATGCCAATTTGACAAAAAAGCCTTTATTATTAAACTTATCCACAGGTAGAGACCACAAAGTCGAAAGGACATATAAGATGAAAAAACAACTATTATTCCTACTTACCTTACTCTTTGCTCTTGCACCTGCGTGCAGCAAACAAAAAACAAACCCAACTTTAGCCGGTCCAAATGGCGCAATCGCGGCAGGAAGCATACTCACCGCTGGCGGAACTGCCACAGCGATAACAGCCGGTGCATTAAGTATTGCATTACCCCCTTCAATGATAGGATTCAATGCACTGTGGGGTTCTGTATGTATAGGTTCTCTAGCCATAGCAACACCCATCCTCTTGGCAATAGGCATACCTTTACTTGTAGTAGGCGCCATTAAAAGAGATAAGAAAATAAAAAAATTTAAAGCGCAGCAAAAACTTGAAGCCACTCAGGCGGAAGTGCGCGCCGTCGAACTATAAACTTGAGTGCGTTGCGCTAAGATTTATTGAGTAATATTATTGACATGTTTCTCGAAATGCCTATACTTTTAATAAAATTATTTAAGGCATAAATATTTTAACAAAAGGGAATATCATGGCAAATAAAATTATCGGAATCGATCTCGGGACAACAAATTCGGTTGTCGCCATTATGGAAGGCGGAACGCCAAAGGTGATCCCCAATGAAGAAGGACAAAATACTACTCCTTCGGTAGTAGCATTCACCAAAGATGGTAAGCGTCTTGAAGGGGTGCTTGCAAAACGCCAGGCAGTTACCAACCCAGAAAATACTATTTATTCTATAAAGCGTTTTATTGGACACACGTTTGAGGAAATGAAAGATGAAATCAAACTTGCTCCTTATAAAATCGTAAAACGCGCCAATGGCGATATTGCCGTGAATGCACAAGGTCACGAATATACTCCCCAAGAAATATCAGCAGCAATTTTAAGCAAACTTAAAAAATCAGCCGAAAACTATCTCGGCCACTCAGTAAAAGAAGCGGTTATTACCGTTCCTGCTTATTTTAATGATGCGCAACGACAAGCAACTAAGGATGCGGGCAAAATTGCCGGCCTTGAAGTAAAACGTATTATTAATGAACCTACTGCTGCGGCGCTTGCCTATGGTGCCGATAAAAAGAAAAACGGGAAAATCGCCGTGTTTGACTTTGGTGGTGGAACCTTTGACGTCTCTATCTTAGAAATTCATGATGGCGTTATCGAAGTCCGATCAACCAATGGTGACACCCACTTGGGCGGTGACGATGTTGATCAAGTGATTATTAATTATATTTTAGAAGAATTTAAAAAAGATCAAGGCATTGACCTGCGTAATGACCGCATGGCATTACAAAGGCTCAAAGAAGCTGCAGAAAAAGCAAAAATTGAACTTTCAACGCTTCATGAAACAGAAATTAATTTACCGTATATTACTGCCGATGCATCGGGCCCTAAACATTTAACCTTAAAATTAAGCCGTGCAAAACTAGAAAGCCTTTGCAGTTCAATTTTTGATCGCCTTTTAGTGCCCTGCAAAAAAGCGCTTCAAGATGCAGCCCTCAGTAAAAATGATATTGACGAAGTTATCTTGGTTGGTGGCTCAACACGTATTCCAAAAGTACAGCACCTGGTAAAAGATTTCTTTGGCAAAGAACCAAATAAATCAGTTAACCCTGATGAAGTAGTAGCTATTGGTGCGGCAATTCAAGGTGCAATTTTAGCCGGTGAAGTTACCGACCTGCTACTCTTAGATGTCACCCCCCTTTCTTTGGGCATTGAAACTATGGGTGGCATTGCCACACGTTTGATTGAACGTAACACCACTATTCCTACACGCAAATCCCAAGTGTTCAGCACCGCAGAAAACAACCAAACTGCTGTAGATATCCGCGTGGTCCAAGGGGAACGTGAATTTGCTCGCGACAACAAACTCCTTGGAGAGTTCAAACTCGAAGGAATTCCTGCAGCGCCTCGTGGCGTTCCGCAAATCGAAGTTACCTTTGATATTGATGCTAATGGTATTGTGAGTGTTTCTGCTAAGGACAAAGGTACTGGTAAAGAGCAAAAAATTACTATCACCTCTAGCAGCGGCCTTTCTCAGCAAGAAATAGACGCTATGGTACGCGATGCGCAAGAACATCAGGAAGAAGACAAAAAAGCTCGCGAAACCGTTGAAAAACGCAACCAGCTTGATGGCTTAATTCTTCAAGTAGAAAAAACACTTGCAGAACATAAAGATAAACTCCCTGCTGAAGAAGTAACCAAGGTCGAAACAGCACTGGCCACAGCAAAAACAACCTTCCAAGAAAAAGCAACTGATAAAGATGCACTTGAAGCTGCTTACCAAGAACTGCTTACTTCGTCTCATAAACTTGCTGAGATTATGTACAAAGCAGGTAGCGAAGGCTCAACGGGTCAAGGCGGGGCTTCTAGTGAAGATTCAGATGAACCAATTGATCCTGAAATAACTAAGTAGTGTTTATTAACATACAAAATAACCATACAGCAGGCAGTGATTTATTTCACTGCCTGCTTTTATTCATAAAGGAATCCCTTTGAGTATTGCTGCTGGCCTTGTCGGCCTTCCCAATGTGGGAAAATCAACACTTTTTAATGCGCTAACCAAATCGTCTGTTCCTGCTGAAAATTATCCATTTTGCACTATTGATCCTCATATGGCCATAACAACGGTGCCCGATGCAAGAATTTCTCAGCTACAAAAAATCTATAATTCTCAAAAAACGATTCCTGCTTCGGTTCAATTTGTAGATATTGCAGGGCTTGTTAGAGGAGCAGCTACCGGTCAAGGGCTTGGAAACCAGTTTTTAAGTCATATCAGAGAAGTTGATCTTATTTTACACGTTCTCCGCTGTTTTGAAGATACAACTATCACCTCAGATTTTGATCAGGTTGATCCTCATAGAGATTTTGATATTATTACCACAGAACTCATGCTTAAAGACCTCGATTCTCTTGAAAAACGTAAAACAAAACTACAACACTCATTAAAGGCCGCACAAAACAAACCTGCAGAAAAAAAAGAGCTCGAACTTGAACAAGCGCTCATTGTTGAACTAGAAAAAGCACTCAATGCAGGCAATTTTATTAAAGTTCAAGAATTGTGTAAATCTCCTTACGCACGCAATAGCTTTTTACTTTCAGGAAAATCATTTCTGATTATTGCAAATGTATCTGAGACAGAAATTGCTGATAATGGCTATGAAACTAATAAAAATTATCAAGCGCTGGTACAACGTTTTGGCTCAGAATCGGTTATTCCTGTCAGCGCACGTCTGGAGTATGAACTTTCTGTGCTCCCAGAAGAAGAACGTCATGAAATGGCAACCATGATGGGTATGAAACAAAGTGGGCTGAGCAGCATCATTGAAAAAACCTACGCTCATTTGGGGCTTATTACTTTCTTTACCTGTGGGCCAAAAGAAATTCATGCATGGCCAATTTCTAAAGGCATTACGGTTCGTGAAGCTGCCGGTGAGATCCATTCAGATCTTGAACGTGGATTTATTTGTGCCGATGTTTTTAATTGCAAAGACCTTTTTATCGCTGGTAGCGAAGCCAAAGTTAAAGATGCAGGGAAAATGAGGACCGAGGGCCAAGAGTATATCGTTCAAGATGGCGATGTCCTTACTATAAAATTTAATGTCTAAAGAGCAGCCGCACGTTTTGCAATCACCTGCCAAATGGTTGAAAGATGTTGTCTGCAGGCAGTATACATAAGACCACTTACTAGATCCACCTGCTCAGGAGTGTATGTTACATTAAGCGTGCCGGTGAAATCTGCCGTTTGCGGGTTCCATCCATTCTTATAATCAGGGTTGGCTACCATGGGAAAATAGATAATAGCGGGTGCATGATCATCATCTAAACCATGCACCGAACAGCTATTACGAAGACTATCTTTATCTATGGGCGGAAAGGGAAGTCCATGGCGCGCTGCATACGTGGCCATACAAGGGAGCTCTAGAACAAAATCATCGCCGATGGTAAGATCCACAGCAATAATAACATCAACGTCTCTTAAGGGATTTAACACGGGAACCAAAGGAAGATTACATAAAAATGCCGCATCCACAAGGGTGATGGTTTCATTATGGCTGGCTGGCTTACCCTCTAGTTGAAAATTCCAATTAGGAATTTCAGCGGGAAATGCGCGTAGCTGACTTATCTGATCAAGAAACGTGCCATCTTGCAAATGCTGCAGAATAAACTTTAAAAGATGCTCTTCACAACTTACTAAAGGATTAATAACTATTTTGAGCAAATCCTGTATATTGCCTGACATTACCGACCCCCATACACCATGCCCAAAGCTCAATGATAATTCAGCTGGCCTATCGATACTTTTTCCCTCTTTAAAGGTTCTTCCTAAGGCCCATACAGGAATCGCGCTCTTAAGATAGGGGCAACTTATTTCAAAGGGGGTCCATTCAACCCATCGGTACGGTTGTTCATCTTCTGCATCAATAGGCGCCACACAGCTGTAAAGAGGCATTGCCAGTGATCCATCAGCGGGCATATGAACATAATTGCTTAAGGTAACATGGGTAAGCTTTTTTTTGTTTGGGTTAAGCAAAACCTTTTCCGCAATAAGTACTCCCCAGATATCGATCAGAGATATAGATTGTTCGTTTTCAATTTTTTTAAGCAATTCATCGATAATACTCTTGCCATCGATTCCGTTAAGTAACCCAATAGCTAACCCAATTTTGAGAAATTCTATATATTCATCGACTGATTTTTGAGATTCAAGCAAGCCGCTTATCGCCCAAGTAGAACCCGAAAGGCCACAAAGATAGCACGTAACATCCAAAAGACCCGTTTCCTGCATGGCTTTTAAAAAACCCAAACCCCCTACCAGCGCTCTTACCCCGCCACCACTTATACAGACTGCAATCCTAGGGATCTTATTAAAAGAAGTATCACTATATTTTTTGAGGCTCTGTCCTATAAAGGCCATACGCTGGGCAGTATACTGAACCTCCTGCTTATTCAACCCCTCAAGCTCACGCACCCGAGCAACGGAAGTATAATAGGGTGAATCTAAAGCGCCCCAAGACAACCCCAAAGCGCTTAATATATCGTGTATATACCCTTGTACTAAATCGTGCAAAGAAATGTCCGTATTATTCTGGCTTCCCAGCAATCCGTACACGCTTATCAATCCCAGCACTATCTTGAACTTCATAACTACCCTTTTAAAGATTATCACCCGGCAAGAGATGCATTTTTTGCACGATTTAGTACACTATATTTATAGGTAAAAATCAATATGAATCTTTAAAAATAATTACAAAATGAAAAAAAGAAAAGGCTATTTCTCTATTTCTGCTGTTGCACAAATGTTTTCCGTGCATCAACAGACCATTAGATTATACGAAAAAGAGGGTCTTATAAACCCTAAGCGATCTGATGGCAATACTCGTCTTTTTTCTGAGGAGGATATAGAGCGGCTTGAAGAAATTATTCACTTAACACATAATGTGGGAATAAATCTGGCGGGCGTTGAAATGATCTTAAAGCTACAAAAACAGATTAAAAAATTGCAAAAAGAGATGAACTCACTCTTTAGCGCAACCCAAAAAGAACTTGAAAACAATTTATTAGAAACCAATCAGACATTAAAAATGCAGGCAGGGAAACTAGCGGGTCTTTCAAATAAACAAACTAAACGAACGCCCATTAAGCACCCGCAACTTTCAGGAGAAGTACATAATGATAAGTAACTATGGAACGAGGTACTTCCTTTTTGGTAAGATAGCCCTGGCAATGGATAATACTCTTAAATTATCAGACAAGCTTTACCCCATTCATCAAAGGAAAGGATACTGATATGCCACACAATCACGATTCAACTCAAATGAATATCTCCTATGAACTTCTTATGCTTTTGCAGTGGCTGCTCGAGCATGAACAAGATTCATTAAGAAAAATCATTAATAAATCGTTACACAATGGTCTTCAAAAACAACTTGAATCGATTACCACTCAACGTGAACGGCAACAGGCTGCAGTAGAATTACAGGATAGTATTATTGATTTTTTTAGACTCCTTGAAGCACATATTGATGATCTTATGAATGAGGATCATACACAAGAAGTTATTCAACGGACCATGCTACCCGCGCTCAAACAGGTAGATGCACGTACCTATTCCTATGGAGCACTTGAAACCAGTATCGCCAAAGCTGAAGCGGCATTCTGCAGAAGTGAAGTCGGCAATGCTAAAGAAATTCTCTGCAAAGAGCTTCTTAAGCGGTGGAAACCAAGCAAAAAACTCGCTTCCCATTAACAAAAAGTTAATAATTTTTTCTCAAAAAGAGCTATAATTCTGACAAATTATAGCTCTTTTTTTATGAAAAACTCTTGATTTTGATTAAATCAATCTGTTAACCTGTAAATAGTTATAAATAGAAGTGATTTAATCAAAAAAGGAAGAATAATGAAAAAACAACTATATTTAGCGCTTTTAGCACTTGTTTTTTGTACTGCAACTCAACTAGAAGCTTCATGCATGGGCGGCCGTTGCACTAAAAAGGAACAGGTGAAAAAAGAATGTAAGAGCGGTTCGTGTAGAAAAAGTGGTTGCTCTAAATGCTCACGCTACTAATCAGGTACATTAATAAAGTTTGAAGTATTGCTATTTTTTGGCTTTTATTGCCAAACTTAACAATGTGGTCAGTTTAGGTATGCCACAAAGTCGACAAAATACCTAAAAAAAGGAGTTTTTATGAAAAAATTATTATTGTCATTACTCGCACTCTGCGCAGTAACCTTGACCTCAGGCACTGTTTCAGCAAGAGAAAATATGCGTCACATAGATGGGGGCACGGTATACCGTTGTGGACATTGCCAGTCTCATATAGAACATGAACATGCAAAATGCCATACCCATGGCTGCCCAGGGGCAACAGTAATTTGTGAAAAACCAGTTACCGTTGTTAAAGAAGAAACAAGAAAATGCGAAACAAAATGTGACTATGAATGCCCAGAAAATACTGAACCTCGTGGTCATGGCGCAAACATGAAATGTATCAAAAACAAAGTAGTTGAAGAATGTGTGCCCGCAATAAAAAGAACTACTGTTGATTGTAGACAAGCTTGTCCAGCAGGAACAACTATGAAACCAGGTAGTGAACGTGATAGCGCACTCCCTAGAGAACATATTGAAAGAGAACACAGAGAACATAAAAAAGAAGCACGTAAAAATAATGCTGTCCGTAAAGGATACAACAAAAGAGGTCAAGAAGTCAGAGAAGTTGACGTAGAACCTGAATGGGCTGCTCCAGCTGCTTAATAAAGCATATTTATAGTAAAAAAAAGAGTCTCTGAGCAATCAGGGACTCTTTTTTTATATCAATTTTTATCTCTTTTAAAATTATAATTGCAAACTGAAACAACTAATCGCTACACTATAACTATATATTTAAATAAGAAATTGTGCGTAAGCACATACAGGGGGTAGCGATGAAATTTCAATTATTAGTAATTTTTATTATATGTGTAGGTTGTAATCTTTATATACATAAGCAAATTCAAGCAGAGAAAAGCCATTCAAAATATACGATGAGTAGCGCATTACCTAAATTGCCGTTCTATCGTTAAGGAAAAAACCGAGCGAGTGGAGTGCCTGACGCAGTTCAAAAAGCGGTAAACCTATCACGCAAGAATAGGAACCTTTTATCTCTTTAAGATATTGCGCCCCAAAACCATCTATAGTAATTGACCCTGCACATTCCATTGCACCGGTAGCCTGTATATACCCGTCAATTTCATTGTCTTGCAGAGAAAAATAGATCTGCGAAACTACTGTTTGAACAATACGCTTTTCAGTATACCAAGTACTTTCTTTATAGCTCTTGCGCTCCAGGCAAAAGCTGGTAGCAACACGGGCCCATTGATCGCGCTGTTTTTTTATTTGAGTAACAGCGTCTTCAAAGTTACATGGTTTACCATACATTTCACCATGTTGATCTGCACCCAAAGTATCAGCAGTTACTACCCAGATAGTCTTCTTGTCAGATAGTCCTGAAAGGTCGAGTGATTCCATTTTATGAATGGCAATCGTTTTCACCAGTTGTTCAAGCGGCAAGGTCCAATCACATACTTGTTCGTCTGCCGATTGAGAAAAAACTTGAAACGGAATACCCATTCTTTCAAGAAGTTTTTTACGCGAAGGTGATTGCGATGCTAGATACAGAATATTTTTCATAAGATATCACTCTTTTTAATTCGTTGCTTTTTATCAATGTATCAAGATATGGTAAGTATAGAGAATTTTTTTTGATCCTGAAACGAGTGGTGCGAAGCGCACTGTTTTAGGATGGCACCCCTTGTAAAGAGTTGAGTATGACCCGTTTTAATAAGAATGTCTTTATATTAGGCTGCGGTGGCGTAGTGCAATGCACCCTGCCTCTTCTTTTTAAACTATTACAAATTCCACCGGAAAAAGTTACCATTATGGATTTTGTAGATAACAGATCGCGTATACGTGACTTTTTAGATACAGGGGTAACCTACGTGCAAGAAAAACTCACTCCTGAAAATTATAACCAGCTTTTAAAAAAATATCTCACTGCCGGGGACCTTTTTATCGATCTTGCCTGGAACGTTGAAACCGCCGCAATGATAGAATGGTGCCACGAAAATAACGTACTGTATATAAACACCTCCATAGAAGAATGGGCGCCCTATAAGCATATAGAAGAGGTACCCCCGCAACATTTAACGCTCTACCACCGCCAGATGAAATTGAAGGAGATGGTCAGCCGCTGGCCTGCAAAAAGTGCTACTGCGATTGTTGACCACGGAGCAAACCCCGGGCTGGTCTCACATTTTACTAAACAGGCTCTTAAAGAGATCGCTTTAAAAATTTTACAAGAAAAACCTCAGGACCCGAGAAAAAAAAATCTAGAAAAGGGGCTTGAAGAAAATAATTTCGCACAATTGGGGCATCTTACCAATACCCAGGTCATTCATATTTCAGAGCGGGACACGCAAATTACCCATAAACCCAAAGAAGTTAATGAATTTGTTAATACCTGGAGCGTTGAGGGCTTTATCGAAGAGGGCCTGGCCCCTAGTGAGCTTGGCTGGGGAACCCATGAAAAAACATTGCCACAGGGCGCAATGCAACATCACCATGGTCCGAAAAATCAAATTCTCTTGGCATCCCGCGGCATTGATACGTGGGTCCGCTCCTGGGTGCCCTCTGGCCCCATTGTGGGTATGGTTATCCGCCATGGCGAAAGTTTTGGGATTTCGGAACGGCTCACCGTATGGCAAGATGATAAGGCTATTTATAGACCCACGGTTCATTATGCCTATTGCCCTGCCGATTCAGCACTCAGTTCATTACATGAAATCCGCATGCGGAATTTTGAGCAACAAGATACAAAGCGTATTTTAAATGATGAAATTTTGCGCGGTAAAGATGAAGTCGGCTGTCTTTTAATGGGTCATGATTTTACGAGCTGGTGGATCGGCAGTCTTTTAGATATTAATGATTCACGCGAACTGGTCCCTCATCAAAATAGCACCACCCTGCAAGTTGCCATCAGCGTTGTTGCAGCAGCACTATACGCTATAAAAAATCCTCAATTGGGCTTTTGTTTACCAGATGATATTGACCATGAAGAGATATTGGCCATTTCTCGCCCCTATCTAGGTGAATTTTTTTCAGGGCCCGTAGATTGGACACCTCTTTCGGGGCCTCATCAATTTTTAGTATTTGGCAAAAAAAGACCGAACCCTGAAGATATGTGGCAATTTTCAACGTTTAAAGTGCATGATATCTTTTATACCTGGTGATCTTTTTCCCAAGGTGCAGGTTCAGGATAATATCCCTCTAAAAATTGATGAAGTAAGGCTTTAGTTAAAATACTCTCATTATCCATAACATCTTGCAAACAAAACGTTGCAGGACGTTTTTCTTTGAGTCGCTGCAATCTTTGTGCCGTGCGTTCAAAAAATTCATCCCTTCTTAATGAAACCATCATATTACCTAAGGGATGGAAAACTATTTTCCCCTGATATTTCCAATAATATTGTAAAAGCCCATTAGTAAGGGTATAATCATGCTCTGACCTAAACCTATGGGAAGAATTTATCGCAAAAATATGAGGAAACTTTCTTTCAAAATCTTCTATATATGATTTTCTTAAAGCAAAAGGTGCATGGCACAGACGCTGTCTTGGTTCACCTATAAAATGCTCATCTAAAAAAGCATTCATATTACGCAGGGCCCTTCTATAGACTGTTTCATTTTCTTGCGGTGGCCCAGAGGGGGTCAAGCCCTTTTCAAATAATACATTTAATTGATCCCCCACAAAAAAATATTCAGGTTGTACCGGCGCGCCTAAAAATACATCATCATTAAAATAAATAAAATGCTCACTTAACCCGGGCACCCGATGTATATTACTCTCCAGTGCATGTGAATTAAAAGTGGGTAAATCATCAAGATTTCTAAAAATTTCTGCATGATCAACAATAGTAATTTTTGGGTGATCTGCAAGCCAGATCGGCCGTTGATTCATCGTAATAATATAAATATGATTAACAAAAGGAGCATAACGTGCTACAGAACGTAACGAATAACGCAATTCTTCATGGTCATTAAATCGGTTATCCGTTTTGCCGTCAGAGCGCCAACAACGCATCATGTAGGAATTTTTTATGGCCAACCATTCCGGATCATTGCCATCAACCCATAAATAGACAATATCTATGGGGTATTCAAACCCTGAATATGCACAAAGTGAGGCATGAAAACACAACACAAAAAAATAGAGTAAAAGCTGGAACATTATACCCCCACAAGTAGTAGTGTTACCTGAGTAAGGTTAAAATAAAATCTAACAATAAGTCCATACTCGCGTGAGATGAAAATATCATCCCTACTACCACTCTTTGTCTGTATGCTATCAACCTCTTGTCTGAAACCATGCAGATCTTAAACAACGCGCGGAAATTAATGCCCAGGATGACTGAATATAAGCCTTAAGGTACTTTACACCGCTCAACAAGTTCAGCACCTTTTAAAGCATAGCTTTGAATATGCGGCAAATTACTATGCGCATATAAGGCATGAATAAAATGTTTATATAATTGAGTATCGCTAGCATCATCGAACATATACCGTGGATGTGAGGAATTTTTTAATTCAAGAAGATAGACATGCTGGTGCCCTGCCCGCGCAAGAGCTTGTGCCAGATTTCGAGTAGATTCAGCAGGTACTTCTTTATCTTTCTTAGATGTTATAAAAGCAACAGGAATATGTTGAGGGAAATAATCCACTATTTTTATCGGCGCAGGTCCATCTTTTTTAAATGAAGTCACCCACGATGCAAGGGCCATTAAAAAATTCTCAATCAATGGGCTATTAAAAAGTCTTGGGTAACGTTTTTTCATAATGTTTGGCACACTATCAAAACAACCTTCAAGGATACACAGTTTAATAGCGGCTAAATCTCTGTTATTCTCTTTGTTCGATAAAGCTAAACTTTGAAAGGTTGTCGCAGCACCGCGTGATACCCCATACGTAATAACATCATCTTCGGGAAATTCTTTTCTGCATGATTCAAAGCGCCGCCGATGGTTTTCCAGATCACCCTGCTGTGCTACATTAATTTTTGAAAGATCTATAGCATGGGCTGCTATTGTTTGATTACCAGCGGGTTCACCCTCTATCAAAGTGCCATAAGAACGATGTGCATATCTGCTTGCTACATGCGCGAATCGACTACAAAGACCATAAAAAATAACTTTCGGGTGCAATGAAATATCTGAAAACCTAAAAGGCTTTGTAGAAGCAGGAATAATTTCATCAATTTCAGGTTTTACATACAGATGCTGTATAACATCCAAGCCTTCTTGATTAATTACCTGTTCGCCAGTTGTTGCAATAAAACCATGGCTGCCTGTATATTTTGCGCCTTGCGTCTGCGAACTAAACATGCCTTGGTAAAAAACTGTTCGAACGTTTTTCTGTTTTGGGTTAACCCAAGTATTTTCACTACTCAATAGTATCACTGGCAGACATGCACCTATTAAAAAAATAAATCTTGAATGTTTCATTATATAAGAGCCGCTTACAGATGAAGCAACTACAAGCGTGAATCCAAGCCCAATAGGTGAACCCCAATCATACCAACTGGTTGCTTGCATAGCCATTTTATCGCTAATATCGGAACAGGTACGTTTTTCGATGATAATCCTTTGTTATTTATTTAAGTTTTTTAAGTTCTTGAATTTTTTGAGGCGATAAGCCAGTTTTTTTAGCAATAGTAGCAACATCAAGAACATCCAAAAGCTCTTTGGCTATTTCAAGTGCTTTTTTTAATTCGCCTTCCGCCATACCTTTGGCAATACCTTTGGCAATACCTTTGGCCATACCTATTTCTTCTGCCGTTTCAAGTTGACTTGCCGCAGATCTTATAGAATCCAAGTATCGATCATATGCTTCTAATTCTTTTTTCGACCAATTACTTTGCACAAGAACATTAAAAGCTTCTTCTAATACTGAGTCATTAAAAGATTTGGGAATCGTTTGCAAAATACCCGCATATTTTAAAAAATAGATCCATTTATCAAGAAGAGTATCAAGGTCATCAAGCTCTTTATTGAATTTTTCAAGCTCCACAAAATGAAATTCCAAATGTTTGAGTTCATGCGCATATGTTTCATTATCTAAAATAAGATGATGACTTATATAATGAGAATTTTTAAATAATTGAAAATCAAGAATACCGACAAAAATAACAGGAACCAACTTATCATACTTGTCTCGTGACGCCAACTGCCTGCTCAGTGCAAGTGAGCTATAATATTGAGCCCGAGCAGCATAATCTTTTTGGGTAATAACCTGCATTTCAATAATATATTGATTATTTTGTTGATCAGTGCATCGAACGTCCACGATACTTGCCTTCGATAAAGGGGTTTCTGCCACATTACTCGGATCATTTATCGTAACCTCAATTATCTGCGTTCCCTCAATACGTTCAAGTACACCATTCAAAAAACTAATTAAGATATTTTTATGAGTAATATCACCAAATAATCTTTTAAAAACCATATCACTTTTAGGATCCAAGAAAATCATTTTTATTCCTTTTCAAACGCTCAATGTTGATATTCTTACCAGATTATAGAGAGCCGGCTCATAGGATCTCCAAACCCTATTGATATCTTTATATGTTATGCTTCCCCTTGAAGTTCCATAAGTTCTCTCAAAAAATCTTGCGTTTCTGCATGCTCTGGCGCTGCTTCAAATAAATAAGAAAAATATTTTACCACATGAGGAACATCATTTTTAAACATATAATAATTGCGCGCAACGGATATAAAATGTATAAAGGTAATAAGGGGCAATTCTCTTTCATCACATACTTTTTCAAGATCGAAAGTATGATTAAAAACAGCCGGTATCTCATCAAAGGCATCGCGAAATATAAGGTGATTTGCATAAGCACACCGAACAAGTAAATCGGAAGGATAAACTTGATACATTCGTGTAATAATTTTTCCAGCTCTTTCGATTTCACCATAATTTTGTAAAATCATAGCAATAAAATAAGTCATTGCTACGTCATTTGCGCATCCATCTTGCAAAACAGCATCAACAAGTATTTTAGCCGATCTGTCATCCCTACCGAAAAGTTGATCGATAATAAGCGCTTTTTTTTCAAACTCAGGAGAAATAAGATCCATCACCAATTGATACCTATGATCAAGAAAAAAAGTTAC
Source organism: bacterium (assembly GCA_021827715.1). Lineage (GTDB taxonomy): Bacteria > Babelota > Babeliae > Babelales > Babelaceae > BOG-1370. The sequence goes on along the minus strand of JAKAUO010000004.1, from coordinate 32,585 downwards.
CTTATTAATCTCTATTTTTTTTAATTGCTTTTTACTCATAATAATTGCAAGTGCCTTTCTATATTTTTTTCATCTTAACTCAATAATATCCGTTAATAATAAATTCTTCAAACAGATAATCGGCAATATTTCTTTCTTTGCTTGAAAAATTAATACCTACCAACACTATTTTCTTTCCAAGATTAAGATAGGGCTGATAGTAGTGCATTTGGTGAATCTGTTGTAAGGCAGCTTTGGCAGAACCATTTAATTTGAACTCAAAAATATAGATACAATCATCTACCTCAACAACCATATCAATGCGGCCGATATTGGTCGCTCGTTCTACCTCTGGATTTACATTAATAAGTCGCAAGACTACATAAAAAATAGTTTGGTAATATTTTTCTTTTTCGATAGCTATTGTATAAGGAATATGCGCATAAAATTGCTTCATGCAAGCGATAAAGGCGTCTACATTATGGGCACTAAGGGCTTTACGTAACTCATCAAGGGTATCATTAATCTCATTCTGCCGGTATCGCGTGATACTTTTCAAAATATCTTTTAACCATGGTTCATGATCCTGCTCACTTACTGCAAAAGCAGTATATCCAAAGATGAGACATAGCAACATGATCGCGCTTTTCATAGTGGTTTCCTTTACAAGAAATATCTAATTTTCTAGTATAACTACTATAACCATTTGAATATGCGAAGGTAAAGGCATGAAATTTTTCTTTCTTTTTTGTATAGTTCTTATCTTTTTACTCGGCCTTGCATTCTCTATATTGCGCCAAAGACGTGTTATGCTCCAGCCGGGCGATAGTGCTCCAGACTTTACCCTACAAGATGAAACAGGCGCCTGGCGTTCACTTGCAGAATTTAAAGGAAAAAATATCGTGCTCTATTTTTATCCCCATGATGATACTCCCGGATGCACTAAACAGGCCTGTAGCTTTAGAGACAGCGCAGCACAGTATGCTGAAAACAATATTGTGGTGCTCGGCATTAATTTCGATTCGCCCGAATCTCATGCGCGCTTTAAGGAAAAATACCATTTACCTTTTACATTGTTAAGCGACACGCAGGGAAAAGTAACAAAGGCCTATGGCGCACAACTGAATATACCCTTTGTTAATAATCTCGTTCCTGCTAGAATTACCTTTTTAATTGATGCAAAAGGAACCATTATTAAAAGATTACACGATATTGATGTTTCAACCTATGCAGACACCGTGCTTAAAGAATTCGGTATAGAGTAATTTTATACAGGAGAGTATGATATTGCCTTAAATGAGTAAGATATAAGATGAAAAAGCTGGTAATTATACAAATTTTTCTGGAATTTATCACCCTCTCTGCTATGAATAATGATCATCCAGAATTCAATAACTTTTTGAATTCATGCTCACTAGAGTGTCCAGCGGATGAAGAGGAATCAGATGTTTCCCATCATCCTATAACTGTTGAAGATGAAGACTTTCAAAATTTTTTAGAAGAATTGGCAAAGGTTCCTCACGTTGAACCAGTTCATACCAGTCAGCCAGAAACAATAAATCCTTCTGTTGTTCGCCCGAGATATTATTGTAATTACGGCGGTTGCGGTAAATCTTTTGTTTCTCGGGCTCTGTTGACAACTCATTATCTCAACCATGCAAGACCTTTTAAATGTACATATGAAGGTTGCACAAGTAATGGTTTTAGACAACATTCAGATTTAAGAAGACATATGCTCATTCATACAGAAAAATCCTGCGTTTGTGATATATGCGGTAAATCAGTAAGTCAGGAGGGCCATCTAAAAAGGCATAAGAAGCGTTATCATCCAGAAGAATAATATTTTAAGGCTTTCACTTGCAATGCTTTTGAAAAGTAATACCTTGCACCAATGGCTCTAAAAAAGTGTATAATTTTTTAGGGAATATAATTTCACTACTTGTTTTTAGATCATGAATATTCCACCAAGCACTTCCAGCCGCTATTGATTTTTCTTCATCATTAAAATTTTCATGCGATACTATACTATTTTTGACACGTGCAAGAAAAAAATGTTCTTTAAAAACTGTTAATGTGCCACGAAGTATTAATTCATTTTCGCAATAGAAAACTGGCGCTTGCGAAAATTCAGCATCAGTTATACCTGTTTCTTCATAGAGCTCACGTTGAGCTGCTGTTAACAAAGATTCATCCGCTTCCACTCCTCCGCCTGGAGTTATCCAATAAGGACCAGAAAGTAAATTTTTTGGATCAATAACTATAGTGTTTGGCAATACTCTTAGAAGAAAGATCTCATTTTTTTCATTTAAGAGTAAAATGCGGGAAGTTATCCGCTCCTGAATGCAGTTGTTCATATTAAAACATTTTTTTTACAAAAAAATAAGATTCAAATTAATTGTACCCCATATATTTTTGACTTAAGTATCCCCATTAAAAAAGCTATGGCTGGGCAAGCCATAGCTTTGTAAGAGCGAAGGCTGGCTGGGGCGGAAGGATTCGAACCTCCGGATGCCAGGACCAAAACCTGGTGCCTTACCGCTTGGCGACGCCCCATTAATAATTTTTAATAATTTTCAAGATATGAAAGGATTAGATCCTGAATCAAGTTCAGGATGACACCATCTAAATGGTCCTTCGAATTATTCTTGGTTCTCTTCGTTTGAGAATCCAAACTGAACTGCTTTATTATACTCTAAAATAACTGAATCTTCAATCATTTTTCGCATCTCAGAATTTAAAGGATGCACAATGTCTCTAAATGTGCCATCTTTACGTCTTCTTGAAGGCATGGAAACGAATAATCCCTTACTGCCTTCAATAACTTTAAGATCGCGCACGATAAAACAATTTTCAAAGACGATTGTTGCATATGCCTTAAGTCTGCCACTCTCTTGAGCCGGATAAACTTTAACTTCTGTAATTTTCATCACCAGTAGCCTTTTTGCGTAATTACTCTCTTGTGTAACAATTTTTCACTAGTCTACGGCCACTGATTACCTTTGTCAAACAATTTATTCAAATCTTCTGAGCTGCTCGCAGTTTAGCGCTTCGGGATGCAGGATTTCTTTTTATTTCCTCGGTCGTTGGCACAATAACCTTAGGAGTCACTATCTCTACCACTCCTTTTTGCTCTCTAAACGCCTGCTTAACCAGTCTATCTTCTAATGAATGAAAGCTGATACACACAATACGGCCACCCGAATTAAGCACCTCAGGTACCTGCTTTAAAAACCCTTCAATGTGTTCTAATTCGTGATTAACCACAATGCGCAGCGCCTGAAAAACACGGGTTGCCGGATGAACATTTTTTTTCTGGTACCCTACCACCCCTTTAATAATATCTGCAAGCTGTAACGTGGTAGTAATTTTTTCCTGCGTACGTGCCTGCACGATAGCCCGCGCTATTTGCTTACCTGCACGTTCTTCGCCATAGCGCCAAAAAATAGTGGCCAGTTCATGCTCGCTAGCATTATTAACAATCTGCGCTGCAGTCAGGGTGCCATGAGCAGTTGACATACGCATGTCCAATTTTTTATCACGAGAAAAGCTAAAACCGGGCTTATGGGTAATCTGATGCTGCGATGTCCCAAAATCTGCCAAAATGCCATCCACGTGGGTTATCCCAATTTTTTTCAATGCCAAACGGAGGGTAACAAAATTTGCCCAGATAAAACGGACGCTCCCCGGAAAATCCTTCTCGATGGCCTCTCGGTTATGTTCAAAAGCTTCTGGATCAACATCCAAGGCAATTACCTGTATGGTAGGATCAGCTTCCAGCAAGGCACGGGTGTGCCCACCACCACCAAAGGTGCAATCAACATACACCCCCTGGGGCTTTATTGCCATATAGTCGATTACTTCTTTGGGCATTACAGAAATATGATAGGTCATTTAATGATTCTTTTCTAAAACATCTACTAAATTACTTAAGGCCATCCCGCGCGAAGCTTTCACTAACACCGCAGTTTTACCCTCTAATAGTGGTTGTACTACTTGCACGGCTTCTTTCCAGGTAGGTACCAGTATACACGATAATCCCAAAGGTGCAGTTTTTTTAATACCTTGTACTTGGGTGCCGACTAAAATAAGATGCGAAAGAGAAGGAACCTTCTTTAAAAAACGGCCAATTTGCCGGTGCCAAAAACCGCTTTCATCTCCCAATTCAAGCATATCGCCCAAGACTGCAATTTTTTTTGAAGCGCCCACTTTTTCAAAGGCCAATAACGCGGATTTCATACTTTCTGGGCTTGCGTTATAGGCATCATGAATAAGTAAGCAGCCACTGTGGGGTAACATTTTTTTCTCGTACCTGCCTGGAACCACCAACGGTTTTTGCACTGTTTTTACCATATCTGCATAATCAATTCCCAGCGTATGTGCCGCTGCACAGGCTGCAAGCATACAATTTAAAAAGGCGGTATTGGTAGTAGGAATCTGTAAGGAAAATTTTTCATGATATATTTTAAGGGTACAGGTAATATAATCAGAATGGACCACCACTTTACGTACCTGTACCTGATGGGTGGTTTTCTTACCAAACTTTATAATAGGATGAGGGTAGGCGGTCGCAGTAAGTTCAGGCTGATCGCCTTGGATAATACCAATTGATCTTTCGGTAAAATAAGAAAATATTGCTCTTTTTTCTGCTGCAATATCATATGATGAGCCAAGCCCTGCATTATGGCTATGGCCAATATAGGTAATAATAGCAAGCGTCGGCCGCACAATATCAGCAAGAAGTTTCATCTCATCTTTTCTACTAATGCCCATTTCAAAAAGGGCAACCTCATGATCTTTGCGTAATTGCCAGATATTAAGAGAAATACCCAATGCAGTATTTTGGTTGCCCTGCGCAATAAGAGCTCGTTTATGGGCATCCTTTAAAATTTCACCCAATAACAGCTTAGTGGTTGTTTTACCTACAGAGCCCGTAATCCCTACAATAGGAATATTCATCTGCGCGCGCCATGCTTTTGCTACTCCAATAAGTGCTTCAAGAACATTCGGTACGGTAACGAACGTGATATCCGGTGATACAGAAGTTTCAGCCATTGAACTTGCAATAATACCGCGCGCGCCACGCTTAAGCGCATCCTGAATAAAATCATGGCCATCGCACAAAGCACCTTTAAGAGCCACAAAAAAAAATGGGTGCGCCTCAGTAACCAAGCGTGAATCAACCACGAGCTGCATATGCTCAGGAAAATCGGGTCCCTGCCATTGCGCTTGGGGAATAACGGAGATAAAAAAATTTTTTGTAAGATACATGCTATTCATAAACTCTTTGTAAGGATTAATGCAAAACTTTACGCATTTTGCCGCCATCTGATGGTAAAATAATACCACGAGATTCAAGGGTGTCCATCATTCGTGCAGAACGATTATACCCAATTCTAAATTTACGCTGTAATAATGAGATAGAAATTTCATCGCATTCACGCACATATTGCACGATTTCTTCAAAGATCTTCTTATCGGCTTCATCAATATCATCAGAAGTTCCATGTTGCACTTCACTAAGAGTTTCGTAAACAGGCGCCCCATAACTTTTTATCTGTTCAACCACGCTTGCGATCTCAGCATCACTGATATATGCTCCATGAATCCGGTTAAGCATACCCTGATTATCAAGAAACAACATATCACCTTTGCCTAATAATTTATCTGCCCCTATAGTATCAATAATAGTACGTGAATCTATTTTAGAAGTTACTTTAAAAGCAATACGTGCCGGAAAATTTACTTTAATAAGACCGGTTATCACGTCAACCGATGGACGTTGCGTTGCCAAAATGATATGAATCCCCGCAGCTCGGGCCATTTGCGCCAAACGTACAATGAGCTCTTCAATCTCTTTACCCGTTGTGATCATAAGATCAGCAAACTCATCAATAATAATTACAATTGATGCCATGTCATGATACAGTGCATGATATTCTTTGGCCTGACGCACCCCAGCCTTTGCCATGCGCTCGTAACGCGACTGCATAGTTTGTACCGCCCAGCGGAGTACCGCAATGGCACGTTCAGGCTCAGTTACTATAGGAAATAATAAATGAGGTAAATCAGCATATACCGCAAACTCTAATTTTTTTGGATCTATAAGAATGAGCTTTAAATCTTCAGGCTTTGCATAGCATAATAAACTAATTAACATAGTATTAAGCGCGACCGATTTACCCGAACCGGTTGACCCGGCAACAAGAAGATGAGGCATAGAAATAAGATCAACCACCACGGTTGATCCAATAGTATTTTGCCCTAATAATAAAGGCAGGTGCCCCTTAAATTTTTTAAGACATTGTTCATACAAGGTGCCAAAATAAACAGAGGTTCGTTCAACCTGTGCCACTTCAAAGCCTACTACCGACTTTCCAGGAATCGGTGCAATAATACGCAAGCTCACTGCCTGTAAAGCCAATGCAAGATCATCCTCACGCGCAATAATTTTACTTATTTTTGCATCAATATGAGGCTGGTATTCATAAAGGGTTACCACCGGGCCTGCGGTAATTGATGTCACAGAACCTTTTATACCAAAGCGAAGTAATTTCTCTTCAAGTATCTGCGCTTTATGCTGCGCAAAAGAACTATTTTTATCAACTTGCTGTTGATCGGTAGATATTTTTTCAAGCTCCGGAAACGGGTACGCCTTGCTTGCTTGCACATCGGCTTCCTGGGTACAAGCAGGCTTTGTTTTAACAATAAGTTCTTCTAAAAAATCATCTGCTTCAGGTTCATCGTGATACGGTTCATGCTGCGCAGAATGTGCACCATGGAAGCTTTGTGTGATTTGAGCAGAATTAAAATGATTACGTGTATATAAAGAAAAAATGCTCTGAGAGATAAATGCCATCCCGCGGTAGCCAACTATCAACATGATACCACAGGTAATAATAATCCAGCAGATAGCAATAATCGCTGGCTGGGGCATTGCATAGGAAAGTAATGCATGCCATGCTTGCCCTAAAAGACCGCCCTGGTAAAAGATCGGGCCATCATAGGCACCATTATGCATCAGGGTGCTATAGCCGCATGCAAAAATAAGTAAACCCGCGATAGCAGATTTTGCCTGGTAACGAGGAAATAAATAGCCAACAAGCGCCATGACACCTGCAAGGAGTATGATCCACACCATTCCGCCACATACTTGATATAACGTATGCATCATCATACTTTACCACTTTTTAAGAAATATGGACCGAAATTTTTCTTTCTTTTACTATCTCTTCAAGCTTCATTAAAATTTTATGTAACTGTTGAACATCGCGCCGATTTAATGATGAAGAGTGCGTAAGCTTAGATATATATCCTGATAAAAGCCATCCCCAAAACTGCGCCCAATTATTTTCAGCGGCCGCCCAATCATTGGCATTCAATTCAAACAACTCTTTACTTATATAATTTTGTAATGCCTTTGCAAGATAGACCTGTATGAAAAAAATTCCTAATCCGACAACACAATCAGTATCCTCTTGGATATAATTTCCCAATACATGGACTGCAGTACACCCCATGCATTCAGCTATATAGCCGATCCATTGATACAGCGGTGAATGATTTTCCGGAAAAATATCTTCAGCTGCCTGACTACAACTGAAACTTATAAGTGCTATTCCTATACCTATTATTTTCTTCATAGTACTCCCCTCAACTATCTTTTTCTAAGATACTATTTTGAAAGCGAGGCACGCAAGAACTGATGTATAGATACCAAAAATCCACCAATAATTATTTTTTGCCATGCGATAAACAAACAAGAATATACCATAAGAAACAAGCGTTGCAGCGCCATAGATTAACACCTGCCACAAGGCTAAACACCCGCCTGCACTAAAAAGATCATAAAAACCTTTACTGGTTGCGACCAGCAGTAAGGGCGCTTCAATCATACACGAAAAAGCAAATGCAGTGCGCCAAGAAAACCCAAGCCATCTTGCCATTGCGCAGGTAATCCCTAAGCGAGAAATACCCGGCAAAAGGGCAACACCTTGAGATGCGCCAATTAAGAATGCTTTATAGCCCGATATACCTGTATCAGCACCAGCAGGTAAAGCTGATAAAAAAAGCGCTAACGAGGTTATTACAAACCCGGACCATAAGGTGAACTCTGGTTGTGTATACTCGATAAAACAATAAAAAAAGAGTGTGGGTAAAAGCGCAAGAACCCCATAAAGCACTGCATGCACAATAGTTTTATAAAAACGCAAGGGCTGCAACAAAACAACCATTATTTTTTTTCTGAAAAACAATGCATAAATAACGAGCGTTGCACTATGCGCAGCATAATTAATATCAGTAGGCAGTGTAAGCCCGAAAAGCGCAAGATTCCCCGATGAGCTGACCGGCAATGATTCTAAAATAATTTGTAAAATAATAGAAAGCTCTGTACGCATACTTTTTTTTATTTTATCTTATCCAGACTAATATCTGGTAAGGAGAAGTACATGAAATTTATGATATCCACTATAACATTATTTTTTTTAGTTTGCATTTCACATTATATGCAGGCAGTCAAGACTGTTTATATACCACGATCACAAGGGCACGCACCTTCTATGATCTGCTTGCCCGCGTATGATTATACCATTATTACTAGTTTAAATTATGCGCAATCCTATAAAGGAAAACTTATCGCACGCGATCTTTTTGGAAGCTGCGTTCTGAATTTTACCGGAAGCCAAGTCACAAACCGATCTACAAGTGACCTTTTAGCAGACAACTTCGGCCTTGCACCCAATTTTGAAAGTAGTATCAGCTTTAAACCTTATATTAAAAATGTTCTTTTAGATTTTTATTGTAACATGCCCCTTGATAGAATTCTTTCAGGGCTCTACGTGAATTTTAAATTTCCCGTTAACTATGCAATATGGGCATTAAACCCTTGTGAGAACGTTATTCAACGCGGGTCAACACCCTTTGCTAATGGATACATGGGCGACACATTGGCGACCTATACTCACGCGGCGCCTATAGAACCAACCTATAGCACCGAAAGTTCCTGTAATCGTGTAATGCCAGCGCCATCACCATCTGCCCCTGCACAAACAGCATCAGCAGCACGTGCTTATTTTGAAGGAAATGTTATTACTGGAGATATTTTGCGCCCCCTTTCCTATAATAAAATAAGTTGGTGCCCCCTTAAACGAACCGAGCTTGCAGAATTAATCATACGTTTGGGCCGTAATCTTGTATGCAGTGATTATACCTATTTGAGCGTATTTGGTCACGTAAGCTTTCCTACGGGTAACAAGCAAGGACAACAGTATCTTTTTGAACCAGTATGCGGCAATGGAAAATTTTATGAAGTAGGCTTGGGAACTCAGGGACAATACCGCTTTACCGCTATTGATAATCCTACTGATGTTATTTTTTTATGGGATGTTTCAGGAGAAACGTTGCTTCAAACACAACAACTGCGCACGTTTGATCTTTCAGGAAAAGATTCTTGTGAACAAAATCCTTTAAGCAGATATTTATTGCTGAAAAAAATAAATAAAAATACTGCGGGCTATGATGGCGAACTTATTGAAGCTTCATATGTCACCACCTTCCCTGTCTTTGTAAGTAGGCCGTTTCAAGGTGATATTGATCTTAAGCTTTCTATAGAACATAAGGGGTTTACCCAAAATTTTGGATTCGCACTATGGGGAACAACTGCTGAATCTCTCTGCCCTCGCTTTGATCTTCCTACGTGTCCAACCGCAGGAAATTATTATAGTATCAAAGGCACAACAGGCGCGTATAATTATATTACCAGTGGGACGCTTGCTTTAGGGCTTGAACCATTAAATGCAACAGAAAGCCAATCTACCATCTTTGCAACTGCTGCTATAGACAATCCCGTGCCCATGCCCAATACGACCACCTATAACAATGTCAGTGGAACAACCGTTATTGATCCATTTCTGCTTGCCTACGCCTCAGCACCGCCACGCATTATTGAATGTGTGAATATTGATATCGATTCAGCGCGATCCCCAGCACAAATTACCTATGCATTCATCACCGAAACAGGCTACAAATGGGGCAATTACCCAGACCAGTCATCCATAGTAATGGGTGGATCAATAGAAACAGCAAGCAATGCACCGGCTGAGTTACATCAATGGAGTGTATGGATAAAAGGGTCAGTTATCTGGTAACAAAATAGGCTATACAAAAGGTTTTTTTTGTTAACAAATAAAATATGATTGATCAAGCCTTGCATATTTTGATTCTTTTGACTAAATTTAACATCGATAATGAAGATCAGCTTTAGTATCAGAAAAAAAAATTAAAAAGAGAAAGGAGGCATTCAGTAACCAATCATTATTTCCATCATGTTTTTACAAACATCACATCACCTACAATGGTGATGCCATAAGGTTTTTTTAAAAATCTTATGCATAAGCACGTTTAAATAAGTCTTAACTTATAGGCGTTGCTTGCATTCAATGCGGTATCACACTTTTGGGTGTATAACGCATTACCTTGGTTGTTATCTATGGGTGTGCCATGCACACTGTTTTAAAAGGAGTACTTTGATGAAACAACTTTCGAGAATATTTTTAACCCTTGCACTCTTGGTGCCAACACTTGCGCTTGCAGACAACTGTGGCACAAGCACCAATTGCAATACAAGTGGCAACAATGACTGCAGCGTCAACTGTAATTTGTGCAATTCAAATTGCAACAATACCTGCAATAGCGTTGCTCAATCCTGCTGCTTTAATTCATGCGCGACCAGCGTATGCAATACCAGCTGCGATAATAGCAATTATTTCCCTACCGTATTCATTAAACGTCCAACATATGATGATACGGTAATCTACTACGGTCTTGAATATCAACACCGTTATGACATGGACCAAGTGTACGGCGGCTTTGAACTTCTCTTTCAATACCAACGCTCATTTGATGCAAGCAATTTAGCACGCGGACTTTTTGGAACCAACGTGTTGAACTTTGCTGGTAGTGCTGTTGTCGGAGCTGCGACCAACGCATTGCTTGCAGACAACTTTGGTCTTTCGAGCAATTTTGTAGGTTCTATTGCTCTTAAACCAGTTATACAATCTTTCAACCTCGGTTTTGATTGGTTCATTGGATTAGATGAATGGGCACGTGGCCTTTATTTGCAAATTGATGGTAACTTTGAAGCTCAAAAACGTGAATTACAATCAAATTGTTCTTACATTACTTCAACCACCTATGGCAATATTCCATTCCCAGCTGGTTATATGAGCAGTACTTCAACAGCGCCTATTTCTCCAATTACCGATATTCCGACAGCACTCGGTCTTCAAGGTACTTTTGGTGACAAAAAAACTGCAGGAACATTCGGACGTTTCGATTTCTGTGACAGAACAGAAAGTGGCTTTGCTGGTCTTTCAGTAAACTTGGGTTACGATTTTGTACGCTGCGATAATTATTTCCTTGGCGCATTCTTCCGTGTAGTTGCTCCTACAGGAAGCAAAGTACATCCAGAATATGTCTTTAATCCAATTGTCGGTAATGGCCAAGGATGGGAAGTCGGTGCCGGTATTTCTAGCCGCTGGGAAATGTGGAACAATAATGACTGCCAAAAACTTACTGCGATGCTTGATGGTTATGTAGTTTCTATTTTAAAACACAGATCATTACGCACCTTTGACCTTGCATCAACCAACACCGCATTCCAAGTTAATTACCTCTGTAACAATAGTGAAAATAATAACTGCAACGCCGGCTGCTCAGTTGCTTCATGCAACACAGGCTGCTCAGTTGCTTCATGCAACACAGGCTGCTCAGTTGCTTCATGCAACGCCGGCTCTTCAGTGGATTCATGCAATGCAACTAATGGATGCAACATTTCACCATGTTCAACAGGCTGTAACACTGGTTGCAATTCTTGCGCAGCTGCTAATAGCCTGAGCCGTTACTCACTCTTGAAGCAATTCAACCTTGTTGGCGGTGTTTACACCTATGCAAGTAACTTGATCACTGCTGCTGATTACACAACACGTTCAGTTGATGTTCGTACCCCAGTTAAAGGTGATGCTACTGTTCGTATCGTCTATACCCATGGTGGTTTTGACTTTGGATTTGGTTACAACGTCTTTGGTATGTCCCGTGAAAAAATCTCTGCAGTAGGTGCTGCAAGCAGCTGCTTGTTCACTTCTACAACAACTGCATATGGTCTTAAAGGTTGTCAATGCGCAGGGTATGATGTATACAGTACTAGTTTCATAGGTACTACTACTGTAATTAATGCATTAACTAGCGTTAGCCCATTAAACAGCACAGCAAGTAACGCTACTGCTTACCAAAATGGTTGCGGAACCTGTGGCACGATGGATAATCCAGCAGTTATTACTAGCGTACCAGCAAATACATTCTATACATCGTGCACAACGACAGCAACTGCAGGAACTCTCGTTTCTTCATTAACACCTGCGAGCGCTTCTGATCCGGTTGTGTTATTATCAGGCACAGTCAATGACTTAGATCTTTGCTCAGGAACAGCTCCGCGTCAATACAGCAGCAAAGGCTTTATCTCATTAGACTATACATGGGAAGATAACGATTGGGCACCGTTCCTCGGCTTTATTGCTGAAGTTGAAGGTGGCTCACGCAACCTCGACCTCGCTCAATGGGGCGTAGTAATACGTGGTGGGGTTTCTTACTAAACCTTACCATTGAACGCGTAAAGCGTTATTTTTTCTAAAACTAACACTAAAAAGGCTGCGGAATTTCCGCAGCCTTTTTTAGAGCTACCGCTCATAAGGATTCTTCTATGGACATGCTAAAAAAAATGTTACTGGGTATATTCTTGGCACCGGTGCTTATGTACGCAGATACTGGTACTACCAGCTGCAGCCTTTCCAATTGTTTTAATTCATGCACAACCAGTTTATGTAACACCAGCTGCGAAAATAGCTGCTATTGTCCAACCGTGTTAATTAAACGCCCTACAAACGATAACACGGCGATCTATTACGGCCTGCGTTACCAGCACAACTATGCTATTGACAGAACCAATGGTGGTTTTATGTTTGCCTTTGAATATCAAAATTCATTTGATTCAATTAAACTAGCGCGTGGATTATTTGGAAGCAATGTACTCCGTTTTGCAGGAAGTCAAGTTGTTGACCCGGCGCCAATTTCACTCTTGGCAGATAATTTTGGTCTTTCACCATTTTTCCAAGGATATATGGTTCTTAAACCAATTATACGTGATTATAATATTCATTTTGATGGCTACCTGAGTTTTGACCATTGCGTGCAAGGGCTCAATATACAATTAGATGCGAACTTTGAATATCAAACCCGTCAACTACAAACAGATTGTAGCTGCACCATTAACAATACCTCAACAGTGCTTTTTCCTGCTGGGTATATGAGCGTTTCAACAGCTCCCGTTACCCCTGTTGAAAATATTAAAACAGCACTCGCGCTTCAAACTACTTTTGGCGATAAACGTGCACCAACAACGTTCGGCCGTTTTGATTTTTGTGACCGCGCACAAGCTGGGATTGCTGCCATTTCATTGAACCTTGGTTACGATTTTATACGGTGCGACCATTATTTCCTTGGTGCCTTTTTCCGGGTTGTAGCGCCTACAGGTACTCCAGTAAAACCGTGCTTTGTTTTTGACCCTATTGTGGGTAATGGCAAAGGATGGGAACTGGGTGCTGGTATTTCAAGCCGTTGGGAAATGTGGAACGGAAGTGATTGTCAGAAACTTACCGCGATGCTTGATGGGTACGTTGTTTCTATCTTGAACCACCGTTCATTGCGCACCTTTGATTTTGCTTCAACTAATACAGCATTGCGCGTTAATTACAACTGTAATACCTGCAGTAATAGTTGTAACCCAGTTTCTTCAACACAGGTTTGTTCTACTGGCTGTTCTGCCAATACCTGCTCAAATAATGGTGATACATCTTCACGATTAGGAGGCTATGCTTCAAGCACGAGTTGTGGTGGCTGTTGCACCAATTGTAATGCGGCAAATTGTTTAACCCGTTATGAACTATTAAAGCAATTCAATGTAATTGATGGTGTCTACACCTATGCCGGCAACTTGATAACAGCTTCTGATTTTACCACTCGTTCGGTTGAGGTGCACACTCCTGTTAAAGGTGATGCTACCTTACGGGTGGTTTATACCAATGGTGGTTTGGACTTTGGATTTGGATACAACATCTTTGGCATGTCACGTGAAAAAATAACGTCTGTGGGTGCTCCAAGTTTATGCACTACTTCAGGTGGGGTCTATGCAGTCAAAGGATGCCAATGTGTAGCATATGATCAATATCCCGTTACCGTCTCAAGTGATAGTATTACCATTTCTGGTGAACCGACACCTATTGCATTGCTCAATTCCGCAAGTAATGCAAGCGCTTATTACAATGGATGTGGAAATGGCTGTGGCTCAGTTGATAATCCAGTTGCCCTACCGACCTTTCAAATCATCAGTGGTACTGAATATTTTAATGCTGCATGTACCAGTAACGGCGGCGTTCTTTACCCAGATGAAACTGATGTAACCAGTATTGAAACATCACCCACTTACCGGTCTGCAACTGCTTCGGGTGATGCTGCAACCGGTTCTGGTATTGTTGCATTAGTCGGTGACCCGAATGAACTTGATATTTGTTCCGGGACAGCACCTCGCCAATTTAGCAATAAAGCATTTATCTCATTAGATTATACTTGGGAAGATCACCGATGGTCACCTTTTGTAGGCTTTATTGCTGAAGTTGAAGGTGGTACGCGCAATACCGATGTTGCACAATGGGCTGTTCTGATTAGAGGCGGCGCTATTTTCTAAACATATCTCTATAAAAAACTAACACCAAAAGGGCCACAGAGATTCCGTGGCCCTTTTTTATGATTTATCCACTAACTTGGTAATGTAAGCAATAACATCAGCAATCGTAGAAAGTTTTTCAGCTGCATCGTCGTCAATCTCAATAGAAAAATGGTCCTCAAGATTCATCACAATCTCAACACGATCAAGTGAATCTGCCCCTAAAGAATCAAGGGTAGCCTCATCTTTAAGAGTATCTATAGGAAGGGAAAGTTGTTCTGCAATAATAGAACGAACGCTATGTGCAACATTTTCTGGTGAATAATCAGGTGCCATATGTGTCCTTTTATAGATTTAAAGCAAGGTGATAATATTTTTTTCAGGATAGCGCGTTTTTACTTGGGTTAACAAGTCCTCATCTGCAAACGGAATCATAATAGTTTCCGCATCAGCATATCGTTCAATAAGCTGCACCCTATCTTGAAAGATACAAGGCTGCTGCCCCATAAATTCTTTTATCTGAGGCGCGGTGCTTAAATCATAGGTATTATCTGGGGCAAAGCACGGTATCTGCGCATCCTTAAATTCTACTTTCTCTAAATATTGCTTAAAAGGAGCGATAGTTTCAGGGGCAAGGTCAGCATACAAACCACCTTCAAGGGGTAACTCAATAATCTCCCGTTGCGGATTTTTTACAAGAAGTTGTTCTTCCCAGGCCTCTACTGCTGAACGAATACCACTTAGCACAAAACGGTCTGTATCTAATTTTTCACTTAAAAAAAGAGAGCCGTCTGTCTGCTTGACGATGCTTTTTTCAAGAATAGTATGCGGTACCCCTCTGACTTCAATTTTCTTAAAATTCTTTTCTTGAAGCAAAGTAGCGTAGGCAGTTGCCCATTTAGAGAGCATATACAACCCATCAGGAAAAGTGAACGCTTGCGCTGCATACAAAGCACCATATATGCCTAATCCACAGCCGCCTGCGGCAGTGATAGTATAATTTTTTGATTTCAGATATTCAACGGCGCTTGCCTGCAATAAAAATAACATGAGATATGCATCTGGCAAGGCACGTAATTCTGTATGCGAAGCATTAAAAATCAGTCGTGTAACATTGAGTGTCGTTATATGTGCCGCTTGTTCAAAATATTCTTGAACCACTCGCTCCTGATCATATAAATCTTTTGCTAACCCTTGTCGTAAAGAATCATAATCAGGAAACAAAAGATCAACGGTTTGTACTGTCTCTAATCCAGGTTCCATAAAGCCTTCCTTTACCGACGGTAATAATTTTTTAAACGAGTAATGGTTTCATCTTTACCCAAAGATGCCATAAGATCATAAATTCCCGGTGCATCTTTTTTACCCGTAAGGGCAATACGTATCAAGGGCCCCAAATCCGACAATTTAATCTCTTGAGTATGACAAAATTCTTTTATGGTGTGTGAAAGATTGGTATGCGTAAACTCTTGTATACTCAGTATCGTTATTAAACTTTCAAGCAACTGTTTTTGTTCATGGTTCAATTCAGCGATTTCATACACAGAAGGTCTGCTATGCAAAGCAACAAGTTCCCGATACAAAGCCTGCAGCGTTGTACAACGCTGTTTATAAAGATCAATTAAAAGATACATGGTGCGCAATGACCAGGAAGCTACTGTGGTACCAAGCGGAAGCTGCATTACTTCTTTCATATACTGGTACAACATATCTGCCGATAATGCTTTGATGTGCATACTATTTACCCAATCCAATTTTTGGGTATCAAATAATGCCCCTTTTGATGAAATAGCATTAAGAGAAAAAGCATTGATCATTTCAGGAACGCTAAAAATTTCTTGATCACCATGCGACCAGCCCAGGCGAACCAAATAATTACATAATGCTTGGGGTAAATAACCACGCTCCTTATAATCATACGCATTAGCCGCAGCATCACGCTTAGACATTTTTGTGCCATCAGGACCTAAAATTAAGGGAAGATGCGCAAAAGTCGGCACCATATAGCCACAGGCTTTATAAAGTAGTAGTTGTTTAGGAGTATTAATTAAATGTTCTTCACCTCGAATAATATGACTTATCTGCATAAAAGCGTCATCAAGAACCACGACAAAATTATACATGGGCGCACCATCAGAACGCACTAAAATAAAATCATCAAATGTATCAGCGCTAAAAACAATCTGACCTTTAATAGCATCTTCTATTACCACCTGTTTACAGTTAGCCGGCACTAAAAACCGAATAACCCGTGGCTTGTCACTACTTTGCCCTATAAATTTCTTGCAAAAACCATCATAGCGCGCATAGCTTATGCCTTCGATTGTTGTTTGCGCGATACGCTTTTGCAATTCTTCAGGAGTGCAATAACAATAATAAGCCTTACCCTCCTGCACTAATTGTTGCGCAATACGAAGATGTTCTGCCTGCCGTTCAGATTGAATCACCAGTGGTTCATCAGGCGCCATAGAGCACCAGGTAAGGGTATTAATAATTGCTTGCGTATACACAGGTAAGGAACGTTCTTTATCAGTGTCTTCAATACGCACTAAAAACTTACCGTTATGGTGGCGCGCAAAGAGAAAATTAAATAATGCCGTACGCAAGCCACCAATATGAAGCATACCAGTTGGCGATGGTGCAAAACGTACACGAATAGAGGGGTGATTCATAAAACAACTACTGGTTATGCCGTATAATTTCTTAAAGCCTGAGCACGCATGCCCCATGCAGAAGCGGGATTACCTTGAGCATCAAATAATTTACTCCATGCTGTGTGAACGCCCGCATTATCTTGCTCAAGAAATGCCTGGTACCCCATATAAAAAATGGCCATGTCACGCATTGGATTTTTAATGGTGTTTGCAAGTTTTTCTAATGCTTTTCGGCCCCGGGTTTGCACCGAAGGGTCTGTTGCATCAATCTGCATAAGTGCATGTTTAGTAGCATACACATAATAAAGTACCGGATCGGCAGTGCTCATGCCCTGGATAGCTTTATCCATAGACTCAAGAGCCTCTTGTTTATTGCCGGTTAATTGCTGCATCTCAGCTTGTAAAGCCAAGAAAAAGCTTCCAAACGAACTACGTTTATACTGTGCATAATCCTGAGCAACGACCGCGAGTAATTCTTGACTCGGCTTACCATTTTCTGAAGATATTTTTTCAAAAGAAGCATAGTGGCGCATAAAAGCTTCATGCGCTTTTTCTGATAATGAGCTTCTATAATAAGAAAAAGCTCCATACGATAACATTCCTGCTGCAATCAGAGCAAGCAATACAATAACAATAGTGGTGATATTTTTTTCTACTCTTAAGTCCATATTTTTTCCTTTTTCTATAAAAAACGAGTTCTTAACACGCTCAAATGAAGTGTAAGAACTCGTTGTTATCTTATATTACATGCTCATTATTCATGTGAATGATCATCGCCCTCATGATGAGTATGATCATGGCCCTCATGTTGAGAGTTTTTTTCAGCTGCCTTTTGAGCTCGTTGCGCTGCAGCGGTACGAGTTTGCATACGCTGCATTCCACGATCATTTTTGGTATTTAAAATTTTTCTACCCTTATAATAACCACATTCTACACATACTTGGTGAGGAAGGTTCGGCTCATTGCATTGGCTGCAGGTCATAACAGCTTGAGGACGAATGAATTTTGTAGATTGACGCATGTCACGGCGCGACTTACTTGTCTTACGCTTTGGTACTGGCATTGGAGCTCCGCAAATTTAACTAATAATATCTTTTAAAATACTGAACGACGGCTCAGCAAGACTTTCTGAGGCTTACCTGCTGAAAGTCTACTACTCTCAGTAGTTTACAAAAAAAATGAACCTTTGGCAAAATTTACTCAAGTGAGCACCACATGCCCAGCATATTCTGCTCGATGCGTCCTTCAATTTGAAGCTGCCATAACCGTTCCTGCAAGGTATCATAAGAATATCCTGCCTTTAAAAGCAGCTCATCGGTGCTTTTAGGAGTTATACATAACGCAACAAGAGGGTCTTTACTGGCAGTATTGCTGGCCGCAGGGATTTTTCCTAGTCTGCGTGTATTTTTACTTGTATACCCGATCAATTCATAGATATCATCGGGGCTTGTTATTGACTGTGCCCCTTGAGCCAAGAGGTCATGGCACCCTTGACTGATTTCATTAAAAATTGATCCGGGGACCACCCCTACCTCACGACCTTCATCTATTGCATTGCGCGCAGTAATGAGCGCTCCACTTTTACGTGCTGCCTGAATCACCATGGTCGCCGGAGATAATCCGGCAATAATGCGATTCCGCGCAGGAAAATTACCAGGCAATGGTTGCATCAGTAAAGGAAACTCACTCATAATAAGACCGCCAGAGTAAACTATCTCTTCAAAAAGCCCGGTATGTTGCGTAGGATAGAGTTCTAAAAGCCCAGACCCAAGGACCGCAACCGTTTTTCCGCCCGCATTGAGCGTGGCTCTATGGACCATTCCATCAATGCCAAGCGCGCCGCCACTGACGGTGGCAAATGCTTCTTGTACCACCGCGGGAATGAGATGGTTAACTACCTGTTGCCCATACGTATCTGCTTTGCGTGACCCTACAAATGCTAACGCCTTTGAAAGTATAGATAGATTACCCCGATAATAGAATACCGCAGGTGGCGCATGAATAGTACGTAAAAGCGCAGGATACTCTGTATCGAGCACTGTAACAAGCGAAACATCATGTTTTTCAAGAAGTATTTTTTCTCGATCAAGCATTAAGGTATCTGCAAGGCCCTCTACGATTTTTTCTGCACGATGTAAAAAAAGCCCCGTTTTTTCATGCAGCTCATAAGGAGTAAGCGCATACAATTCTGATAAATCGGGAAACCGCTCTAAAAGCAGGCCACATACCTGTGGCCCGACATCTTCTATCAATGATACATGTAATAAAATTTCTTGATTAACCAGCTGCATAGACGTTTATTCTTTAATCCTGGTTATCTTCGGAAGTTGTTTGAGAGTTTTCAACCGGAGCTTGCTCAGCAACTGGTTCCTGAGTAGCAGCTTGTCCCGTTTGTTCCATTACCACATCTATTGCAGCTAACCCACCAAGCTTCTGCCCTTTATCCAGACGTATAAGACGAACCCCTTTTGCTTGGCGGCCCATAGTACGCACTTCTTTTGAAGAAAGGCGAATTATCTTACCCGCGTTATCGATCAGCAAGACATCAGAGGTGTCAGATACTACCACCAAGCCGATGACAAGGCCATTACGCTCATCAGTTGGAATAGTTCTTACCCCTTGGCCACCACGGTGCGCAACGCGGAAATCGCCCGCCTGAACACGTTTACCATAGCCAAGTTCCGTTGCAAATAAAATATCTTTATCGTCTGAAACCACTTCCATGCCTACGACACTGTCCTTACCAGCCAGCCTAATACCAATAACGCCGGCAGCTTGTCGGCCCATGGCACGGACTTCACCCTCTTTGAATCTGATTCCTTGGCCATGCGCTGTAGCAAGAACAATCGAATCATTTCCTGAACTGACCGCGCAGAAGGCAAGCGTGTCACCCTCATTAAGGGTAATGGCACGAATACCCGTACTTCTAATTTTACTAAACTCTGAACCTTCGGTCCGCTTAATGGTACCTTTCTGGGTAACCATCACGATATAATTTTCATCAAGGTCACGGGCACACAGCAGTTTAACCACATGCTCATCTTCGGTTAAAGGTAATAAATTAACAATAGCGCGTCCTTTTGCCATACGTGAGGCTTCTGGCACTTCAAAAACTTGCATACTATAGATACGGCCCAAGTTCGTGAAAAAAAGCAGCATGTCATGATTTTTTGCAGCAAAAATATCTTCAATAATATCTTCAGAATCATCCAGATCTGCCATACCCATTTTACCTTTTCCGCCACGATGCTGAACATTATATAAGGTAGCCGGTACACGCTTAATATATCCCTTACGTGTCAGGGTAACGACGGTATCTTCATCTGGAACAAGATCAGCTTCACTTAATATATCAACGGGTCCTTCAATACGCGTGCGACGCACATCCCCGTAAGCACTTTTAAGCTCCTGCAGCTCTTTAATAATTTCTTGTTTAAGCGATTCTTCATTTTCAATAATGCTTTTTAATCGTGCAATTTCGCGCTTAATATCTTGTAATTCTGCATGAATTTTATCCTGCTCAAGCGCGGTCAAACGCTGCAAGCGCATTTCCAAAATCGCTTTACCCTGTTCAAAAGAAAGCTTATAATGCGCATGGAGCTTATCAAGTGCTTCATCATAATTATTGGAAGCTTTGATCAATGCGATTACTTCGTCAATAGATTGTAATGCGATAATAAAACCATCTAAAATATGTTCACGAGCCTGCGCTTTTTTAATATCAAATAAAGTGCGTCGATAAATAACCTCTTCACGAAAAGCTAAGAACTCTCTAATCAAGGCACGTAAGGTAAAAATACGAGGCTTATTATCAAGCAAAGCAAGCATATAAATGGCAATAGAAGATTGCAATGCAGTAAACTTATATAATTGATTTAAAATAACTTGAGGCACTTCACCTTTGCGTATTTCAATCACTAAACGCATACCGCGACGGTCAGATTCATCTTTAATATTAGTAATACCATCAATAACTTTATTCTTTACTAAATCGGCAATTTTAATAACCAAATCTGCCTTAATAACCTGATACGGCAATTCAGTAATAATAAGAGCTGACCCTTTTTTAGTTTCTTCCACCTCTACTACACCACGCAATATCAAGTTACCGCGACCGGTTGTGTATGCTTTATGAATTCCCGCTCTCCCGCATATTATGCCGCCTGTAGGAAAATCAGGACCAGGAATTTTTTTAAACAGTTCGTCATCTGGAACATCTTGATTTTCAAGATAGGCCAAGCACGCGTCGACCACTTCACTCAAATTATGCGGTGGCACCGATGTTGCCATACCAACGGCAATACCCATGGTTCCATTCACTAGAAGGCTGGGTAATTTGCTTGGTAAAATAGTCGGCTCAACGGTAGATTCATCAAAGTTCGGAACAAACGCAACCGTTTCTTTATCTAAATCGGCAAGAATTTCTTGGCTGATTCTTTGCATACGCACTTCGGTATAACGCATAGCCGCTGCAGCATCACCGTCGACAGAACCCCAGTTTCCCTGACCATCTAATAAAGGGTAACGCTTTGAAAAGTCTTGTACCATACCCACAAGCGTATTATAAACAGCGCTATCACCATGTGGATGGTACTTCCCCAGAACTTCACCAACCACACGTACAGATTTATGGTACGGCTTATTGTAATGGAACCCTAACTGATTCATGGTATATAAGACACGCCGATGGACCGGTTTAAGGCCATCGCGGACATCCGGAATCGCACGGCTTACAATCACCGACATTGCATAATCGAGAAACGATTGCTGTAACTCATCTTCGATTAATACGGGCTTTATGCCCGACTGAAAAAGTTTTTCTTGTGATTGTCCTGATTCCATACTGAACCTTCCGTTTATACCATAGTAAGGCAATAAAAATAAGTTTTATATTGTCATGAGTATACCTCAAAAATCAAGAAATTGCATTTTTCTTTCCTAATTGGAATGCAACTAAAATCGATATTCAGAATAACAAGAGGTCAAATAATCATAAACAGCCGCAATCTACCTATTTTCAATGAATATTGACAGAAATTTTAACTATTTACTATACTTTAAATACAAGCTAAAAGTTAAATAAAGAAAGTAAAATATGAAAACAACATTCGTTCTTAGCCTATCACTTGGTCTCTTTATACTGCCAATCAGCGCCGCTGATACTACTTTGGTAAATAATTATACAGCTTATGACGCGTACAAATGCGGAACCCTTCATGGATGGCCAAAAATAGTTGATTTGAATGCCTGCCTTGCAAACCCAGAAAATTACAAGAAAGATCTTTTCGGAGTGGTCTTAAAAATAGTGCATGATCACGACCTTGAAAAAGAAGGAAAAAATCGCCTTGATGCCGTAGTTCGCGCAGGAGCTCTAGCAGAGTCCCCATTGCATGTTATCGCACGAACAGCCACGCGCAAAATGCTTACTGAATCGCGCATATACGAATTTATGCCAGCTGGCTTTTCTTATCACACACGTTCTATTGAAACGCCTGGAATACGAGGATTTTTGAACGGGAATGGGTGGAATATTAATGTACGCGATTCTTTGGGAAGAACACCCCTTTACGACGCCACTCTTTTTGGTGACCTAACAATAGTTGAGGATCTTATTTTTAATGGTGCCGATGTAACTATTCCCGATCTTCAGGGAAGAACGCCACTGTACGCACTTTTGGAAAATAAAAAAAATTATACACCCGAACAGCTCAAAAAAATCTATCCCTTTTTAGATAAGGGGGTTAGACTAGACAAGCTAAATACAGTATATAAGGGGGCAAAGAAAAGGGCATTATTGCACTTAATAGCAGAAAACGCTGAGCTACAACAACTTGATGCAGTAAAAAAATTATACTGGTATTCTTCCGGAGAAAAGCCTGGTTATTTAGATCGTGTTGTTGAAAAAAGCTTACGAACAACAATTTTTGAACCCAAAAAATGGAACATTAACGTGCAGGACAGCCTCGGCAAAACCCCTTTAATGGCAGCAGCCTGGGTACTTAATCAAGACATGGTTAAAACATTCCTTAACCATGGTGCTCATACTCAGGCGAAAGACAATAAGGGCAAAACCGTTATTGATTTATTGCGCTTCAGAAAAAACCTACTTCTTAAAAAACTGAATTTAACCGAAGACACGTATCAAGAAAAAATAGAAGAGAAAAAAAAGCAGGATGAACAACTTGCAACAGAAGACATACAGAAACAGCTGACGCCTAGAAAAGTTGAATCATTACGCTTAAAAACAAAAAGGGTAGCTGAGCCATTTATAAAAAAGATCGAGAAAATCGATGAAATAATCGATCTGATTAATCATTCGGGCGGCACAATAATACGCTAAATTCGTACCAAACTATGAGATTTTATAATTCCCTTTTAACCGGAGTCTCTTTGCCCTGCGCAGAACGTTCTAGGATCTCTCGAGAAACCGTATTCATTATAGGTTAAGGTCATACACTATCTGAATATGGGGATTAAGATCATATAATTCTGTTAAATTCATATATATCTCAGTAGAAATTAAATAAAGCTTTCTTAAATGAGCAAGATTATTTAATATCTCCCAATTAGTTACTTCGCTTAACCTATTGTCCGATAAATATAATTCTTCTAGATTGTGCAGTGCTCCTATGTATCTCGGCAAAATGGTCAGTTGGCATGAATCTAAATCCAATATTTCTAATGATCTAGGTAATCTACCCCAATAATGGACCTGACTTAAATCATTTCCATTAAGTCTTAATTCTTTCAAGTGTTCTAATACTGCAAGACGTGCCGGCAATTGCTGCAAATCACACTCGCTTAAATTTAATATTTCTAATGACGCAGGTAATACATTCCAAGCCAGGTTATTGACCTGATTTAAATCATTTTGATACAGTTTTAATTCTTTCAAGTTTTCTAATACTGCAAGACGTTCCGGCAATTGCTGCAAATCACACTCGCTTAAATCTAATATTTCTAATGACACAGGTAATACATTCCAAGCCAGGTTATTGACCTGACTTAAATCATTTTCATTAAGTCTTAATTCTTTCAAGTGTTCTAATACTGCAAGACGTTCCGGTAATTGATGCAAACGACAAGAGCTTAAATCTAATATTTCTAATGACACAGGTAATACATCCCAAGCCAGGTTATTGACCTGACTTAAATCATTTTCATTAAGTCTTAATTCTTTCAAGTTTTTTAATACTGCAAGACGTTCCGGTAATTGATGCAAACGACAAGAGCTTAAATCTAATATTTCTAATGACACAGGTAATACATCCCAATGTTGCCCAACATTAAAATTATTATGTAAAATATATAATTTTTTTAATTTAGTTAACCTTTCTATACCTTCTGGCAATTGAGTAAGATCACAAGCTATTAAGCATAGTTCCTCCAAATTCTGACATCTGGAAAATAGATTGTCCCAGTTAAATTGAGAAAGATTTGTAGCAACAATAGTCACCTTTTTAACAAAAGGCCCCCCATATCTCTGCAAAACAGTATTGATAGTTTCAACGGTAGTTTCGCTTTTAAAGCTTAATTCCCTCATTGATACTTTTGCATAATCTCTCGATTGTCTATTTAGTTGAGCAAGTCGAGCGATATCTCTTGGTTTTAAGGATGCAGTAACATTCTGGAAAAGTTCAAGAGGAAGATCGGTAAATTGAGCCGAGCCATGGTAAGGTACCTGTACCGCTTCAGGCTGAACGACATCCATTTTCATCACTTTTGCTGGATTTTCTGCCGCCTGAAATACACCGATTATCAGAAGCGCACCAGCGCGCATAAAGTTTTTCATAACCCCTCCACTGTATTTTCTCTCTATATTTTCATTATAGTAAATTTTCTAATTGAAAATAAATGGATGAGTCATGCTGCTTTTTAGCGTTTATAAAATTAGGGTTTATAAAATATTGACTGTAGCAATCGACTGCCCCATTTTAACCGGAGTTTCTTTGCCCTGTGCAGAACGTTCTAGAATCTCCTGTGAGACCGCAATAGTATCCTTTTTAAACAGAACAACTATGGTGGAACCCCCGAATGAGAAATAGGCCATTTCATCACCCTTATTATAGAATTTGTTTGGAGTATACGTTTCAGTAATAGCGCCTACAAAGAGTGCTCCTACCGGTATAAGGGCTACTGTACCGGCCCACGCGGTCTTAAAAAGGGTAAGATGACGCTCATTGACCGTTAATGGCTGAATACCACAGGAATAGACAAAGGGATGTACCGACTCTAATTTGCCATGAATAACAGAATGAACCGTAGGGACGCCTGAAAGCGGAAAATGAAGACGATGATAATCCCACGGTGCAAGGCGAATAACAAAGGCGGTACCACCATGAAATTCTTGAGCTAACGCTTTATTTTTTAAGAGGTTTTCAAGATCAAAAGTTACCCCTTTAATAGGAAAAGCGGTTGATTCACCAATATGTTCTATGACTAAAACAGCGCCATCCGCAGGGCTTGCAACCTCATTTTCTTCTAACGTTACAGAACGTACGCCAGGTTTTAGCTTACGAACAAAGAATTCGTTGAATGTTTTATAGGATTTAAGGGGATTTTCAAAATCACTTTCCTGTAAGTTATAATGCTTCACAAAACGGGGAACATACCAGGAACTCAGGCGTGTATTTGCTAAAGAACCTGCAACCACCGACGCCCATTTATTGCTGGTCAAAAGATAGTGTAATGGTTTACTGTACCAGCAAGAATAGATAGTAGAAACGCTTTTTTGTTGATCTGTATCAAAATTTGCTTGCATAATAGCACCTAATAACGACGCTCCAAAGGCAAGAAAAAGTTTTTTATTCATAAAAATCACCTATATTCGTATTACACTCATATTATATTTCAATTATAAATGATTTTAAAAAAGTGTCAAAGAGATGGCTATTTTGGCGTAATAATCACGATAATTGAGCTGATCAATGCGGCAAAAAAGCACCATACTGAGGTAAAATAGAGGGTAAAGATAGCATAGGACAATAAACAGGCTGCCCACAGCAGAGTGCCTATTAATTCCATATAGGGATAGGTTGATATAAAAAAGGGCATCAGAGCCACCACACAATACATAAAGACTAAAATAAAAGCTGGAATCGGCAAAAAAGAATGGATTCTATAGATAATATGGCAACCATCTACCATAAACTCGGGCCTAAAAAGCCATATATCAAGTAATAATAGTAATGAGGTACCCAAACCGGCAACGGTAAAATAAGTGAGCCATAAAGAGGCTTTTTTGTTGCGTTCTAACACTAATAAAGAAAAAGGTATCACGGTGGGCCAAATAACGAGGGCAAAAAACAGAAATATCTGTGCTGCAAGGTGCGACTGATACAACCAGACACACCCTTCTGCTGCCTGTTGAAGTGAAAAAAGCACAGGAATGCTGTTAAAAAAATAGAGTCTTGGTTGTTTAACTTTTATAAAACTTATAATACCCAAAGCACCCAGTAAGGCGCTGGCGGTAAAACTTGCAGATGCAGAAAAACACATATTTTCAACCTTTTTATAGTTTATCTTAGTGTACTTCTTCTTATAAATATATCGCAACACTTGTATCAAAATTGGACAGGTTGAAATTTGCAAATATACTAGATAATAAAGAGGTTTATGAATGGGTGAATAATTATGAAATTTAAATATCTTATTGGTCTTCTTTTCTGTAGCGCATTGCTTTTTTTTGCCTATAATTTATATGTGTTTAGCATCTTGTCTAAACTGGATTCCACATTTGAAATTAATACCCAGTTTAAAAATACCGATTTAAACGAATGGCTCGCACCGCAAAGAGAGCGGTTGCCTGTTACACGGTGGCATGAAAATCGTACCACCGGCGTTGCTCAAAAAAAATTGCGCCCTGGCGTTTTAAATGAGTGTATACTGGCTGATGTTCCTTGTGTTGGAATGCTAGAAGAAATAGCCCCTGCGCGTGTTTTTTGGAAAACCGGCTCAGACCTTCTTACTGAACGGCACCAGGTTCAAGAGGAACTTGCTCAAGCATTATCCGGTAAAAAATTTAAAGACAGTTCAGGAAAAAGTATAAAAACTAAAGAAGAACTCCTTGCAGAACTACAGCAGGAAGAGGTCTTTATCAACCACGGATTACAGGAAATGCCCTGGTATTATAGAATATGCTGCGGATTTTATAATTTTTGGAATTACACACCCATGGTATTTTTTACCTTTTTGCACCATTCACATACTATTGCCGCGCTTCCTGAATGGATAAAAAATAAGCTCAATCAATTGACCTCGTGGTATATGGAAAGCCAGTATCAACAAATAAAAGAGGATACTAAAAAATTAGTTAAGAAAAAAACATTTCGTTTATTTCATTGGCTGGTAGAATCACGAGTGGAAAAGGCCTTTAATAAGATCCAATCTAAAGCAGAAAAATATAGTTATATTCATGATTATTCACCCTACTATCGCAAGCTTCGCTATGATTTTGACCTTGAGGTAAAAGATATCTATAAAGAACTTCAGCGCCTACGTGAACGCAACTTAGCACTCCAAGAAATAGTACGCTCTCTTTAGAATTATTGTACTTATAGTTGCTAAATGCTAAAATATGACATATGGACATTTGTACATATACGCACAATAAACAAACGAAGATACGAAAACGCAAGGTGAATCTATGAATAGAAAAGACGAATTTTCCCGCATTATTATTGAATTGCCCAAAGAACAGCATAGAAAAATTAAAAGCAGGGCAGCATTTCTGGGTAAAACAATACGTGAAATGGTATTAGAATCGTTAGAAGCAACAGATGCATGTGCCTATAGTAAACATAAACCGAATGCTCAAACTAAAAAGTCTCTCAAAAACATAGAAGAGGGGAAGAATCTGACTGAAATAAGCCTCGAGGATTTGGCTAAAAAATTAGGGCTTTAATAACAATGCTCAAATTAATTAAAGAAAATCGTTTTGAAAAAGATATTAATAAAGCTAAAAAGCGTGGCTAGGATATGCAAAAACTCTTAGAGATCGTAACATTATTAATTTCAAAAAAGTCCCTGCCTGCAAAAAATCGCAATCATAAATTACAAGGTGAGTATAATGATTTCTGGGAATGTCATATTGAACCGGATTGGCTTTTAATTTATAAAAAAACTAAAGATGTAATTATTCTATCTAGAACAGGCACACATACTGACCTATTTTAATAGAATTTTATTTTATTAATGAGCAGAGTCCCGCTCCCTGACCACTGTAATCCATCAATCTACGAGCTCAGGCATACTTTGAACAAAGAATCTGCAATAATTTACAAATTAGTGGGGGTTCAGTAGACTTTAAGATAAACAAACATATACACAGCTTAATACTGCTCTTGCAGAAAGTTCCATGGATCTTAAAAAAATTAATCTTAAAGATTTTACACCCGATAGAATACGAAATTTTTCTGTAATTGCTCATATTGATCATGGTAAATCAACCTTATGTGATCGACTTTTGGAAATTACCGGCACCCTTTCAACGCGCAATAAAAATGAACAATTTTTAGATAAACTGCAAGTTGAAAAGGAACGGGGCATTACCGTAAAAGCACAATCAGCATCGATGTTTTATACCTATAAAGGTACCACCTATCTTTTAAATCTTATCGATACCCCTGGTCATGTCGATTTTAACTATGAAGTCTCCCGGTCATTATATGCCTGCCAAGGAGCACTTCTTTTAGTAGATGCCTGCCAAGGCGTACAAGCACAAACCATGGCCAATTTTTATCTTGCATTTGATCAAGATTTAACCATTATCCCCGTTATCAATAAAATTGATATGGCACATGCAGAACCTGAACGAGTAGAAGACGAGCTTAAAACACTCTTTGATTTTGATAAATCAGAAGTATTACGCGCTTCAGCAAAAGCAGGTATCGGCATGCAAGAGATTTTGGGCGCTCTTATTGACCGCATCCCTGCGCCAGTGAGCAACCCTGCACAACCGCTTAAAGCACTGCTTTTTGATTCATGGTATGACGAATATAAAGGGGTTGTCTGTTTAATCGCGATAAAAGATGGCGCTCTAAAAAAGGGCGACCAGGTCACCCTTGCGCAAACCGATAAAAGTTATGAGGTTCTTGAAATTGGCCTTATGTATCCTGATCAAGTACCTACTGATGCGCTCTATGCGGGGCAGGTAGGCTATGTTATCACCGGGATGAAGACGGTGCAGGAAGCGCGTGTAGGCGATACGCTATTTCATACACAAAAAAATCTTCATCAGGGCGTACAACCATTTCCTGGTTTTAAGCCAGCTAAGCCCATGGTTTTTGCGGGTATTTACCCAATTGATGCTTCGGATTTTGAGTTTTTGCAAGATGCCATTGAAAAATTAACGCTCAATGACGCAAGTGTAAAGGTTGAAAAGAAAAGCTCTATCGCGCTTGGGCTTGGGTTCAGGTGCGGATTTTTGGGGTTGCTCCATATGGACGTCTTTAAACAACGGCTTGAACAAGAATATAATGTTAATGTTATTGCAACCTCACCGAGTGTTCTTTTTAAAGTGGTTATGAAATATACCGGTGAAACGGTTGCAATAGAAAGCCCTTCAGATTTTCCCGATGTTCAACAAATTGATTATATTTTAGAGCCGGTGATTGATGCCACTATCTTAGTGCCCAAAGAATACCTGGGTGCTATCTTGAAACTCTGCGAAGAAAAACGGGGCGTTCAAAAGGAACTTTCGTATCTTAACGAACAACGTATTATTTTACGCTACCGCTTACCACTCAATGAAATTGCCACTGATTTTTATGATCAATTAAAATCGCTCAGTTCAGGATACGCGAGCTTAGATTATGACGAAGCGGGCTATCAGCAAGCAGATTTAGTTAAAATGGATATCCTCCTTAATGGCAAACCCGTTGATGCTCTTTCAAGTATTGTGCATGAAGAAAGCTCCCAACGAATCGGCCGTGAAATCGTCGAACGGTTGCGCAAAGTAATTCCGCGCCAAATGTACGAGGTTGCTATACAAGCTGCCATTGGTGCAAAAATTATTGCTCGAGAATCAATTTCAGCATTGCGTAAAAACGTTACAGCTAAATGTTATGGCGGTGATATTACGCGAAAACGTAAATTATTAGAAAAACAAAAAGAAGGTAAGAAAAAAATGAAGCAAGTGGGCAACGTTGAAGTGCCTCAAGAGGCTTTCTTATCGATATTAAAAAAGGAAAGTTAATATGGTCAACGAACAATTTAATGGAAATATTGTTATTTTTCAGGCATTTGATGTAGGCGATGATATTAATTTTTCAAAAGTACTTAATGAAAAAATGC
Organism: bacterium; assembly: GCA_021827715.1. Taxonomy (GTDB): domain Bacteria; phylum Babelota; class Babeliae; order Babelales; family Babelaceae; genus BOG-1370. The sequence continues at coordinate 1,886 of JAKAUO010000004.1, read as the reverse complement.
TTCCTGTGTTGCCTTCACAATATTCAAAATATTTTAAAAATTATCATATACCATTAACCGTTGCTCCCTCATTACTTGACCCAAAAATTACTTGCAATAACGCAAAATTACACAATTTTGGAGTAATTACCTTACGTTATCAAATCCCCTTTAGTTCATCATTTGAAGATCTTAAATCAGAGATCTCAGAGATTGATGCTCGGTATGAAACACAAAGTTTGAATGACGCCTTTTTTATTTTTAATCGCATCAAAGCCGCGGTAAAACAGGCTCATTTTTTTCATTTACGCAAATCGTATACGGTCATTCAAATTAATCCCACCAGCAAATATGATGTGGTAGATTTTAAAAATACCTTTGGCAGCAGCATCGCTTCTATTTTGCGTTTTGAAACAGAAACCCTTTCTGAATACCAAAAAAATGAGATCTTAGAGTCCGCATTCGGTTATTATCGCGGAGATTTGATTATCGTCGATACAGAAGCTGCGTGCGTGTATGATGACGAATATGAAGACATTTTAGAGCTTTTTGAATTTGCCAATATGCAGCAACTTGAATTACATTATTTTGATCGTGTTCTGGATACGCAACTTAATACCGTCTATGAGCGCCAAGTAAAAGCACCCCCTCTACTTGCTTATCTTCCTTTTATTTCAGCCACAGAAGGTGACCCGATCGGTGATCTTGAAAAACTTAAAGTGGATATTTCGGTTATCACCGAGCGGCTTGAAAATAGTATCAAAGTTGCAGGAGAAGCCTATTATTCTGAACTCTATACGCTCCTGACTGAAAAGCTCGATCTTCAAAATTGGAAAGAATCTATTAATCGCAAACTCTATATCATTCAAGATATCGCCACGGTGTATCAAAACAAAATTGATGCCGTTCGTGGGGATATTCTTTCGGTTGCAATTATTATTCTTATCACGCTTGAACTGGTTATTTTGATCATTAAATAATTTTTTATGCATCTTTTCATTGAATTAATAATTTCATATGCCTTATTATTAAAGTAGGGTGGATAAGTTATTTGCTTAAAGGGACAGTATGCACATGCGTTTTTCTCGTATATTTTTATTATTTTTTATAGTAAATCTATCGGCACAACAAGAAGGGCTTATTATACTTTCTGATTGGGCACTCCAAGAAGAGCGCTATGTCAATGAAGAAGGAATTGGTGCTGGTACTCTGCAATTACTTGAGGCCTTAAAATCTGATATTCCTATTCTTACGGCAAAAGCACTTTTGCGGTTAGCGCTAGAAAAGATTGCACCAAATCCCTTGACGACGGAAGAAAGGAAGGAATATGAAAAACGGCATTGGCTCGTGCGCTCAGCCCTGAAATGGGTTACCCCTAATCTCTATTCATTTATTGAAAGCAAATGGATAATAAAAAGCGTTCCCGGTGAGGATTATTATATTTTAATCCCTCGAAAAAAATATTCATTGCTCAGCAAATATCTCAATGTGGATACATTTCCTGAGATCAAATCACTTATGAATATGGTACGCGAGTCCGCGCCATGGGAAACCTATTTACCTAATGCTCTCAGCAAACTCTTTTTACAAAGTCCCTCTGAAGCATCGCCTTTATTCTGGACGATTTTTCTTTCTGGACATGGTGGTATAAGATATCTCCCGATGTGGGGTCAGCACGATGGTGCCATAATAATCTCAGGCTTGCGTATTATGGAATTTCAAGAGTCGCTTGACTTTTTTGCATCAAAAATAGCAACCAAATTGTTAATTTATTCATCTTGTCAAGCCCCCATTTTTAATACAACTCTAAAGTAGAAACTTTTTTAAACAGACTGAACGCTTTTGGCGGCATGTTTTGCAAAGAGCAGTGCGGCCTTTTGGTATTGTATTCAACGATCCATTCATCA
>JAKAUO010000054.1 GCA_021827715.1 bacterium | reverse complement strand
ATTTTCACCCGTCATATCTTCAGGATTTTTGTAGCCCTTTAGCAGCTCATCTAGCACTTCTTTCTTAAACGACATAATGTAAACCTTTCTGTTTACTTATAGTATGCCGTTTACACAAAATTATTTATAGGCCCTTCATCTTTTGATAATTTATGTAATGCACAAAGTGAATCAATAACCTCATAAACATCACCGATCTCACTCATAAGCTCTTCACGGTTTTTCGCTACACGAACTTCATCAGCTTCTTCGAGTAATTTTATACGTAACTGTTTGTCATATTCAGCATTATCAAGTCGACGCCAATGCGGGACAGAACCTTCCGATTCTGCCCGTGATATCATCTCTTATCGCGCCATAATTTTTCTTGTTTAAAAATGCGCCTTTTTGTCATCGTTATGCTTCGCTCAAAGAAGCCTCTAACAAGTCCTGAAAAATATTAAGGGCATATAAGTCACCGGATAAATATCTATCAGCTATTTCTTGGTCAGGTTGATTATTTAAATAATCCAATGTCTCCATCCGTAATTCCCATGAAGTATTGGCTAAAACATCAATAAATTTACTCGCAACAGCTCGACCAAAAAACTTTTTCCAAAATTGATATGTTAAAAACGGAGAACTTATCAATCCCACAAGAACGCCAAGCCCCCAACCTAGAGCGATACCAGCGCCCGCACCCACCGATGTCCGTTCCCCAATGCTATCACCTTGCCCAAAAGCCATTCCTGAAAGCATTCCCGGAATTATTCCAACGCACGCGCCGGCCAAAGCACCTGCTAAAGTGATGAGCGGAACTGCTGGGTATAAAGTGGTTAATGTTGGAAGAATAGAACCTTTTGCGCAGGTTAATCTAAGAAAAACTGCATCACTATGCGCTCTTTGTACTTGTTGCAGCACATTAATAGGCGTGGCTACCGCACTGGAGATTATCATTAAACTAATAGCTAAAAAAAATCTTTTTAAATACATAATAAATCCTTAGAGTGTTAAAAAAAATCATTTACAACTTTATTACTTTTACTGGTGAGACATACGGCTCAGCAAAGATACTATCGATAACTTGTTGTAACCATGTTAACTTTTCACGAAGCTCTGGTGATAACTGATGTTCAATTTTTTGTGATACTGGTGACATTTTTTTATAAGATTTCAAAAACCTATTAACTCCCTCTAAAAAAACTAAACATGAAATACTCCCCAATCCAAAGACAAGTTCCGTCTCTGCTTCACGCGTATTGTTTGAGAACATTAACGCGGCCGCAGATAAACCGCCCAAACCAAGACCTGTTATAATTAAAGTTTTTCCCAATTCACTTGAAAATCCTGTTTTCTCTGAGACAGCTTTGACTGGGGTATCAGTACTCATTAGTTTTATTTTTTCATGAATACCACCGATGATAACCTGCTCATCAATACCATTCATAAAAGCCTGGTGTCGAAGATAGGCCGCGTATGCATGGATAGATTCTTCTGTTAATGCTGCAATATCTTTGAAAAATAATGTATCTGCTTTATTCAACAATGCTGATGCGGTATATTTTTCTGCAGTAAATGGATTAACTATTACAGTAAAATCTCCTGAGCCCTCTTTTGTAAATATTGTATGATCAAAATCTTTTTTTACATAAATTTTACACTCTTCATCACAATGTATAATGCCCCCAAAGAAAAATTCATCGCAGAAAATAGTAATCTTTTTCGAATCTAAGACGCCATGTCCAAAAACCGCTTTCCCTCTTATTTCTATGCTCTTAGCAGCCTGTTCTATATCATCAAGAACAATATTTCCACCTGCAGATAAAGAAATTGAGCCTGCTGAAACAACTGGATGCGTTACAGCGACAATCATTAAATTAAGCGCTAAAAATAATCTTTTTAAATACATGATAATTCCGTGTATATGTAATTTTTAACTTTATTTTTCATTACCTATTAACTCTCTTAACTTCTGATACATATGACTACCGATAAGCATTTGTTTAAAATCTAGCGGCTTTTCCTCAGATTCTTCTGAATCAATTATCAACTCAAATTCCTCACTGCACTCAATCGTACCTTCAAAACAGAATTCCTCACACAAAATAGTTATTTTTTTAGAACGGACAAAACCATTGCCTAAAAGCCTTTTAACTTCTATATGTGTCGAGTTAGCTACATTATAACTACCATTCAAAACAAAATCTCCGTCAGCACATAAACAAGCGGGACCACTTACGCAAATTAAGACTAAAACAATCAAATAAAATATCTTTTTAAAATACATAACAAATCCCAATAGAGGACCAATGCCTCCCAAAATTAAATATTGAATACTAAAGTGCTTTCTTTGATTCTTCCTGTTTGTTATTACATTTAGTATCAAAATATTTTATATACAATAACGCGACAGCAAGCGCAACGCATGAGGCCTGCAATACGTGCACCTGACGGGAAAGTGATATCAGATCATCCCATTTAACAAAACCAGCGTCAGTTTCTAAACCTTTTCCAGTCATGATGAATTTGCCATTTATTGACTGGGTACTTAAAGATAAACATGCTGCAAAAATTAAAAAATAACGCATTATAAAATCCAACTTATTTAAGATAAAACATACCGATCTATTTTAACAAAAAGACAGATTTGTACAAGACATTAATCATTTATTATTCAAGATTATTGAATAGTATTAAACCCAATCTTTTTTTCAGGGTGCTCCTATTAAGGGATATTGTTTTAATATTTCTTCTAATTGAGCTATAAGTCTACTTAATGCGTTATGTTCAAAAATAATTTTAAAATTCAATAGATTTAGGGAGCCATCTTGAGCTTGTCCACTACAAATAAAATTACCTCTCTTTTTTATGGCGCACCTTAACAATAAACCTTCCTCTATAGTTGTGAATAATACTTCTTCAAGATTATTTTTTTGTAAATCAATTAACTCTTCATAAAAACTCTTAAAATCATCAACTCGTAATGCTGTATAATAACAAGCTTTAAAGCTTGTTATTTCAATAACTATTTTCGCATCAAGCCAATTTGCATCCCAATAATTAGAGGAATCAGGATGCATTCTTCCTAAAATATTTATTTCTACAAATTCTGCATCATTTGTTAATAACATTTTGACCATGAAACTTTCCTATAATTTGTTACTTAAATACCTATTTTAATTATATGCGATGAATGGTTATCACATCACCTCTATTATTAATTACAACTTTCAAATCAACTGTCGTATATTCTATAGTTCCAGCGTATTTTCCAGTCCCAATTTTTTGTATACCATTTGCAATAGCATCCTCTATTACAATTGATGGGATATCTCGCGGTTGAACATATTTTATAAAATCTTCGGACGCTCCCTTATCCCCTTGGTAAGGACGTACATAACCTTTGGCAAGAGCCCGTCCCTCAAGTTCAGCCATAACTTGTGGCGTTTTCGGCGCCATTCTTTCCAAGGCATGTTTTGTATAAAAACGCCCATTAATAACACATCCACCCTCAGGTAAAATATTATAAGAATTTTTTATTTGTTTGGTCGTTAAACTTTCAATTAAAGGGGCAACCTGTTTAGAGTCCGATACAACCGGTGCAACAATAGTTTTTTCTAGCTGCGCAATCGTTTGTGATACTGGTTGAGGTATTGCCACAGGTAACTGTGATTCAGCCACTACTACTGGGTTTGAAAAGCTACTTAGCTTGTGTAGATCTGCAACATAGACGCCATCTTGCTCCACAAGATTAATAACATCTTTTAATCCCCCAGCATCTCTGTGCGCTATTCTTTCTACACCGTTGCCTTTACCCAACATACCAAGTCGAGTTACAATTCTGCTTTCAGCATTAATAATAGCTGTCTCCACAGGCTCAATAGCTTGACCAAAAGATGACTGGCTTATTTTTTCACCAGCAATAACAAGTTTATTGTATATGCTTTTCAGACCGGTCTTAACAGCAGGATTATTTTTAAGCACAACATCCAACGCTTCTTTAACCGTCGGATAGGCAACTTCACCGACCTTAAAGGCAACTTTGCCTAAACCATATCCTGCCACGCCGGTTGCAATTTCTATGCCCATTTGCTGAAGAGCGCCCATGGCCCCATCTTTATTATACGCATCACAAATACAGTAGACGGAATACCCCGCTGCCGCTGCAGTAATAGCAGTTGCAAGAAAATTATTTTCAAGCGCTGCACTGGCGGTGAAATTGGCAACATCAACATCTTGCTGCGCAAAAAGCGCAGTAACTGCAGCAGCTAATTTCGCGTTATCCCGTGCAGAAGCTATCTTTTGCCAATAATGTTCAGTAAATTCTTCTTGTGTTAAAAGATGCCCCTTTTCAACCTCCAATGCTTTGGCCGATTGCATGATAGATGATGTATCAGGACAAAACAACTCAGCTGCCAATTCAGCAGTTAATGCACCAAGGCCACCTGCAAAAGCACCTCCAGCTCCATTAATAACAGCACCCGATGCTGCCCCCACTGCCACATGTAATACTTTATGCGTAATGGGATTTATATGTTCATTGCCATAAAGATCACCCACCTGAGCAGCGCCCACTGCAGCGAGCGTTCCGGCTAAACCTATCCGAATATTCTTCATCAAAGAATCGCGGGCAGGCATGCCCGCTAGAGCATCAATAGCTGTTTTAACACCCGCATGCACAACTTCATGAGAACCTGCACTTGCAATGCGTCCTGCAAAGGTGCTTGTTTCTTTAACCAAAGGCACTCCCAATGCAGCTAAGCCTTGATCAGCACCGGTCATCATTCCCGCAGTAAGCGCTGCGAATGCCATCGCCTTAAAAGTTTCTTGGCTTGCTAGACTTTCTGCAGCCTTACCGATATCGCCGCCATTTTCAACAAGAGCAAGAGCTGCTTGCGCCGATGCTGAGGTAATAGCTGCAGAGGTCATGCTCGCTATAACAAGTGATGCGGTACTTCCTGCCTGACAACCCAGAGCTGCAGCGGTTCCCGCGCCAATAGATGAAGCAATGCCGCCGGTAGCAATAGAGACACCAAGCACTAAAGCTGCAGTTGCTTGTGGTGTCAGTTGCGCATGCGAGTTATTATTATTAAAATGCACCGCATCTACCATATCATAAACAAGCTTGCCATTATCAGACTTAATACGTTGCGCATAATCGAGTGCTTGGTTTCGTATTACTTGTACATGAGTTTCTTGCGTATGGCATTCAATCGTTCCTGCGCTACGTGGCACTGAAAATGTTTCGTGCTTATGAGCATGCGCCTCTTGTGAGTTCCATATCCAACCACGACTTTCGCTGGTGTGTGATCCGACATCAACATTTGTGCCCAAATTAATACGTGCAGTCGGTGCATAGATATGCATCTTTTGGCCATCAAAGCTCACGTTTGTGAGTGTTGCTTCTGCTCCTGATATGATAGTCGGCGTTCCACCACCGGTAAGCTGCGCACCTTGAGATGTTGCATTGTAGTGTTCATTATGCCCTTTGTCTGCCGAACTAAACCATCCACCAGATTTTTCAGAGCCTTTGCTATATGAATCAATGTCATGTACCTCATTAAGAGTGACGCCCCTTACACCTTGAAGCAGTATCTGCTTTGAATTGATTTGCGGTGCATCAGATTCCAACTTGCCGCCTGCCCGCATAGTAAAATCGCCCGCTGAAGAATGCTCTGGCACGATTGATTTATAGTGATGCTTTTCAGATTTTTTATGCTGACAATGTTTCTCATTGTAACTTTCAAGCGCGAGCGCCTTATCTTGAATATCACCTCCAGCACTATAATGGGTGCCCTCAGTGCCTGAAGATGTTTTAACACCTTCTTGAATGATATCTTTTTCTGCATGTGCATATGACCCACTGCCAGCGGTGATACTAACCTGATCTATCTCATCGTGATAGTTTGCGGCGTCGCCTATGCGATGAGTAGTAGATCGAGTAGCAATAGACTCACCGGAGGTACGATTAATATTTCTACCCGCTTTCAGAGAGACATGCTGTAACCTTTTGCCCGCATGTAAATCAAGATCTTTTTCTGAAGACAGGGGCTTATCTGCCGTTAAAGCACCTTTTGTTTGAACTCTCAATGCATGTGACATAACATGCTCATCTTTTGTATGAACATCTTGCGTGCCTGCATCCAAACCTATGCTTGCCGGATGAGTAATCTGTCCCCATCTTCCCGAGCCTTCGGCAAGCTCATCTGCACTCGGGAGATTATTTACTTGCCCCTCTTGACGAGTAGTACCTTCATAATGAAACACTCCGTCCGATGCATCAACATGTCCGAGACTTTTAAATTGATCCGCATCCCCGGTGAATTGAAGCGCGCAATGCCCTTCTATGCTAACTTGGCTATCAATGGCTTTTGTTTTTAGAAAGGTTCCTTGTGTTGTTTTTATCTGGGACCCTTGCTCAGCTTTAAAAGAATCTGTATCAATAATTGCAGCGCCATCTTGAGCATTAAGGTGATTGTTGCTTTTAAACTCAACTTCTGGCGCTTTATATTGAACACTTGCGCCTTTAACTTGTGCGTCGGTTGTAACTTTACCCGCAGAGACAAGAGTTGTTATCCCATCTTTACTATCAACGCTACTACCCGTTTGCAAATCAATACTATTCTTGCCTTCCAGATGTACACCTTGACCTTTTATATTTGCTACGCCTGTGATGCTATCTGCAACAATATGTGCGGGCCTATCTCTATAATCAATACGAGCTTTGTCCAAAATAAGTTCTGGGGTTTTAATCTCTACGCCGCTCATATCGCCGCCGATTTTTGCCTTTATGCGAGCATGTAATGACATGCGATCAATCGCGTAGATCTTATTTTTGATATCAAGTTCATCCGCGGTGATCGAACCACCTACACTATAGATTTGGCCAGAGCTTGCATAACGCTTGACTGCGCTGATGTTAACATTTGTTGCTGCTATGGCACCCAGGTTAACGCCGCTGTATGTTTGCAGCGAATAATTATTTGCAAATAATGACGCTCCGCCATGAACATTATAAAGACTATGCGAACTTCCATTAACGCCTAATGCCGCACCATAGTTGAAATCATAAAATACATCTCTTTTTACATTCGGACCGAACTCAGAAACTATTCCTGAAAATACCCCAGAGGTAATTTCTCGGCCAGTTTCGCTCCAAGGCCTTGATTTGAAATCTGGGTTAAGACATTTATCCACTATTTTTTCTATCTCAACTGGGCCAACTCCTGAATTGTATGCTTGTAATACATATTGAGAGCCTGAACTGACGATTCCACGGGCAGTTATTGCATCTTGAGCAACTGATAAACTAATATCTTTTGCTTCACAAAGTAATGGCAAGTAATCACTTAATCCAGCATTTTGACCATTTAGAGCATTCACGTGATCAATAAGTACTGGTATCCGCTTTAATGTGCGCCCATCATGATAACGATAAATAAGATCCGCCCCTTTCAAGCCTAAAAATAATGGAACCGAAATCTTGGCTGCCGCAGTAAATGCTACAATCTTTGCTAGTGCTTTTGCATTATCACGCGTGGCTATTTTTTCCCAATCAAGTTTTTTCAACCGTGAAACCGCCAAACCCGTATTAAGACCTACAAATGAGCTTGTTCTTGAATTCTGCACATCATAACAACCAAACAAATCAAGATCAACCAGCGTATTGCTTGTGAAATTTTCAGCGGATATTTTGCCACACAAATTCAAAGATACACCAGCATTTACCGTTAAATTTTCACGGACTTCCATGGAGCCATTAGAATTCCAGAACTCATCCCATGTAGGGCGGGCTTCTTGTGGGGGCACAAAATCACGAATAAATTCTGGCATTTTATTCGCTATATATTTACCACAAATAGCTAACCTACTATATCTAAAAATACCTATCGCTAATTGACCACTAAGACAGGCAATATTTCGAATGGGCGCTGGCACTTTATCTGCTATATAATCACTACATGCGGATAGACTTTGGCCAACACTCCCCATATTTATATTCAAAAACGTTCGATCAAAATTTATTTGTTCACTGCCCGCCTTGGTTGGACCTAAATTTGTTCCATACTTGGCACGCATGGTTAACCTCCCCTTAACATCGGCGCTGCCTGTTTTTTTAAGTACTTCTTCCGCCTCTATATGGGCATTTCCCGCTGAAATGTGAGAACTTTTTTCTAAGAACATATTCTTAGCTTTCAATGAAAGACCGTTTTTTACGTTATACTTTCCTCGCTCTGAATGTGTACCGCTTGACTCAACACAGGCAGAATCAGTTTCAACAAGTGCAGTCTCGGAAGTTGTAATATTTTCAGACTTTGAAAAGAACATTTTGCCACTAAAAGTTCCTGCACGTTTTTCATGTTGTTCAGCATCTATGAATGTAGCAGAATCGATATGTGATGACTCTAAAGTTTCAACATTTTTACCCTTTAGATTCGCATTTTTAGAATGTACCTTTGCTCCTGTTGTAACTTGGTTGCCTACGACATTCACCGCATTGTCAGCAGCAACTTTACAATCTTTATCTAATAAAACATCCCGTGCTTGTACATCAACACCTGAGGCACCTATTTTTGATGCTATGTCCGCACTTTCTTGCGCACGAATGCCAAGATTGCCCATAAAACTCATGCTGTCTGCAGTTTTAATATTCTTTGCATTCACCGAGCCATCTATACCAAAAAGTTTTGCATGAGAGCCTCGACTATTAAAATTTTCATGTGCGCGAACAACAAGACTTCCCGCGCCCAACTTGCCATAATTAGTTCCATGGACAGTGTTTATTGCATAACTTCCTGCAAAAGCGGTCATGCCGGCATTCATATCCCATACACTCAATGTTTGGCCATCAATACCAGCCATAAGACCAGCATTGGCATTCAATAATGTACTCCTATTAATGTTGTAACCTGCTGCTCCTGTCAAGGCAAAGACAGCTTGGCGAGAATTTAATTTTGTTATATCAAATTGAGTTAAATCTTTAAGGCTCTTTGGTATACTTAAGAATTCCCATCCCTTACGCGCAGCAGAGACTACGGGTAAAGCTACTGTTTGAGCGCATTGTTTAACTGAAAAAGCAAGATCTTTTGCATCACAGATCAATGGGATCAGATCACTTACCCCAACATCGTCACTCTGAGAAAGAAGCTTAGCTTGACGATAAAGATCGGGAACCTGGCCACATATGTTTGGAATATTACGTATTGTCATGGCGGTTGAATAGGGCACCATAAGAGCTGGCGGGAGTACTAGCGGCAATAAGCGGCCTCCCACTTTATATGCAGTTGCTGCGGTAGCAGAATCTCGCAAAGCTTTTCCAATTTTATACATAGTATCACGCGTTGTCAGGCCGCTTAAAACCTTTTGTGCTTCACCCAGGTTATGAGCCATAGTACGATTTTGCAAACCAGGAATCCGCGGTAAAAATAAACCAACGTTGCACGACACAAGCGAGTTCATGTTTGCATTATTTACTTGATACATACCCAGGAAATTACAATCAATGCCGGCACGCGATTCTAAAGTAAGAGCATCTACCCTTCCACCAAAAATATTAAGTGCTACTAATGCATCAAGCTTTAACAATTCTGCAATCTTTACCCATCCTGAATTATAAAATATTCGATCCGCTTTAAGATGCATATTTCGAGTATCTATAAAACCTAAGTTAGAAAGCAGCTTTGAACGCATGAGTATATTCTGCACAGCACTCAATTTTCCACGGTGCAATACTTTGTCATCACCATCTATGCAGGCAACTTGAGTATTGATTTTTGACAAAGTCTCAACCAACACCTCTTTACCCTTAATTGCCACAAGATGCTCCGCATCAATACCACCATTTTGAAAAATTTTGGGTGCAAAGAGTGCCGCCTGTTGAGCTTGAATGTTACCGGTATGCGCAACATGATCATGAGCAAGTAAAGCCACGTTTCCCTGAGGTGCAGTAAGATCTCCTGTGTCGTTTATACCACCCTGATGGGATTGAAGGAAAATTCCTTCTGCAAACTCATGAGCCAAACTATTTTCTGGATCTGGATCTTTTTGAGCAGAAATTTCTTGGAGCGCATTTCCTGCAAATTCAATATCTTTCTGCGCTTTAAGACCCAAATGTTGCTCAACAGAAAAATGAGCCTCTTCATTGCAGGCAATTTCCCCTTGGCTGTCAATACTGATTATTGGCGCACTAAGCGATCCATTTATAACTGCATTATTTCCCACATTGAACCATGCAAGTTTCCCTGCTGAACAATCCCCCTCAAGAGTAAGATCAGTAACAACTGCATGTATATTTTTGCCGACCCTCAACGAGCCTTTATTAGTAACTTTTTTTCCAGAAAATTCAAATTGTCCAGCATCTAAGGAGCCTAAATTCTTACATGATGATGCATCCATAATAAGTTTGTTATTAAAAGACATAGCACCCTGATTAAACAATCCTCTTTCAAGTTCAAATACTCCTTGATTGTGAACCTTTAAAGAACTCTTGTGCCGAGCATTGAATTGTTTTCCTTGGAAAAACAAATCTGAGCATTCAAAATGCCCCTTACTTTCACAATGATCACTATATACATGACAGTCTTCATCATTTAAAAAAGTAATACCAGGGTCCAGTTTGGTCGTTTTACTTTTAACAAAAGATGATCTTGCTTTAACAGCGGCTTGAAAAGTAAAGCCGTCTTTTGTATCAATAGTAAATATATTGGTTTTTAAAGGATGCTTAAGTAAGAAATGGTATCCTGGCACATGCCCCTCAAACTTCACACCATCTACGCTCGCAATAAAATGTCCAATGGTTTTCCCATCAAGTTGAAATTCAGTGATTGAGAGGCTGTCATTATGTACAAAACTAAGAGGAATTCTATTTTCATATTCAATCGTTAAGGGTACGACTTTACGATCATAGGCAGGCACGCAACGCATAAGAGCAAGGATATTTTTTTTATCTTCATCTGGATCATCGGGAATTGCATGAACCAATTGCATACATCCGATCAAATGAGCAATGAGAATGAATAAGCGAATTAATTTTTGAACTAATTGAGTTACTACCATGAAGCGTACATCTTTTTTATTTTTGAAAAAACAGATACAAAGCTATATCTTATTATTGAGAATGTCCACTTAATCTTTTCATTGAACTTACTGAAATTAAAAGTATACTAATAAAGTAATGTGGGGCTGTAGCTCAGTTGGTAGAGCGCATGGATGGCATTCATGAGGTCACCGGTTCGATCCCGGTCAGCTCCACCATCCTTCGCCAAGGCTTCGGATGGCGGCCAGCCGACGGAATTTGAGCTGTGGCAGGCAACCTTGATCTACACAAGTTGCTTATTGAAAAACTCTCCAATCAGTTTACGTGTCTGCTGTACGCCGGCAAGGACGTCTATCTTTTTGCCCCATGCGCTTAGATCATCAATGAAAAGCATAATATCACCAAATGAGCTATGAAGCATATCGGGAATTTCGATATATACTGCCGGATAGATCATTTTTTTTAATTGTTCATGTAATTTTTTATTTTTATTTTCCAGAGTATTTTTATTTATTGAATGGTGCGGGCTTCTAATAAAAAGCATTGGTTTATTAAAGCCATAATCAGAGGCGGGATCATAACTAAACCGTCCATCAATATTAACGGCTGCTTTACAGCGTGCATCAATAGCACACGCTTGTGTTGAGCTGCCTCCGCCAAATGAATGACCAACTAGACCGATACGTGTAAGATCCGCATGCATAGTAATCTCTGGAAGTTTATCAAGTACAAACTGTATATCAGCGATCCACAGACTTTGCTCGTGTACACCCACTTCATCATCAGTTGTAACGCCCCACACTTTTTTAAGTTCTTCGATGGACATTTTCTTGATAACTCTGTCATCAGAAAATTCGACTGGGTTACTCAGATAGGGGTAATTAATCCCTACCACTATATACCCATGGCTTACCAAATCTTCAATAAAATTTGTGTAAATGAAGATAGGGGCCCCTCTGCCTGGAGAAAATATAATAACGGGATATTGTGCTTTTTCTTGGGCAATGGGCGCATTTGCTGTAGCATGCGTTTTAAGGGTATCAAAGACTATAAGATCTTGATCTTGAGCTTTAAAAATATCTTTTAAATCATTTTTAAAAATATTTTTTACTTTTTCAGATGGTATATAGAGTGCTTTAGGAAGATCATTTTTTTCTGCAGGATGCCAGACTTGAACCATTAACTCACGCTTATTATGCGGAGCATGCGGATCATTTCTTGTAGGATCTATCAGGTGATATGAAGTGGTACCAATAGCATAAGGCCCCGTTGGCTGCAGTAACTTCGTGAGATGTTTTTTTTTGATCGTTTTGTCAAAACTACATGAAGAGACCAAGACGATAAGACTCACCATAGTTATGTATACGCGTAAAAAATTCATAAAATCCTAAGATATATCTATATTTCTGGATATTTAGTGGGAGATTTTCTAAAATGCGCCGCGCGGGGGTTGGCATCATCCATTTCAATAGTCTCTATATACAATCCCTTTTCAAATCCACCCCGATCTTGTCTTCGCTTTTCTTTTTCTTCCAGAACGATCTCTTTGGGGATAGCATAGGCCAAACAAAGACCATCTATGACCTCAAGGACATCTGCAAGCTCACCGATAATTTCAGCACGGGCTTGTGCCTCTTGCACTTCGTGAGCTTCTTCGATTAACTTTCTTTGTAATTCAACACCTAGTGCTCGTCCCTGCAAGAGCTTATAATCGGGCGTAATATTTTGAGATTTAAATGCTTCAACACCCTTATCTCGCCCGATTTTTTTCAAGATAAACTTTGCCATAGTTCCTCAAAATTCATTATGGTTAATTTTTATGATATAATGCTTCTTTGATAAGAATATTAGAATTTTAATATAAAGATATTATATTACAAGAAATATTTTTGTGGTCAAATTGAAGAAGAGGATATGCGTAAATTTAGAGCTTATCCGAGAATTCCCGCTAGCTTAAAATTGTGAATAGCGGAAGCGAAATGGCACATGGCCAAAAAGGCGAATTTTGTTTTGTTCCAGCATGTTTTTATGCCTCGATTCCACTGCTGAATTCCAAAAAT
>JAKAUO010000034.1 GCA_021827715.1 bacterium | reverse complement strand
ATATCACAACTTTTTTAGGCCTCGCGTCTCAAAAACGATACATTTTTTCGCTTGCTCGGCCAATCGGTCGCCCATTCATCCCCGGCCTTAAAAGGCGCGCGGTTTTCTGGGGCGTTTTGAATAAAAATATTAAGGATAAGGTATGATTAAACTCAAACACTATACTCTCTTGATTGTTCTTTTATCAGGAATAAGTATAGAAAAAACTATTTTTTCTATGGCCATGGATACAAGCGGTCCAAAATTCACAAGATATCGTGAACAATCAGAGGTAGAAGAAGAAACTTCAGCTCCCTCAAAAAAAAGACGTAACGCTTCTGAAGAAGAGCCAGAAATAAAAACAAGTAAAAAAAGCTCGACAGCTTCAACAAGTTCAGAAAAAGAAGATGACGAATTTATCAAAAAATTACAGAGTTTAGATATTGAAAATGAAAAAAGGGTCATGATGGAAAAAAATCCTGCTGAACTTGAAGAATTTGTTAATAGAATACAGGCAAATCCATTTAATACAAAAAATAGGCAAATTGCTCAAGTTGCGCAGGATGCTGCAAAAGAGCGTCTTCTTGCACTGTATGGTCAAAAAACATTTAATCAAAAATATAGTGACGAACTAAAAGATCCACATACAGATTGGGTAAAAGTAAGCGAACGTGATTACCGTTAAAGGTTATGACGAAATACCGCTAACGGTACCAAGTTACCATCCGGTTCACATAACCCTTGATAGAAATGCGCTACATAGATAATGGGTATTTGCCATTGTATCCCGCGATACCGCGCCCCCATAAACATCTGGTACCGCATGTAGTCACGCGCGAGCCAATGGTCATTGCATAATGCCATAATAATGGCGCCGTCTACCGGCTGGTGATCAGGCTTATTATTAAAAAAGAGTTCCGAACAAATATAAGGGATAATGGTTAAATAAGGGGTAATGTTCCATACCGGGCGGGGCTGTTTATGCGGAACAATGCCGGGAAATTTCTCAAAATAAACCTTTTTAATTAAAGGTACATTACCCAACAAAAATTCACTTGGTGCACGCTCTGTTAATGCCATGGTATGACGCTTATCAAAAAGATCAATAACTTTGCCATCATGTATCCAATACACCGTATTGCGATAAATATCATTATCCCATCTAAAACCACCTATAAGAAATGTAACCGGTTTGTCTAAGTGATCGCTGCCCCATAATGCTATAATATCTGGTTCTCCGGGCACGAGCGGACAACGCAAAGCGGTCTCTGGAAATAAAATAATCTCTGTTTCTGGATACATGTGCAAAAGCTCTTTACTATAATCGCGCACAACCCTGCCATTAAGCGTGATATTATCAAAAGACCTAAAAAAAGCAGTGCCGCACGTTAATGGAGGGCACGTATATCCAACTCTTTTTTCTGTGTACCAAAGTACTACTCCACTACCCCACATGCTCAACAAGAAAAATGGCCACATCACATGCAAACGCTGAGCAACGCATGCTGCAATTGCCACCTGGGTTACGATAAAAAATAATAGGAATACTGCCGGTCCAATTATGGGCATGTAATAGAGTAATGGAGGGTATTGAACCAATGGTATTAAGGGATTGCATAGAATATATCCTTCCCATGCTCCCAGCATAAAGATACAACCATGCTCGAGCCACAGGAAAAAGAGCCAAGTGGTAACTATGCAAGTACCCAATCGATAGTGATAACCAACAAGATGCATCAACCACTGGGTAATGATAAACCAGATAACGCCATAAGCAACTGCTAAAAGAAGAACCAATAGCGGCACAAGTATACGAAGCGCCAGGGGCCCTTGCGCAGTAGCAAAAAGCCCTTCTAAAACACCACTTAAATGCAATGAAAAGGCGATACATGACCACAAGATCCCATCGATCCATCCTATTTTATTGTGTAATACCAGATAATAAAGTGGTACCAAAAAAATAAGTACTGTCCACCAAAGATATACAGGGCACACATAGGCGCTTCCATACAAAACCGCAGAAAGAGAAATTAGAAAAAAGTGTACTCTGTTATTCATGGTAATGGATTTAAATCATACATACGTAATATTTGGCGTTGGCCATTTAACGTAATAAGTTTTATGCCTGCGCCACCGCGTGTTTCTATCCGTGCCAAGGTTTCTGCAGGTATCGGTATCAGCGCAGTCAGAGGTGCACGTTGAATAGTGGCTTGATCAACATAGCAATCTTGAGCAGGGGTGATAAAGGTTGAAAAATCAGTGCTTTTTGTTCCTTGCTCTTCATAATCAATAAGTACCAGATAGTTAAAAAGTTGTGATACGGGAACATTCTCAAGGGGCAACTGCGCTACTTTAGTAAGATCCTGTAACGTAATATCAGATGATAAAATACCGGTGCTCAGCTGATTCGTATAGTACGTGCGCGATGCTTGGTTTTGATCATAAAATGTATCGGGGATATACGTGCAGGTGTCCATAATCGTTCGCGCGCCAATAGCCGGAGTAACTCCTGTTGCTGTTAAAATGGTCGGATGCATCACCAAACCATCTACTATTTGCAGGATATTACCGCCTCCCAAAATACGCGCAGTATACGGATTAAAAATCCAGGTATAGGCAATCGATGTTCCGGTGGTTATTTGCTCGGGATTATCAGGGCAATCGATAGTTTTAATAGATTGTGAAGACCCAAAACAAATAAGTGACGCATCCACGTTATCACCCGGTTCAATGTGCGTATGTTTAAGGGTTCCCTGTAAACCCTGTATGAAAACTTTTTGCACATTTATTAATGTGCTTACGCCCCAAAAATTAGGTTGTGCCGGCGCCTGACCATCTATGCCCACCCCAAATCCTAAAAATCCTTCTGTGCCTACTTGTACCTGTGCCCCAGGGCCATTCAGTATTAAAGAAAAGGTAATGGTATGGTCACCTAATGAAGGCATGTCTACAAGACGCGCCTTGGTAGTACGGTCACCAATTTGCAGCGCGCCACCCGGTGTTGTATCGGTGCCGATAATAACCTGGGCGGCATCTTGCACAGTCAGCGCTACCTGCGTATTGACCACACTATTGTTACTATTGCTTGTTTCAACACCTAAAATAGCACCTTGAGCGATAGTCAACTGGCTATTGCCTGCGAGTGTAATATCCATAACGCCCTGAAGTTTGGCACGGATATCGTCAGCGTATTTGCCTGCAGCGGCAAATGATGCTGAAATACGCTGGAAATTTGTTAAAAACCGCGAGCATTCAAGATTATCACTCAAGCAGGTCGTATGGCCCCCTGCTATCAAAACATATTCATGATCCAAGAGATTCGCTATCAATTTATCGGAAAAATATGCTGCGCCAACAGCATTATATGGCTCACTATCACCGGCATCAAGATAAACTGTCTGTTTTAATAAGCTCGGGGATTGGGAAACAATATAATTATAGGGGTCATAGACTGCAATCCGTGCTAACGTCAGTGTATTGGATAGTAATGAATCCTGAGCATCAACGACCGCAGTTGCCGGTAGTTGTGTACTGGTCATAAGAAAGGGCAGCGTCACATCATAAGGATAATCACTCGTATCAGTACCGAGCACCGACCATGCATTCATCTGAGAATAAATTGTGTTGGTGTTTGCCTTGGGGATGGCAGCGCCCGGTTCTATTAAGCTGCTCGGGGGAACATTATTGGACGTTTCGGTAAGCACCAGGTTACAAAAAAACATCGTATTACTATTTGCCAAATCAGTGTAAAGCACCCAAGGAACCGATCCGCTATCACTACAAAAAGCACTAAACGTATCAGGATATTTAATACCCAGAAGTAGGCTTCCATAGCCGCCCATAGATTGCCCCATTATGGCACGATAGGATTGATTCGAAATGGTATTAAAATTGGCATCAACATAGGCTAATAATCCGTCAGATGCAAAAAGATAGTCCTCAAATTGCTGCATGGCAATAGGTGTGCCATCTTGAGCATAGGCATTGACGTACCAAAACCCATTAAGGCCAGCACCATCTGCAAGCGGTTCAAAGCTACCATCAACTTGGACCACTATCATGGGCACAATAAGCTCCATTGCTATTGCTTGATCAAGTATTATTTGCAAAACCGCTGAATAGGTTTCATAATCACCACCAAGCCCGTGTAAAAAATAGACCACCGGATAACGGGTTGTCCCTGCAGGGTCATACCCTGCCGGTAAATAAACATTGAATAATCGCTGTCCAGGACGAGCAGGGATACTGGTTATCGATGGTGGTAAATATTTTGTTACAAAGCCATCAGTTATCGTTTGCCCCATTGCAAAAAGACCAAGTTGCATACAAATCATACTTATTACTATACTAATTCTTATCATTAAAGCCTCCTAAAAAAGTGCCGAAAGGCCAATGTTTCCACTGCACACAACCGGCGCTGTTTTACCAGCAAACGTATATTCAACACCGCCATCAAGCCGCAGAGCGCGCCAAAATCTATACTGCAGCTGCGCCTGGAACGTATGCGTTTGCCGTTGTGATTTTAATGCTAAAACATGCGCATCAAGTGTTTGAAAATTTCCCAGAACATTTTTTGCTTGAGTGCCTGAATAATTCACATAGTCATGCGATTTTATATCTGCTTTATAGCCTAAAAGCAGGTCAAACTTTCCACAATAGCCCAGATTTTTAATATCAGTAAGAATACCGGCAGAAACGCCGTCCCAGCTGATATCTGCTGTTGAGCAAAGCCCGATATTTTTTATGTAATTTCCTACAAATGCTGGCGCTACTGATTCACGCCTTTTAAAGGCATGACTTTCAAGAAAATAGATCATCGCAGAAAAATGAGAGCCTTCGCTCGTAGGAACATCGACCAAAAATTCTGCGCCCAGTTGCAACTCAAAATGGCCATTATTCCCAAGAGGCTGCTGAAATATATTTTTTATATGTGACGCTTTTTTTCCGGTTGGGAATACAACACCACCACGTATACGTAATCCCCACCATGAATCAGTATGATAGGTCAAAAAAAGTTGTGTTATTAAATCGCCAATGCCGCTCATTTTCTGGCTACCAAAATTAATACCGGCTTGGCAAAAAATATTCTCTGCTTGGCTGGTCAAGCACCCTACCACTTCATCAACATGCGTTCGAATAACACGCGCAGGAAAAACCGTTGTTTGACCTCCTGGCACGGGAACAAGCGTAGGAACAACCCACCATTCTTGTTGATTTTGCGGTAGTCCACTTAAAGGCGTATAATCAACTCCATTGGCAAAACGTTCACGTTGATCACTACCTGTTTGAGAACCATCGGCATTAAGCGGCGGCAACAAAGTTGCTTGCGCTTGAGCAAGTGCGTATGGCTGTTGTGGCACTGTACCGGGAGTTGCATAGAGTAATGTTACCGGGTTATTATTCATCGACGTTGCATCAATATTTGAAAAGGTAATGGGTAAATTTACAAAATCCGTATCCTGATAAACCGCAAGGGGATAATCAAGCCCGATGCCAGAACATGCATAGGGTAATTTGAAAAGAAAATCTAAACGATAGGCAAATGTCGTATAGGTTTGATCACCCGTTGAGGCAACTGCTTCTTGAAACATAGAACTGAGAGGCGCTCCAAAAAATTGTATAGTTCCGGGATTATTGGGGTTTACTATCTGAGTTGTTTTTACCCGTATCTGTTTAATAGGAAGCTCAGCTAAAAATCCCCATGACCAGGAATTATTAATTCTTTTGGTGGTATAATACCCAATATCTACACCATCTTCACTATATTTAAATCGCGGAGAAAAAAGTGCATTACCCAGCAGTGGGTTTGAAAATTGAAAAACATCTGAGGTATAAAAATCTGCTTTATTAAAAAAAATATCGGCAAGATTTGCACAACTTTTTTTACCACCGCATCCGAAAGCCTTTTTGGAAGATGCACCAGAATAATAGGCCCATAGAGTAGCGTTTTCAGGCTCTTGGAAGGCTTGATAACGCCAGTATACTTTTTGTGGCACAAAGACACGCGCGCTTACAAGCTGAGGAACAAGAATCAACAACCATAGTACACGTATATTCATGGAACCACGCCCCAGAGTGCATTGTCTTGAAATTCAATAGTTACCCCTGTTGCCTGGTCAGCTAAAAGTTGTGCGCCTGGCTGCATGATAAATTGCGCATTACCGGTAAAAAAAAGTGTATTCGGTTTTTGTAAAGAAGATATGTTCCATTGAGTGCTTGATGAGATAATAAGTTGTTGATTGCCGGTTGCGCTAAACGTTAAGTTTCCCGCATTACCCACTAACGTTAAGGGACAACTGGGAGAAATAGTAAGATTAATATCAAGAATTACTTCAGTTCCTGTCGGGTCTATTACCAATAAGTTTGAAGCGCACCCAAGAGATGAAGCATATATAATCGTTGCGCCATGGGTAGAAGCGGTGCAGTGTAAAACAAAGATAAAAATTATATGAGCAAAGGCTCTTTTTCTTAACACGAAAATCCTATGATCTATGGGTAAAAATCCATTCTACACAGACCATACTGTACGTTCAAAAAAGTTAGCAAGAAAAAAGTTATTTTTTGGGAAATAAGTTTTTAAACAAGGGTGATTGTTGTAAAGTGCTTGTAATTGCTGCCATTTGAGCTTTGGCATAGGTAGTTGCAGCTGTTTCAAGGGTATGGGTACTTAAATCGTTCCAGAAGCTCAGTTTAGTATCGGCACAGGCCATGCCCAGCCCGGTGCCTTCCATGATATGTAAATCGGGCCGTTTATCGAAATTATCTGTCGGGCAATAAAGGCTTTGATAACTTCCTTGTGGATCACTTAAGGTAATACCGGTTAAGCAGCAGCCCCCAGAATCAATCAAAATGCACTGATTATTACTCTCTTTAAGGATTTTAATGGTCCTGGTATCATCCCCGCATGCAGCATAATGTAATGTTGCATTTAATGGTATCGTGCCGTAATTACACAGCACCCGCGCATAGCCATAGCAGCTATAGTGTGATAAAAAAAGAATAATGATTAGAATCAAAGTTTTAAACCATTTCACGCACGCTTCTTTCTGGTGAATAAAAAAGGGTTCAAGCGTCTGATACCCCGTGAACCCTTTTTAAAAGTTTATTATAATTTGTTTGTAGCAATATCCATAATACCTGGTTTGCCTTGATCAACAGTTACAATTTTACCATCTGGAGTAATAACCGGTTGTATTTGTGTAAGAGTACCACCAGCATGTAATGAACCTACTTCGGTAAATAAAGTAGCTTTTGGCGCCTTACGGAAAAATTTATACACATGTTCATTTCCTTCCATTACATATAAGGCAACAAACTGAATAGCTTGATTAGCATAAGCACCAGATGCAAATGTTATGGTATATCCTATAGGCGCATTGTCTGTAGGAACATTAAGAGTAACAAATTTTGTTGACGAAATAGTACCAAGATTTGTAAATTTAATAGCGCTTGTATCTATTTTGCGTGTATCACCTACTGCGTTTGCTGTCCCTGATTGACAGTTAATTTGTTGACAGTTACCGACACAACAAGAATAAGTATTGGTCACAACGTCACGACCTGCAGCTTCAACTAAATTTGCAGAAATTAATGCTGCCGTTATGAGTGTTAATTTTAAAATATTCTTCATCGTTATCCCCTTTTTATAAAAAAAATACATATTTCATTGTTACTTAGCATATTGTGAAAGAAAATTATTGTTTTTCATCCATGAAGGAGTGGTTCCAAAGCCTAAATTACTCGAAACGGTAACATTAGTTTTGTCTTTTGAAACACAACAATCATGCAATGCAGCACCATCAAGACCTGCACAATCACTAAAGCGGTACTCCGTAACACCGCCTAGAAGACATACGCCTTCTTTAGTAGGACTCGGTCTAAACGGACTCTTTTTTTCACGTTCTTTAAAATAATCAGCATATTTACCCGTACCATATTCCCCATTAAGACCGCTTGCTATTTCTGTTACATCACTTGCAGCCTCTGAAGCTTGCAAGGTCAGGGATAGCGCACTAGAGAGTGCGAGTATCACCAAAATTTTTATATTTTTCATAAAATTCCTAATTCTTACATAACATTATACTCTATCTACCTTCAGCGTACGCGGGATAAACAGCCAAAGTCAATAATTTCAAATAAGAAATTTTAAAATCCATTCGCGCCGCACAAAAACAGAAACCTAAAGCTTCAATTTTTTTAAAAAACCTTGACTTTAAAGATATTTTTTAGCCATTCTTAATAGTAGAGAGATACGAAACTGTTTTAAAAATAAAAAAAGGAAAAAAATGAAAACGACTCTTTCTTTAAAAATAACCGTAGCTCTTGTAGCACTTACAACATTGTCACTCAATGCTGCCAATGTGGTTACCAAAGCAAAAGAAGTTGCCGATACCGCAACTAAAAAAATAGCTCTTGGTATATGTAGTACCTATGGTTCAACCGCTTTTGGCGCACAAGTTCTTAATAGTACAATACCGGGGCTCAAAGATGCTGCTAAAAAAACGTGCTGCAAACTTTCAGATTTCAAAAGTAAAAACCCAAATGTTGTAAAAAAAGCTTTGGATGGCTGCAATGGAATAGATGCTAACAACTCCATCGCCTTGGAAGATGCATGTAGTTTTATCGCATTAGCCGGCGGTGCCCTGGAAGGTGTACCTGCTCTTGGCAAAAGTGCGCTCAATAAAGGTTGTTGTAAATATACCACCGTTATGAAAGCAAACCCTAAAGCAGCCACAGCATTGTCTTGCCCTGCTGCCTAACACTCTTTAAGCTTGCATAACACGTCATATGCTTGGCGTGGAGAAAGCGTATCAAGATCAAGCGTATTGAGTAGTTCAAATTTTTTATATAAGGGGTCTAATTCCGGTAGGCATTGCTGATTGGAATTAGACTCTTTATCTATAAAAACGCTGGTTATTGATGTCTGGCTATAGTGTGCCAACAATGTCCGTGCCCGTGCAATAATCGGCTGAGGCAACTGTGCGGCACACGCCACCTGAATACCAAATGAACCTTCGGCAACACCAGGCACTATCTTATGCAATAAGATGACAGTATCTCCCTGCGATTTACTTGCAGCATGGTAACAGATAATCCCAGGCAACGTATCTGCAAGGTAGGTAAGTTCATGGTAATGGGTTGCAAATAAGCACAAAGGCTGAACCTTTTGATTAAGATATTCTACAATAGCTTGAGCCAGAGCTAAGCCATCATAGGTGCTCGTTCCGCGGCCCACTTCATCTAAAATAACTAAACTGCGCTCAGTTGCATTCTGGCAAATAAGTGCTGTCTCTTCCATCTCTACTAAAAAAGTACTTTTTCCCTCAGCCAAATGGTCCCCGGCGCCGATACGCGTAAAGATCCGATCAACCAATGAAAGACGCGCGCGTGCTGCCGGAACAAAACTGCCCATATGAGCCAAGATAGTAATAAGCGCTGTTTGACGTAAGAACGTTGATTTACCTCCCATATTAGGGCCGGTAATAATCCAAGTGCGCTGCTCCAAAGTAAGATTCGTATCATTCGGAACAAATGTGTGCATATTGGCTGCCATACGCATACGTGCTTCAATAACTGGGTGACGTCCATGCTGTATAAAAATACCGCGGTCATGCGTAAAGGCTGGCCGTGTCCAATGATATAAGGTGGCAACGTGCGCCAAACCTGCAAAAAGGTCTAGTTCGGCAAGGTCCTGAGCAATTTTTCTCAGCATTGGGACATACTGTTCCACCTGCTTGACCACGGCAGAAAAAAGTTGATTTTCCAGCTCAAGGCCGCTGCTTTCAGCACGATTAATATCATATTCAAGATCTTTAAGTTCTTGAGTAGTAAACCTATCTCGATTTGTTAAACTTTGCATCTTAGTATAATAGCCTGGCACTGATTCACTGTGTGCCTTGGTTACTTCTATAGCATACCCGGCTGCTTGTGAATAACGTATTTTAAGAGTGCTAATGCCACTTTTTTGCTGCTCTTTGCGTTCAAGTTCAAAGATCGCCTGCATCCCTTGCGTTGAAAGCGCACGCAGGCGATCAAGCTCAGAATGGTACCCTGCAGCAATTTTCCATTGCGTGTGCGCATCAATATTAATAGCGCGCGTTAACAGGTCATTGAGTTGCGCCAACAATGGTTTATCAAATGAAATAAATTTTTGTAACAAAGAAATTTCGGCAATACTTTCAAGTATACTGCGATAGTCGCTTAATTGAGCTTTACGCACCATTAAACGGCCAACGACGCGTTCAAGATCACCAATTTTTTTTAAACTTGCACGCAGTTCATTACGGTCAAAACTATGCTTGATAAAAAATTCTACTCGATCAAGCCGCTTTTCAATAGGTGCTTGATCCAAAAGAGGTCTTAATAACCATTTTTTTAATAAACGCGCGCCCATCCCGGTCACCGTTTGATCCACTACGTGAAAAAGCGTATGATTATCAGAATGATCATGGTTATTCTGTACTAGTTCCAAATTTTTCTGAGTTACGGCATCAAGTTGTAAGAAATCTTCTGCTTTGTAGAGCAACAGCTGCTTACGGACATCAAATGAATGCGGCGCATTTTTTTGGATATAAGCACCCATAAGTTCAAGTGCTTTCACATGGCCCGGAGTAAGAGTTATTGAACTATCTATGCGATAAAGACTTTCAATCCATTGCTCTGATGCTCTCGGTAAAAATGGTTCATGGACAACGGTGGTAATCAATGCGCGCTGTTTGCATAGGTTTTCTAATTGTTTGCCGCTTTCTGTTGCTTTAATAAGCACCTCTTGCGGCATAAAAGCGATCAGTTCGGCATCTAATTTTTTTTCGTCATAATCAAATTCGGTAAGATATATCGATGAGGCTAAGATCTCATAAAAGGCTACTGCCATTTTACCTTCATGAATAATTAATGAGCTTAAATAGTGGGCAGATTTACTTTCAAGCAACTTGCTGTCAACTAAAGTGCCGGGAGTAAAAACTTGTGTTACGCCACGCTCAACAATCCTTCCTGGTTGTGGTGCTTCAAGTTGATCGCAGATAACGATACGAAAACCGCCTTTGATAAGCTTTACAATATAATGCTCAACAGTATGGCGCGGCACGCCACACAAAGGGATCGGCTCATTATGTAACGTCCCGCGTTGCGTGAGTACAATACCTAAAAAGGCAGAAGCTTTTTGGGCATCTGAAAAAAACAATTCATAAAAATCGCCCACTTGGAAAAAAAGTAAGGCATCAGGAAATTGATTTTTTATATCAAAATATTGGCGCATAAGCGGCGTTAATGATGAATCAGTTGTCATAGCAGATAGTGGGTAAATATTTTTTTAATATAATTCTACTCAATCAATAGTATAGCTTAACTTATACAATATGCATTAATAACGCGCAATGTGCGCATAGTATCTTTAAATTCCTCAAGATGTTGAGTATTATAAATTTCATCTTGTGATTCATCAAGCATTTGTTGAAAGAGAGTATCAAGCTTTTGAGCAATTTTTTCAGCAATCACTTTTTGATACGCAGGCACCTGTTCCTTAACAAACAAAATATGGCTTATAATATATTCAGCCGCCTCTTTTAATAAGAGTGCCTGATGTTCTTTATAGGTAACTTCAACAGCGTCAATGTTCATAATAAATTTCGCAAGTTCCTGTGTCACCTTAACTTTTCGATCACTGGTATCCAAAATATTAAATTGCTCAGACAAAAACCAAAACCGCTTAACGGGTAATACAACTTCTGAAACTAAATAATTTCTGATATGGGAATAAAAAGGTTCAAGCGTAGTTAAAACAAGCGATTGCAAAATAATAGAGCCTGCTGTCTTTACAAGCCATGCTGGCGTTGAATTCCACCATGATTGTTGCTGTTCTTTATATAATTCAATAGCAGGAAAAATAACCGCTCTATTTTCTTGTAAGAACTGATACATATCAGATCCATTATGTGCCGGAGAATCTCCGTACATTTTACTATATCCAACATACGCCAAGTATAAACCAATCACCGATGCACCGGCAACGATGC
The DNA here is from genome assembly GCA_021827715.1 of bacterium. Lineage (GTDB taxonomy): Bacteria > Babelota > Babeliae > Babelales > Babelaceae > BOG-1370. The sequence goes on along the minus strand of JAKAUO010000034.1, from coordinate 51,412 downwards.
CCGCATCCAACAACACCTTACGTTTTCCCTGTTGTGCTTTCAATGCTGTTTTATGACTATTAATTACCGCGGTATCTAACGTGACTGCAGTAAGCTCGCACGAAAGCAGGCACATTAAAACTACAATTGCCACTATGCGTTTTTTTATATTCATGATAATTCCTTTGATAATAGGGCCTTAAGGTAATTGCCCGTAAAACTTTTTTTATGCGCAGCTATTTCTGCAGGCGTTCCTTGTGCAATAACCTGGCCACCTTTATCGCCACCTTCTGGCCCAAGATCGATAATATAATCGGCAACTTTTAAAACATCTAAGTTATGCTCTATGACTATCAGCGAATTACCCTTTTGCAATAGCCGCTCAAAGACTCCTAATAACCGTTTTATATCATGGGCATGTAACCCGGTGGTTGGTTCATCAAGGATGTATAATGTTTTAGTACCGCGCTTTGCAAGCTCATCAACTAACTTAATACGTTGCGCTTCACCGCCAGAAAGTGTGGTAGAAGATTGGCCCAGAGCAAGATAATCAAGCCCGACATCACACATCAGTTTAATGCGCTTTGCAATGCTGGTATGTGCCGCGAAAAATTCAGCAGCCTCTATAGCCGTCATTTCTAGGATATCGGCAATTGATTTACCTTTATAGGTAACTTCTAATACTGATTTAGTGTACCGCTTACCTTTGCACCGATTACATACCATAACTACATCAGGCAAGAAATGCATAGAAACGGTTATAATACCTTCTCCAGCGCACTCAGGACACCTGCCAGCACCGACATTAAAGCTAAAATGGCCCACAGTGTACCCGCGCGCATTGCTTTCTGGCAAACTAGCATAAAGCTTTCTAATATCATCAAAAATACCTAGATAGGTTGCCGGGTTAGAGCGCGAAGTGCGCCCAATAGGTTTTTGGTCAATAACTACTAAATTTTCTAATTGCTGAACGCCCGTGATTTTATCAACTTCGTACGCAGCGCGCCCAGACGTTAAGGTTTTTTGCAAGGCAGGCACCAGCTCATCCATAATTAAACTACTCTTTCCTGAGCCGGAAACTCCTGAAATACCACAAAGTATACCCAAGGGGAAATCTACTGAGATATCTTGTAAATTATGCGCAGTTGCATTATGTAAGGTAATAAAGCCAGTCGGGGTTCGCAACGGGTGTAAACGCTCAATAGTAAGCTTACCCGAAAGATAGGCGCCACTTAATGAATTACTATTTTTCATGATCTGTGCCGGTGTTCCGGTGGCAACCACTTTCCCTCCAAAGGTACCTGCCCCTGGACCCATATCGATAATATAATCAGCTGCTTTCATCGTGTCACTATCATGCTCAACCACAACAACCGTATTTCCTTGGTCGCGTAATTTCAACAGCATAGAGATCAGCTTATCATTATCGCGCTGGTGAAGCCCAATACTGGGCTCATCCAAGACATAGACCACGCCACTGAGTGCCGAGCCTATTTGGGTTGCAAGGCGAATTCGTTGCCCCTCGCCACCTGAAAGAGTTCGTGCGGTTCGATTGAGTGTTAAATAACTCAGGCCCACGTCAAATAAAAATTGGTACCGTTGCTTTATTTCATGAAGAAGCCGCTTGGCAATCTCTGCCTGAACCTCTGTAAGTGATAACGTATTAAAAAAATGCAATGCATCAGCAACTGAAAGCTGTCCCACCTGGAATATATTTTTGCCCTCTAGAGCCTCCGCTCGTATAGTAACTGCTAGTGCAAGCGGATTTAATCGTTCACCATGACAAGCAGAACAGGTAATTTCGTGGTACACTCCCATTTTGTCAGCAAATTCTAAACCTGCCATGGTCGAATTTTTAGCCTGCCAAGGCACGATAATCTCTACCCCGAGCCCATGACATTTTTTACAGGCACCAATAGGCGAATTAAAAGAAAAAAGGCGCGGTTCTAATTCAGGTATAGAGTTGTTACAGGGCACGCACATCCGTGCGGAAGAATAACTAAAAGAATTTTCACCCACTATAATTTTTACCTGTTGTCCAGAAAGACTGAATGCCTTTTCAAGATCTTCTTGAATTCGGGTAGATTCATCTGCACTTACCTCAACCGTATCAAGTATGATATCAATAGTATGTTTAAACGTTTTTTTCAGATTAAGGGCCTGGATTTCATCTAATGATTTAAAACTTATACGATTACCATCAATTAAAAAACGGTAATACCCTTGCAAAAAATATTTTTCTAATTCAGCAACAAACGTTCCCTTTTTTTCCTGGGCAAGTGGAGCTACAATGGTAATATTTAACCCGGCAAACTCTTTAATGAGCCTTTCGGCTATCTGCTCTGCGCTGGCAGATTCTATGGGGTTATAACACTGTGGGCAATGTATGGTGCCTATACGCGCAAAAAGCACCCGCAAATAGTCATATAATTCGGTGATGGTCCCCACCGTGGATCGCGGGTTTGCCCCCACCGTTTTTTGTTCAATAGCAATTGCCGGACAAAGTCCCTCTATACTATCGACATCAGGCTTTGAGGGCATGCCCAAAAATTGTCGGGCATAAGAAGAGAGTGATTCCATATAACGGCGTTGGCCTTCAGCATATAAAACATCAAGCGCAAGGGTACTTTTACCCGAGCCAGAAGGACCTGTTACCACCGTAAGTGATTCTTTAGGAATCTCAACGGTAATATCTTTTAAATTATGCTCACGGGCACCGATAATCTTTATAAAACGCTTCGCTTTCATAATAATCACCCTTTATGATTGAATATTTGTATATTTTACCATATATTTGGCACTTCGTCGACCCAGGCTTCGCGTATCCAGGCCTACAGTCTTGGCCACCTCTGTGTCACCCTGAACTTGATTCAGGGTCCAGCAATAAGACCCATCATTTTTTTGACAAATATTATTAAATATATATTATTAGAAAATAATAATAGAAAAACAATAGAGGATTTTACCATGAAAAAAATACCATTCTTTCTTACCTTGATTATCCTATCTCTGGCACCTATACATGCACAAAAAACAGTATCTGAGCGTGCGCAAGAACTTATTACCAGCATAAAATATTTATTTAAAAAATCAGTCGCTCAAGAACAAGAAACCTCATCCATTGGTGCCTCTGAAACAAAAATTCTTTCAATTAATGTCGGTTATCTTCCTATCAAGAACACCATTACTGACTATGACCAGTACTTTTTCACTCTTAAAAAATTTGCCGACAATCCAGAAATTGATTACATACTTCTTGATATCAACTCAGGTGGCGGATCAATAGCAACAGCAGAAATTCTTGCTGAACGTATCAAAAACATAAAGGTCACAAAGCCCGTCATATGTTTTATATCTGACATGGGCTGTTCTGCTGCTTATTTGATAGCATCAGCTACATCATATATTATTGCCCCGGCATCCGCACAAATTGGCGCCCTTGGCGCGCTTATCGCGTTTGACTACAAGCCACAATACCTGTACATCACTTCAGCGCCCTATAAAGCCCCCATCTATAAAGAAGAAGGCGTACTTGATGAAAAATTTCTTGAATACGCACAAGACAGTATAGATGCTACTGCGGAAATATTTTTCTCTGCTGTTGCTTCCTGTCGCCCTATCAACGTAGAAACCATAAGAAATTTTCAAGCAAAGAAATTTAATGGCAAGCAGGCATTAGCAATGGGCCTGATTGATGAAGTAGGCACCATAGAAGCAGTGATTCAGAAAATAACCTCTGAAATTGAGACAAAAAACAATCACGTTTACGAAAAAATTACGTTTCTAGAAATAGAAAACCATCAACCTAAAGTCATGACCACGTTTACCACCATACACTAAGTATTTATTTTTGCCCCTTATTTAATATACCTACATGAAAAAAATAGGGATAGTCTTTACCTTGCCTGAAAAACTATGCGATCCTTGCATTGAATAGTTTTTACAACAGCGCATGAACTTTTGCGCATGTAACTCGTGTAAAGGAACCGTATGATTTCACGCAACTCTTTTTATCAATTTTTTCTTGCATTTATCAGCGCAGGTTGGTGGCAACAACCTCTACAGAGCATGTCCTCACTTTCTAATACTATTACTGCTACTCTTACAGGACAGCCTCCCTTTTATCAGCCCACTGTTATAGCGATTACACCCAATGGGGACTATGCTTATGTTGCTAATCATTATAGTGAGGACACTACAGGATTTATTGATATATTTAATGTTCCAGCCAATACCTATATCAGTCCTATTACTAATGTTAATTTACCAAGTTCTTTCGCCTTTACTCCCGATGGTACGTACTTATATTTTACCAGTTTTGAACACAATACCGTGAATGCAATACAGCTCTCAGATAATACTATCACTGCAACCATTAATTTGGCTTTAGGCGCTAGGCCTTCTTCACTAGCGATTACGACTAATGGCGAGTATGCCTATGTTGCCAATTCCAACACCAATACCGTGAATGCAATACAGCTCTCAGATAATACTATCACTGCAACCATTGATTTGGCTTTAGGCGCTGGGCATTCTTCACTAGCGATTACGCCCAATGGCGAGTATGCCTATGTTGCCAATTTCAACACCAATACCGTGAATGCAATACAGCTCTCAGATAATACTATCACTGCAACCATTGATTTGGCTTTAGGCGCTGGGCCTTCTTCACTAGCGATTACGCCCAATGGCGAGTATGCCTATGTTGCCAATTTCAACACCAATACCGTGAATGCAATACAGCTCTCAGATAATACTATCACTGCAACCATTGACCTTGAATCGCTAGCATTTTCAAACAGTATAGCGATTACGCCCAATGGCGAGTATGCCTATGTTGCTAATGAAGGCACCAATACCGTGAATGTAATACAGCTTTCAGATAATACTATCACTGCAACCATTAATTTGGCTTTAGGCGCTGATCCTTTTTCACTAGCGATTACGCCCAATGGCGAGTATGCTTATGTTGCCAATTTCAGCAACAATACCGTGAATCAAATTTTTATAGAAGAGCCGATAACAGCACCCGAGCAATTGACTGTCTGCAAAGGCAAAAATGTCTTTCTTAACCAGACAGATTATATCAATGTCATCTATTGGCAAGCGCCAACTACAGGAACGCCCGTTACCTATAAGATATATCGCGATGCCGCGTTGACTCAATTAGTGGCAACCCTATCGGCAACTACACTAAGCTACGCTGATCATAATAGAATACCAGGCTTTACCTATACCTATTACATTGTGGCTATTGATGGATTAGGCAATGTCTCGTCTTCTGCTGCCGTTACTGCCTTAGTGGCCTGTTAATCTTTACACATAAGAAGGGAATGAAGATGTTATTATGTACTTTTTTAAAACGAAAAAATGCATTTATACTCTGTAGTCTTGCCTTGATTCTACCGAGCTTGCTGATAAGTAGAGAACAAGAGAGAGACATTTTGTTAGAATTCAAGGCAGCCTATTTTCAGCCAACGGGAAGCCTCTTCAGGCATATCTATGGCGGTAGTGCGCTGTTCGGACCGGAAGTGACCTTTAAACTGAAAAACCAGTGGTATGGCTTTGCAAGTGTGGATTACCTAACGAAAAATGGCAAATCACTCGGACTGCGCACATCAACTCACGTTAATCTGCTGCCGCTCGGGATAGGTTTAAAATATCTTTGGTGTATGAATGATTATTCACAATTTTATGCAGGGCTCGGTTTTCAACCGGTCTATGTAATGCTAGAAAATTGTTCACCTTACGTTGCCAAAAATCAAAATAAGTGGGGCTTTGGTGGCATAGCAAAAATAGGCGCTTTTGTTGATTTGCCGCACCATTTCTTTTTAGATTTCTTTGTCGATTATTCATTTGTAAAAGTTCCGTTTAAAAATTCAGTCGTGCCCGCAGGCTATGTACAACCACATAAAGCAAATGTCAGCGGGGCTATTTTTGGTGCTGGCGTTGGCTATAGATTCAACTAAGACAGAAAGGAGCATGATCATGAAATATCATTTTTTACTTATTGCAGCAGTAGTTGCCTTACAAGGTGAAATAAAAATGGTAAAAAAACAACCTGACGAACAAGCAGCTATTACTATTGGGTATATTGCATTAATAAAACCTATAGAAGATTTTAATGAAACGGTTAAACTCCTTAAAAAATATAGTGACGACCCTGCTATAGATTGTATAGTTCTTCAAATAGATTCACCAGGCGGCTCGCCGGGCAATAGCCAAATTATTGCCGATTTTATTCTCTGGGCTCGTGAAACCAAGCCCGTTATTGCTTTTGTCTCAGGCTCTGGAACTTCCGGTGCTTATTGGGTTGCTGCTGCATGCTCGACTATTATAGCACCTGAAACGGCGCTTATTGGCAGCATCGGCGTGGTGTCAGAACTCCCTAAAAAAAATCCCGCAATCACCTTTACTGCAGGCAGATTCAAGCGCCCCCATTATCTTGCAAAAGGGGTAATAGACCCAGAAGATGCTCAAGTGATACAGGAACGCCTTAATCTGACCTTTGATATTTTTTGTGAAAATATTTCTCAGCTACGCAATATCCCTGTTGAAACTATACGAAACCTTGAAGCTAAAGTTCTTCTTGCCACTCAGGCTCTGGAAGTGGGGTTAATTGATGAAATAGGAACACTTCAACAGGTGTATGATACGGTGGTTGATCTTGTTGCCGACAAAAAGAAATGCTTGCCAACGTTACTCCGTGTTATTACCTCACCCGATGAATGCTTTGAATTTGCTTTATAATATTGATTTTTCTTATATGGTGCGTATACTTTTAACAGAAATATGGTGAATGTAGCTCAGTTGGCAGAGCATCGGGTTGTGGTTCCGAGGGTCGTGGGTTCGAGACCCACCATTCACCCCACATTAATTTGAATTCTTCTAAAAATATCTATACACTGAGTAAAAATTGTATCGGGGTGTGGCGCAATTGGTAGCGCACTCGCTTTGGGAGCGAGGGGTTGTCGGTTCGAGTCTGGCCACCCCGACCATCCTACGCTTATCCACGCCTCCCGGCTTGGCAAGCTTCGGATGGCGGGCCAGCCTACGGGCAAAGTCGGAGAGTACCCAATGAAGATATCGTTACCTTTATTTTCTTTACTTGTTCTTTCAACACATCTTTTTTCTTTTAATCATCAGCTGATCCAGAAATATGCTCCGCATGCACAACAATGGGCCAGCGATGTTGTTTATTCAATAGAAAGCGGCGACGCTCTCTGCGAGCTTCTTACCCTTGTGCACCATTCCTATCTTCGCTCATACATGACGCATACCGTACAACATGATTATATCGCATTTGTTGAAAAGGTCGGTTCAGGGTGGAACCATATACTCAGTACTCGGCTTGACCCCAGCAAAGATGCTGATTTCGATGCCCCTTCTTTTTTGCCTGATGAAGCTGCGCAGGAACATCTTGCATTATTTTTAAACCATTGCACTTCTCAAAAAAAATATATCGATACGGTAGCACGCTTAATCGAAGATGGCCCTAAAAAATTTGTAAAAGTAAAATCATTTATTGATACGTTACGTAGTCAAGCACGTATTATTATCGCAGAATCATTAATAGAAATTATGGCTCAGATCGAAGAAGAACTTAAAAAGGCAAAAGAGGCACTTACCCAAGCGGCAGATTTCTTTGCACAAGAAAGCCATATAAAAGGCGGACATCGTGTGATCCGTCCGATGACCCAACTGCTGTGGCATTATATCCCACAGTATATGGTTAAAGCTTTTGTTACCTTTGACCGCGGATACACCGCAAGTAGCAAAGGATGTTTAATGGCATATTTAGAAAGTCAAAAAGTAAGCAATATGATATGGGACGCTATTGAAATTCCGCGTGCTCATTATTATGCGGTGCACTATCAAGAACTTTTTAATGCGCTTGAAAAAAAATATCCAACACGATGTATTAATTTTCCCCAACCAAACGAACTTTTAGACCAACTTTCATTTGTAAGCCCAGTGTCATCCTGAACTTGTTTCAGGATCTAATCCTTATTATTATATGCTCAGCCTCGATCGCCGTTATTTTCGTTTTTTTGATTGGTATAGTCTTTTGCTTACACTGATTCTTTCAGCTATTGGCCTTGCTTTGGTATTAAGCGCTACCTATACACCAGAAGAACCCTATTCTCTTTTTTTTAAAAAACAATTAGTGGGTATCATTTCAGGATTATTGCTATATGCATTATTTTGTAGCATAGATTATCGCGTCATGACTCGCTGGGGTTATTTTCTTTATTTTGTCGTTATAGCACTCTTGCTCTTTACGATAATCAAAGGATCAATTGGCATGGGTGCCCAGCGGTGGATCTCTATTGGATTTATTAAGTTTCAACCTTCGGAATTAGCTAAACTTTTTTTCCCCGCTTTTTTTGTCTATTTTGTTACCTCAGAAAAAAGATCACTCACCACCTTTTTTGATTTTTTACCCATAGTGATAACGCTTATTACCAGTGCATTACTCATTCAAAAACAGCCCGATTTAGGCACCGCCATCATTATTCTTTTTTCAGGGACCATTTTATTGTATATGGCGGGGTTATCACGCACCTTTTTTATTATTGTTTTTTGTACCAGCGCACTGTGTGGGCCGGTGTTATGGCATTTTTTAAAACCTTATCAACGGCAACGAATACTTACTTTTTTAGGTGAAGGCGATTCTAGAAAAGAACGATATCAAATTGAACAATCGTGCATTGCCGTAGGTTCTGGTGGTATGTGGGGAAAAGGCTATGTGCATGGCACACAAAACAGGTTGCGTTTTCTTCCTGAAGGACGTACTGATTTTATTTTTTCAGTACTGTGTGAAGAATTTGGATTTGTCGGGGCACTTTTTACTCTTTCACTCTATTGTCTCTTGTTTTATCGGTTTTTATTGCTCATTTTGTCACTTAAGCAAGGCAGCACGCAACTTCTTGCGTTGGGGCTTATGAGTCATATTATATTTTCAACTTTAGTGAATATCGCTATGGTTCTGGGATTATTGCCCATTGTGGGCATACCATTGCCTCTGATGAGTTATGGCATTACCCATTCCTGGATCACCTTTGCAAGCTTAGGGTGGCTCAACAGCATTGCTGCGCGACGATTTTAATGGCACTGGACTTTTGCGCTTTATCTATGCTAATCTTTAAATCGACTTTAAGATTAGCACGGAGGCTCAAAAATGGTTTATTATACAAGAGAATTAGAAAAAATAGTTAATACCTTTCAAAAATTTCCCGTGATTGCTCTTTTAGGTCCACGACAATCGGGCAAAAGTACGCTTGCGAAACATTTTTTTAAAAAACACACTTTTCTTAACTTAGAAGATTTAGAATTACGTACGCTTGCGCTCCAAGACCCAAAAGGTTTTTTACGTGCTTATGAAAACCCTCATGGTATTATTCTTGATGAATTTCAAAACTGTCCCGATTTACTTTCTTATATTCAAGTTATTGCAGATGCGCATGACAGGCCCAGTTATTTTATATTAACCGGTTCTCAGAACTTCTTAATGAACCAGGCCATATCACAGTCACTTGCAGGACGCGTAGGAATTCTTACCCTGTTGCCCTTCTCTACGCATGAACTAGAAAAAAATAATCTTTTAAATTCTGCAAAACCAGAAGAAACTATTTTTAAAGGGTGTTATCCCCGTGTATATAACAATTTTACACCTCAGGAGATATACCCATCCTATATACAAACCTATATTGAAAGAGATGTCAGACAACTGATTAATGTCACTAACATAGCAACCTTTCAAAAATTCATAAAATTATGCGCCGCGCGCATCGGACAATTACTTAATTATTCAGATTTAGCAGTTAATTGTACTATAAGTGTTCCTACGGTACATCAATGGCTTTCACTATTAGAAGCAAGTTATATTATTTTTTTACTTCGGCCCCATTATAATAATTTTAATAAGCGGGTTACTAAAACACCAAAAATATATTTTTATGACACCGGGGTAGTTTGTTCGCTCTTGGGAATAGATTCACCGCAAAGCCTTCGACTTAATAGTTATTACGGTTCTATTTTTGAGAATTTTATTATTGCCGATCTTTATAAACAATATTTCAATCAGGGTCTTCCTGCACCCCTTTATTTTTGGCGGGACCAAAATGGTTCGCTTGAAATAGATTCTCTGATTGAATACAATACTCAATGTTATGCACTTGAAATTAAATCTGGGGAAACATTTGATAAACATTTTTTTGATAATCTCACTAAATGGGGCTCTATTGCTCAAAACCCTTTATCGCATAATTTTGTTATCTATGGAGGCGCTCAATCACTTAACACTCAAATCGGCTCTCTCCGCTCCTGGGTAACAGCAGGAAATCTTATTGCAGATATAAAAAAACAGGGATCCCATGGAAATAGATAAACCGTTAATGACCTTTTCATTACAGCAAGCACCAGAAGAAAGCACGTACGATTTCCACCCAAAAGCTTTTGAAGATTATTTAGGGCAAAAAGAACTTAAAACCAAATTACAACTTTATTGTCAGGCGGCTCAATTGCGCAATGAGCCCTTAGACCATTTATTGCTTTTTGGCCCGCCAGGGCTTGGCAAAACCACCCTTGCTCTGATCATGGCACAGGTTATGAAAGTGGGCATCAAAATATGCAATGGCCCTATGCTTGAACGCACGGGTGACATGGTCGCTCTTTTAAGCAGCCTTGAACCACGGGATATCTTATTTATTGATGAAATACATCGCATGGCAACGCCCGTCGAAGAAGTGCTCTATAACGCCATGGAGCATTTTAGAGTAGATGTTATCGTGGGTCAGGGACCGGGAGCAAAATCAATTAATTTACCGCTGCACCCTTTTACGCTGATTGGCGCAACCACTAAAAGTGGCATGCTTTCAGCGCCCTTGCAAAGCAGGTTCGGTATCAATGAACGGCTCGATTATTATTCTGAAGAAGATCTTCAAGCAATTATTTTACAAAGCGCCCATTTTTTACATCTGGTACTTTCAGCAGAATCTGCCTTACGCATTGCACGTTGTGCCCGCGGCACACCCCGTATTGCAAAAAAACTTCTGCGCCGGGTGCGCGATTTTGCCCAGATACATAACCAAAACCATGCAACCGATACACTAGTAGAAGAATCTCTTACCTTTTTGGGTATCGATCCCGAGGGGCTGACCCAGCTTGATCATAAAATTATTACCACGTTACTGGATAATAATGGCGGGCCGGTGGGGCTTGAAACGCTTGCAAGCCTGGTCGGTGAAGATAGCCAGACCATTGAAGAAGTATATGAGCCCTTTTTAATGCGTAAAGGGTTTCTTGAACGCACTCCCCGTGGCCGACAGATTCCGCAGAAAAAGTTTCAAACACTGATTCTGCAAAAAACGGGCCAAAGTACCCTTTTTTAAAATAGAACAACCAATTCCACATAAAGCATATTTGAAAATTATCAACTTGAACATTTCATCTATGTATGGCATTATTAAGAATGAAATAATATTTTTGGGAAAAAAATGAACCAAAAGCACCGAAAAATCTTAAAGATAATTTTTAAAGATCCAATTCAACCTAATATTCGATGGAATGACATAGAAAATCTGTTTATACATCTTGGTGCTGATGTCAGTGAGGGCAGAGGATCTCGAGTAGCTATAGAACTTAATGATGCTGAAGCAGTTTTCCATAGACCGCATCCAAGTCCAGAAACTGATAAGGGTTCAATAAAATCAGTAAGAAGATTTTTAGAAAAAGCAGGAATACATAATGATGAAATATAAAGGTTATACAGGACAGGTAGTTTATGATGATGAAGCTCGCATATTTCATGGGGATGTAATCGGCATAAAAGCGGTTATTACCTTTCAAGGAAAAACAGTTGATGAGATTGAAAAGGCATTTCAAGATTCTATAGATACGTATATTGATTGGTGCAAAAGTCGAAATATTCAACCAGAAAAACCATTTTCAGGGGACTTGCATATTAAACTCTCACAAAAAGCGCATGAACAATTGGCACAAGAAGCATTTGAACGCAATATGAATCTTGATTCTTTTATTGTTCAAAAGTTAACTGGTAAAGATAATCGCTAAACTTACACTATGATACATATAACAAACCTGTGCCTTGCTTTTGGCACCCGACCTATCTTTGATGAACTGACCGTTACCTTCCAACAAGATGACCGCGTGGGCCTTGTCGGCAGAAACGGCTATGGTAAATCTACGCTCTTAAAAGTTATCGCCAAACAACAAGATATTGAAAGTGGAACCGTCACCATCATTGGCGGCAAACGGATTGCTTACCTAAGCCAAGAGATTGTTCTTAATGCTGAAAAACCGGTGCTTGAACATGTGGTTGATGGCGCTCAAGAGTATGCAGAGATCTTATATAGTTCGCACGCTGAACTGCGTGGCCATGCAGACAAAATTTTACGCGGCTTAGGTCTTTCAGAAAAATTACTTACCGCGCCCGTAAACACTTTAAGTGGCGGATGGAAAATGCGCGTGCTCTTAGCGCAGCTACTGGTCCAAAAAGCAGATTTTTATCTCTTTGACGAACCAACCAACCACTTAGACATTGTCGCTAAAGATTGGTTCATGCACTTTTTAAAGCGTGCCGATTTTGGATTTTTGTTAGTGTGCCACGAAAAATATTTTTTAAATAAATTATGTACCAAAATTTTTGCGCTTGATACTCCTGCCGGCAAACTGTACCAAGGGAACTATGACGCCTATTGCCAACGGTATGAATCTGATGCCTTAGCTCTTGAGGCTGCCTACGTGCAACAACAAAAAATGATTAAACAGAAAAAAGAAACCATTGCACGATTTGGTGCATCGGCTTCCCGTGCATCACAAGCACAAAGTATGAAAAAGGAGCTTGAAAAGCTTGAACTCGTGGTTCCACCCACCAAAAAGGCAACGGTGCATATTCCCTTGCCCCCAATCAAGCCCTGCGGTAATAATGTCTTAACGGTCAAGAACCTCAGCGCACGTTATGACGCACACGATATTTTTTCCGGATTAGAATTTTCTTTAACACGCAGTGAAAAAATTGCTTTGGTGGCACCCAACGGAGTAGGAAAAACTACGCTATTACATACCATTGCGGGTGCGTTAAAGCCGCATACCGGCAGCGTTGAATTTGGGAATCAAGTCACCACCACCCTTTTTTATCAAGAACAATCGTTGATTCTTAACCCGAATCTTACTATCTGGGAAGAAGTTTCTCAGAATACTTCCGGGATCGTGTATACTGATGCGCAGATACGCACCATGCTTGGATGCTTTCTTTTTTCTAATGACGATATTCACAAAAAAATAGCGGTATTAAGCGGTGGCGAAAAAAGTCGTGTGGGGATGATCAAAGTATTATTGCAGCAAACCAATGTTTTACTGCTTGATGAACCGACCAACCACTTAGATATACCTTCTAAAGATATACTTCTTAAAGCACTTAAACAGTATACCGGGTCGATTTTGTTTGTGTCGCATGACCATGATTTTGTCAATCAACTTGCCACCTCTATTATTGAACTTACCCCTTACTCGGCACTCTTATATCCGGGCAATTACGATTCATATCTTCAGCAAAAAGAGTATCAGAGCCGGCACATGAATGGTCCGCAACAAGAAACTTCTGCGACTCCGGCGCCAGCTACGCGAGTTATATCATTTTTCGAACAAAAACAGATCAGGAAATTAGAACAGGCTATTGATAGACTCACCAAAGAACGGATTAAGCTCACCGCTGAGCTTGAGCAGTTTACTTACGGAACACCTGAATTTAAAACTCGGTATGATCGGTTACAAAAGATTGACCAGGAAGAACCAAAGTTATTGCAGCAATGGGATGAGTATCAGAGTAAGCATTGAAAAAATCTGTCTTTACGCTACGCTAAATAGCATCAGTATAGATCCCAGATCTCGTCTGGGATGACACATGAACAAAAATTTTATTCCCATTTTTCATAAGGGCACTCATGTCTGGGCATTCCAAGTGGTCAACCATTAAGCATAAAAAGGCTCTCCTTGACGCTAAACGTGGTAAAAAATTTACAAAACTTATTAAAGAGATAACCGTATCGGCACGCTTAGGCGGTGGTGACCCAAGCGGGAATCCACGTTTACGCTTGTTACTTGAAAAAGCAAAAGAAATTAATATGCCTTTGGAAAACGCACAACGTGCTATTAAAAAAGGAACCGGCGAACTACCAGGCCAAGCATATGAAGCACAAACCTACGAAGGCTACGGTCCGCATAACATTGCGATGATGATCGATGTGTTAACCGATAATAAAAATAAAGCTATTGCAGAACTGCGCCATGCATTTTCCCGTAACGGTGGCCGCATTGCAGAAGCAGGTGCTGTAGGCTGGATGTTTCAACGCGCGGGTATTATTTCAGGCACCGGTAAAACTACTGAGGACACACTCTTAGAACATCTGCTTGAATATCCTATTATTAATCTGACTGTCGATAGCGATGCTTTTGAAGTTATCGGTGAACCAAAAGCACTTGAACCGGTTAAAGAGATTCTTACCAAACAATTAGGGTTGCATGTCGATGAAGCAGAACTCGGGTGGGAAGCACAGAATAAAACAGCCTTGAGCCAAACGCACGCAGAAGAAGTATTGACTTTTTTGCAAACGCTTGAAGAATTAGAAGATGTACAAAATGTCTACACCAACATGGAGTAACGTATGCTCATGAGTATGACCGGGTTCGGTACCTCAACACTATCAATTCCCATTAAAAATAATGTTTTGTATCTTACCTTGAGCTTAAAAACACTCAATTCTCGTTTTTTTGAAAGCACCTGCAAACTACCGTATAGTTTAAACGAGCTTGAAACGGTAGTATTAAAATTATTTAAAGCCAAATTATTGCGTGGCACGATATTTTTTTCTATACATGCGCATAACCCTTCTTTGCTAAAGGGCTGCGTTACCCCATCTTTGGCCATGATCAAACAATATCTGCAGGCAATTCAAAGTATAAAAGATGAAACGAATATACAGGGTTCTATCACCCTGCATGAGCTTATTAACTTACCTCATATTTTTGAAATCCCGGAAGAAATGCTCCCTAAAGAAAGTGTTGAAATAATTCTTCAGGAAGTTAACCGCCTTATTCAAACGGTGAATGAATCACGTGCACAAGAAGGCAGATCATTACTTTCTGATCTTGAACAACGGGTACGTGTCATGCAAGAACTTATCTCACAGATCGAGCCGCGGTCGCTTGTTGTATTACAAGAAAAAAAGACAGCTATAGCAACCATGCTTGCATCGCTACCCTATCAAGAAACAGAAAACAAAGAGCAGCATATGCTCACGCTCTATGGCCAACTTGATAAATTAGATATCCACGAAGAGATTTTTAGATTCAAAACGCATCTGGCACACTTTGATACGGTGCTTCATACTAGTGAGCTTGAAAAAGGCAAGAAGCTCGATTTCATCTTGCAAGAAATGTTTCGTGAAATTAATACCATGAACGCAAAATGCAATGATTCACACATTAATCAACAGGCGATTTCTATCAAAGTTGAATTAGAAAAAGCGCGTGAACAAGTACAAAATATTGTGTAATGGCTCTATTTCTTGACATTCCATGCAAATCAACCATATCATGGTAGAATATCAACCAAGGAATGTTATGATAGCAAGAAATAGTGCAGAAAAATTAAAAAAAGCGCTTGGGCAACACCCTGTTGTATTGGTGAATGGTGCGCGACAAACAGGGAAATCGACTTTAGTAAAGCATGTGGCTCCTGATTATACCTATATTACCTTTGATGATCTTCGTTTTTTGTCCGCAGCTCAAAGTGATCCTATTGGTTTTATAGAAGGCCTTAAGCATCCGGTCATTTTAGATGAAATACAACGGGTACCGGAACTTTTTTTAGCCATTAAATATGATGTTGATAAGAATCGTCATCCTGGCAGATATCTTTTAACAGGTTCGGCTAATCCTTTATTAATACCGCAATTGGGTGATTCCTTGGCTGGTAGAATGGCCATTATTAATCTCTTTCCCTTAAGTCAGGGTGAAATTGAAGGCGTAAAAGAATCTTTTATTGATACTATTTTTGATAATCGACTACCACAGGCTTTTGATAAACTGAGTACTCAAGAACTCTATTCTCGCCTGGCAAAGGGCGGGTATCCTCTGGTACAACAGGGTGATTTTGAATCGCGTGAATCATGGTTTAATGGCTATATCACCTTATTATTACAACGTGATATAAAAGATTTAGCCCACATAACCGGCATCGCTGAATTCCCACGACTTTTATATCTTTTGGCCACCCGCACATGCAACCTCATGAATAGCGCTGAAGTTTCCCGCACCAGTGGACTCAGCACAAGCACTTTAAGCAGGTACCTCATCTTACTTGAAACTATTTTTCTCATTCATTTTTTACCCGCGTGGAGCGTTAATCGTGGAAAACGTTTAGTTAAATCTCCCAAAATTACGTTAATCGATTCAGCGCTTATCGGATATTTATTAGGCTTAGACTTACAGGACCCTACCACAGATAGTAAAATTCTTGGTTCTGTTTTAGAAAATTTTGTCGTTAATGAACTTCAAAAGCAGCTCACCTGGTGTAGAGCCCGTGCGAACATGTTTCATTACCGAACTTCAAATGGTATAGAAGTTGATCTTATTTTAGAAAATAGCGCTGGCAAAATCGTAGCGCTTGAAATTAAAAAAAGCGCTACGGTAACGGCACACGATTTTAAGGGATTAAGGCATCTTATGGAGACAGAAAAAGATGCTTTTGTTCAAGGTATTATTGTATATACCGGAACCGAATATATCCCTTTTGGTTCACGGTTATGCGCTCTGCCGATCAGTGCACTGTGGGCATAGAAGATTCCAAGGTCTCTATGCGCTGCATAAGCGCCGTTATAGCCTGTTGCAACTGCGCATTTTGTTCTTTCAAATCAAGAAGAAGTTTATGATCTTTTTGTTGTTCATTAAGCATCATAATAGGTAGATGTTGATAGCGAATTGTCTCTTGTTGCCCTGACCTGAGAATGTCTTAGTGGATCATGCTATAGTATCACGTAAGACGAGCGTGCCACACACATTTGCTGACGTTGCACTGAGTACTAAAGAATAGGTTTGTGCCAAGTTACATGCAGGGATGCCACACACGGTCTTTACCCTATTAGCAGACGATGAACCGATAACGTCACCATATAATTGTATTGTACTGGTAACGACAGCCTCAACCGATGTCCAATACAATTGATCCGGATCGGTACCACTGCTTGCTAGCACTTGACCCGAGCTTCCACTATTTACGGGCAATTGCAATGTGTAGGAAGACAAAACTACAGCAGGCGCCTGAATAAGCACAGACCCTACGCCACCATCATCAAAAACAACACCATGCTGGTCGGCAAAGGTTAAATTACCAGTCATAGTATCACCGGCTTTTAAAACATAGAGGCTACAATCACAGGAACTTCCGCTACCGCCACCGTGAAAATTGGGCGCGATTAATGACCCAGTAACAATAAGATTGCGCAGATATTCATCACGCAAAGTAAAATAAGTAGTATCAACATATATAGGGCCGGATTCAGAAGGCGCATTTAAGCGCGGTGCTTTTTTTTGGTACAGGGTATGTAACTCCTGAAAATCAAGAATCTTTTTTTTGACCTCTTGACGGACAACGTTATCCAATGGTGGGTTGAGCATTTCAACAGCAAGTTCAAGATCATTCAACATGCCCCCAATAACTTCATCACCAAAAAGATCTGGTTGTTCGCGCTGAATCAGCGTTAATTTTTCCAAGAGTAAGATAACGTGAGAAATCTCTGCTTGTATGCCAGTACATAGGAAAGCTAAAAAAAATAGGTAATAACAAAACGATTTCATCCACGCTCCCTCTTTTTTAAAAATCTCTCTTATTTGGAAGTTAATACCATGATAAAAAATGTGCGTCAAGAGCAAAGACATTTTACTCAGATATGGGTATACTGATGCAACTATGTCAGAAAAACATTTTACCCACTTACATCTTCATACCGATTACTCACTCCTTGATGGAGCAATCACTATAGATACATTAGTTGATTTTGGTAAAAAAAATAATTTTAAAGCGCTTGCCATAAGTGACCATGGAAACATTTTTGGCGGCGTAAAGTTTTTTCAAGCTGCCAAAAAAGCGGGCATTAAACCCGTGTTAGGCATGGAAGCCTACTTAACGCAAGATATAAAAATAAAAAAGGCAGATGATAAATATTACCATCTTATTATTTTGGTAGAAAACCAAATCGGCTATAAAAATTTATGTCGACTGATCCATTATTCATATACTCAAGGTTTTTATTTTAAGCCGCGCATTGATTACGCAGCATTAGAGGAATATCGTGAAGGCTTGATCGTCACCACCGCCTGTCTTGGTGGCCATGTACCTTCTTTATTAATGGAAAACAATAGAGCTGTCGCTGATGAACGTATTGATTGGTTTTTAAAAGTATTTGGGCCGGAACGTTTTTATCTTGAAGTGCAGCCAGACGACCAACAAGATCAAAAAATATTAAATGAAAAGCTCTTTGAAATAAGCAAGGAAAAAGGCATTCAACTACTCGCTGCCGGTGATTGCCACTATACCACTGCCCAAGACAAATATGCCCATGAAATAATGCTTTCTATTCAAACTCACCATAAAATTACTGACCCGGGACGGTTTACCTTTGGCGACTGCCGTGTACATATAAGAACGCAGCAAGAAATGCTCGATATTTTTAAAGGACACGAGGATGCTCTCTGGAACTCCGGCACGATTGCAGACCGATGTAATTTTGAGTACGAAACGGGTAAACTCTTTTTTCCTCAGTTTGAAGTACCCAGCAGCATCTCGCACGAAGAATATTTTAGCCAGTTGTGCCATACGGGCCTTAATGAGTTATGCTCCCATAAACGGTTCCCCTCTGAGCGCCTTGATGACTATCGCAAACGGCTCGATTTAGAAATATCTCTTATTAGCAAGATGGGTTTTGTCGGTTACTTTTTGGTAGTGAGTGATTTTATACAATGGGCCCGAAAAAATGATATACCTGTCGGCCCTGGACGTGGATCAGCTGCCGGGTCATTGGTGGCATGGGCATTGCAAATAACTGATATTGACCCGTTGCGCTACAACTTGCTTTTTGAACGATTCTTAAACCCTGAACGGGTATCCATGCCCGATATTGATATCGATTTTTGTATTGAAGGGCGCGAACGAGTGATCGATTACGTGCGCAGCAAATATGGCCATGATAAAGTATGTCAGATTATAACCTTTGGTACCATGCTTGCAAAAGGGGTTATTAAAGATGTGGCTCGTGTATTAAATTTCCCGTTTGAAGACTCTAATGCATTGACCGATCTGATACCGGATCAATTAAAAATTACCTTAACACAAGCTTGTGAACAAGAACCCAAGCTGCAAGAACTGCGTAGCTCAAATCCTCGGATCGGTGAACTGTTTGATATTGCCTTGCGCCTTGAAGGGCTCACACGGCATGCCTCTAAACATGCTGCAGGTATAGTAATTTCTCCTGAGGCCATTAAAGAAGTGCTGCCGGTCTATATCCCCCCAAAAACGAATGATTTGGTAACCCAGTATGCGATGACTGAACTGGAAACACTCGGTTTTTTAAAAATGGATTTCTTGGGTCTTAAAAACTTAACCCTCATCCAACGCACCTTACAATTGATACAGAAAAATCACGGAATCACGCTTAATATTACTCAGCTTCCGCTAGAAGACGAAAAAAGTTTTAAGCTCTTGTGCGCGGGAAAAACATCGGGTGTCTTCCAACTTGAATCTGATGGTCTAAAAGATACCTTACGCCGCCTTCAACCGACAAAGTTTGAAGACATTATCGCCGTTAATGCACTCTATCGCCCAGGACCACTGGGGTCAGGGATGGTCGATGATTTTATTGAACGCAGACATGGTCGACAAAAAATAACCTATCTTTTCCCTGAACTCGAAGAGATCTTACAAGAAACCTATGGCGTTATTGTATATCAAGAACAAGTTATGAAAATTGCCTCTACCATCGGCGGATTTACCCTGGGTGAATCTGATATTTTGCGGCGAGCCATGGGCAAGAAAAAGGCCGATGTGATGGCAGAGCAAAAAAATATTTTTGTTAACCGCGCCATTGAACGAAATTTTAATGGGAAAAAAGCGGGTGAACTGTTTGATTTAATGGCCTATTTTGCCGGTTACGGTTTTAATAAATCACACTCTGCCGCTTACGCGCTTATTGCGTATCAAACAGCATATTTAAAAGCTCATTACCCTGCTGAGTTCATGGCCTGCCTTATCTCGCTGGAATCAAGTGACGCAGAAAAAATGGCTTTTTATATTGCAGAGGCACGCGATATGGGTAACACTATTTTACCGCCGGATATTAACCAGTCTGAAAATATGTTCACTGCTCAAGGAGCCGCAATACGTTTTGGGTTACAGGGTATTAAAAACGTGGGGCATGCCGCGCTTGAAAGTATTATCAAAGAACGGACATCAAAGCCCTACAAAGATTTGTATGATTTCTGCCTACGGGTAGACTTACGCACCGTAAATAAACGAGTTATTGAAAGCCTTATTTACGCAGGCGCATATGACACCATGCCGGGTAACCGCGCCCAGAAACTAGCAGAACTTTCGACGCTTATGGATCTTGCATCAGAAGCAAAAGAGGCACTTGCCACCGGGCAATTGGGCCTTTTTGGTTGCCCGACAGAACAGTTTGTCGACATCAACCATTATTATACGTTTACTGATCGCGAAGAACTTTCTGACAAAGAAAAATTAGAAAAAGAAAAAGAGGTTGTCGGAGTATATATAAGTGCACAACCTCTTGATAGATACAAAAAAGAGACCCAGTGGTTGCAGGCAATCACCTTTGCGCACGCTGCACAAAAACAAGGGCTTGTTACCTGTTGCGGCACGTTTAAATCGCAAAAAGTAATCACTACTAAAAAAGGTGATAAAATGGCCTTTCTTTTTTTAGAGGATGCCACTACTACGGCAGAAATTATACTTTTTCCTAAAGTGTACACACGTGTTGCCTCATTATTAGAGGATAGTACGGTCTTTGCAATAAAAGGGTTTGTTGATGACGGCACCGGCACCTGCAAAATCAAAGCGCAGGAGCTTATTCCTCTTGATAAGCTCTTTGAAGATAACGTTCTTATTTCTGCAACGATCACCCTTCCCGAAGAGCGTCAATTGGAACTCCTGGAATCATTTAAAAATTGTTTACAAGCAGGTAAAGTAAGTTTAAACTTTATCTTAACCGATAACCATAAACGCTTGAAACTGGCAACACGTCAAAAAATAGCCATCACTGAGCCGATGCTTGAGCTGATTGACCGTCACGAACTGCAACTGCACCTTGAAATTTAATGTATTTGTTTAACATATTTATATTCATCATACCCGCTGGGGTTGCGTGGTAATTCCTTAACTGCCGTGATAAGTTCTGAAAGCAAAGATAGTCTTGGGTTATTTTTTTTCTTTTCTTCATAATCCGCGATACTTTCTTTTTTATAAGTATCGAGCATTTCAGGCGTAACAGTTGTTTCAAAAACAATCGTCTGCGTAAAAAAATCTTGATTACGTTTAATTTTGGTATAAGGATCTTTTGAAGAACTCTGCTGCTGCGCAAGAGCAAGTAATGTTGTGTATAAAAAAGCATCTTGGCCTTGAGGTGCATCGCATGGTTGAACGAGCGTTAAAACTATGGTATCAGGATTTTCTTTAAGGGGTTGCTTATGAATTTTTTGCACGTGTATACCCGGCAACTGCTTAAGATCTATCCTAAATCCGTTGTATTGTGGCATATGTTGAAAAGATAAAAGGCCCTGGAAAATGGCAGTAGTTACCGGAGCGTCTGGTGTGGCAGATACAGACCAGTATATACCGCACAAAAAAATTATATACCTCATAACAATTCTCTGTCCAGCTTACTTAACTCGCTTTGTTCACTGGCGGTTAAGACGGTTAAGAATGAATAGGCGCTTGAATTACTTGTTGAAAACATTGACCATTCGGCGTTATCCGAGTCATATGATACACTTTTTTCATCATCCGTCTGCGGAACTTCCTGTTCATACCTTTTTTTATATTCCTCTTGATAGAAAGCAAGCAGATGTTTTGCAAGTTTTGTTTCAAAAATAAATAAGCTCCCATCAGATTTAGTGACATGTCTTAACGTTGTATATGTGTCTAATGCGATCAATTCTTTAGCAGCATGCACCTTGCGCTTATTCAGCAAAGCACGCATTTTTTCAATCCTGTTGCTTTTATAGGCACGTTGATCGGGAAACTTATCCTGCGCAATGGTCAAAAGTCGAGCGACCAATGACGTTGGGTCACTCGTATCTGCGTGTTCATTAACATGCAATGAGATAGAACAAGGATTTTTGCACGAAGGTTTGAGTGTATAGCATGTTTCAACGCCCACTTCAGGAATCTTTTCTAACTCAACCATAAATGGCTCTTGAGGTATTTGCTGAAAGGCCACTAGGTTATGGAGAATATAGCGCGTGACCCCATCGACATCTTCTTGGGCAGCTACGCATACAACCCACAACCCTACTGCCCCTATAAAAAATATTTGACTGATAAGCGTATAGTTCATAATAATTCGCCTGCCAGCTTACTTAACTCACTTCGTTCACTAACCGTCAAGAAGGCTGTACCAAAAATAGAATGGTTTTTAAACCGTTGGCTTGCAACCATTAAACCATTACTTGTGAAATCTAAATAAGGAGAATCGATTTGATACGGGTCACCAGCAAGCACAATTTTACTGCCGTCACCCACCCTGCTTATAATAGTTTTTACTTCATGGGGGGTTAAGTTTTGGACCTCATCGATGAATATATATTGATACGGTATAGATCTACCACGCATATAGGTGATTGCCTCAAGACTCATTTTATTTTGGCGAATGAGTTCATCCAATGAAGGGAACCCGTGACGTGATTTTTCTGATTTTTTTTCTTTATATTTATTTTTTCGTTCTTTTTTGCTCCAATTTTTTTCAGAATCTTCTTGCGGCTCTTCATCATAATAGACGGAACTATTTATTTTACTGTTGGCAGTATGAACAAGAAAATCCATGTTATCATAGATCGGCTGCATCCAGCTGTGTAATTTTTCTTGCAAATCTCCCGGAAGATACCCAATATCGGGCCCCAATGGCACCACCGGTCTTGAAATAAGCATCTTATTGTAATTTTGCTCAACCATTATTTTATGCAACCCTGAAACAAGCGTTAAAAATGTTTTACCCGTTCCTGCAGGCCCTAAAAGAGAAACTAATTTTATTGAATCATCAAAAAGAAGATCAAGAGCGATCAGTTGTTGGGGATTGCGTGGCTTAATGTTCCATTTCAAATCGGGCGGAAAAATTTCTTTAAAATTTTTACTGCCGACATATCTAAAAAGTCTATAATTGTAAGGGTTATGCTGGCTTTCTGTAAGAATGTATTCATTTAAAATAAACGTATAATCTTGTGCCAATTCATTCAAAAGTCCCTGCATATCTTTTTTGAGCTGAACAGCAGGCACTTGTACCGTTACCCACCCTTTATAAAATTCATCATGCGAGACAACATCTTTAAGATAATCCTGTGTGGGAAGTCCCAAAACATCTGCCTTTACCCGCATGTTAATATCTTTAGTAATAAAGGTTACTTCGAACCCCTTTTCTTGCATGCATACAGCAGTTTCAAGAATTTTATTATCGGGCGTTTCGGGCCAATCTATGCGCGAACAAGTGTCTGATGCGGGAGTAAAAAGAATCTGTACGATACCTCCCTTATCAAGTTTTACTCCGGCACTTAATGAACCCCGTTGACGCAAAATATCCAGATGTCGTATGGTTTCGCGGGCATTTCTTCCTCGCTGCGAATTTTCTGTTTTAAAATGATCCAATTCTTCAAGAACCATCGTGGGAATGCCAACAATTTCAGGGGAAAATTCAAAAAAGGCTTCTGGGTCGTGAATAAGGATATTAGTGTCAAGTATATACATCTTCTGTTTTGACATACTGCTCCCTTGCATTTTGCACGTAAAGGATAGTCCTTAACGGCTATTTTCATGAACACCGTAGCATAGTTTTTAATAGAGAAACAATATTCGATGCCGATTGCTCAATTCATAGTACCCTACGACTTTGCCTGGTTTAATAGTGTGGCCGTAAATCCTGCTGCACCGACGGCACTTAGTCCTCCAACCATAATACTTTCAGGTATATTCGACTCGGCACGTTCCTCTTTTTTAGAACAATAATGAGTAGCTAAGCCGGCAGCCACAAGAAGGGCAATTATTGACCCTTTTACCAAGAACTCGTTGCCTGAAAAATCGCCCATATGTTCACTGACTATATACTCAAGCAAAGCGCCCGTTGTTGCCTGCGCAAGTGCCAATCTTCTGTAATAGCGTGTTTCATGGCGCTGCTTTTCAATAAGCTCATGTAATTTTTTAACCTCGCGCACCTCTTTTAAGTCTGGCGCGAAGCAAATAAGGCTGCTGGTGAGAAAAACAAATACACAAGACAATCTCTTCATAAGTACTCTCCTAATTAAAGATAAAAAAATCCTTGTTATTTATTTTCTCAAGCTTAAGAGCCAATACGTTAAGCCGAAGCCTACTCCGGTGGCGAACATTGCAGTTCCTACACTTCTTACTTGCGAAGCATGCTTTCTACCAGGATTTTCTTTGTCTCGTTGATAATAAACGATAGAGCTTGCTGTTAAGCCACCAGCACATGAAGCAAAGAGACCTTGAGCTGCATCCGGCTCTATTTTAAATGAGCCTGCTCCCGCTGCTAGCGCAACACCCATTATAAATCCGGTTAGTGCATTAGTATTATAAAATTCTTCTGCTGCCTCACTATTTTGTTTTCTTACATATTCTGCATCGTCGCTTGAAACATTCACTTTAGGACCGGCATACACACAAGAGACCGTTAATAAAGCAATAAGAAAATACTTACGAACTAAGATCATACAAAAACCCTTTCTGGTTATTTTTCTACTACACTTTTATAGATCTTTACCTATAAAGCACCTGAAAGTGTAACCATTATCTATTTTTTTGCAAATTCACGCATCATGCAGTAGTTGCACACCTAGGGCCAAGACGTGATCGGGGATTATACCCCCGATATTCAAATCCCAATAACTTTGCTATAGTAGGGAATAAGTAATTCTTTTTCATAAAGGGCGCTCTATGAGTAATCAATCAAACGATCTTAACGCATTACGTCACTCGGCTGCACATCTTCTTGCGCATGCCGTTTCAGAAATTTATCCAACTACGTTGCTTACTATCGGCCCGGCAACACCTGAAGGTTTTTTCTATGATATGTTGCCAGAAAAAAACTTTAAAGAAGAAGATCTTCCCCTTATTACTGCACGCATGCAAGAAATCGTAACAAAAAACTATCCTTTGGAGCATACTCAAATCCCCAAAGAAACCGCACGTAAGCTGTTTGCAAAGAACCCCTTTAAACTTGAGCTTATTGAGCAAATTCCTGGTGACACCGTGGGCCTTGCTACTCAAGGTGATTTTTATGATCTTTGCAGAGGTGGCCATATAGCAAGCACCGGCTTATTGGGCCATTTTAAATTACAATCTATTTCCGGTTCTTATTGGCGGGCCGATCGCAACAACCAACCATTACAACGCATTTCAGGAGTAGTATTTTTTACCCAGCAAGAACTTGAGGCTTATGAAAAACATCAACTAGAACTTCACCTGTATGATCATCGTCGTTTAGGTAAACAGTTGGATCTTTTTTCTTTTCATGATGAAGGCGTTGGGTTTCCCTTTTTTCATCCAAAAGGGAAGACCGTTATCAATGTGCTTACTGCTTATATGCGAAAACTCCAGGAAAAAAATGATTATCAAGAAATTTCTACTCCTACTATGCTCAGTGATGAGCTGTGGCGCAAATCAGGACATTATGAATTTTATCATGATAAGATGTATTTTTCTGTGATTGATGAAAAAAGTTATGCCATTAAGCCCATGAACTGTCCAGGCTCTATTTTAGTGTACAAAACCCGGCCACGCTCGTATCGTGAACTTCCTTTAAAATTATCCGAGTATGGCCATTGCCATCGCCATGAACTTTCAGGCGTTCTGCATGGGCTCATGCGTGTGCGCGCCTTTACCCAGGACGATGCGCATATTTATTGCGCACCGGAGCAGCTTGAACATGAAATTCTTACGATCATCACTATGGTCTTTAAGATGCTTTCAAAATTTGATTTACATGATATTCGCTTTGCTATTTCTACCCGTCCTGAAAAATATATGGGCAGTGATATTCTCTGGGAGAATGCCACAAAGGCATTAACGGATGCATTAGAAAAATCAAATGCACAGTATACCGTTAAGGCCGGCGAGGGCGCTTTTTACGGCCCTAAAATAGAGGTGGTTATCCAGGATTCTATGGGAAGAAGTTGGCAATGCGGCACTATACAAGTTGATTTTTTCCAGCCTCAAAATTTTGATCTTTCATATGTCACGGCTCAAGGAACCAAGCAACGTCCGGTTATTATCCATCAGGCAATATTCGGTTCACTGGAGCGGTTCTTTGCTATTATTTTGGAACACTACAAAGGAAACCTCCCTTTCTGGTTGGCTCCGGTACAAATAAAAATATTAACCGTCACGGATGCTCAAAAGCCATATGCGACCCAGCTGTACCATACGTTAAAAAAGACGGGTGTGCGTGTTGAGCTGGATAGCAGCTCTGATCCTCTTTCTGGCCAAATTAAAACAGCACAACAGGACCGTATACCATGGATGCTTATTATTGGTAAAAAAGAGGCCGAGTCTCAAACCGTTACGGTGCGTTACCATGATGGCAAGCAAGAACCTGCCGTTTTGTTAGAAAACTTATATAAAAAAATTCAAGAATCTTCTCTTTAATTTTTTTTCAAATAAAAAAATAGACATGCAAAAAAGCGCGCTCGGCCGCATTGTTTTTGCATGTCTATTTGTATCAGAATATTTTTCTCTATAATGATTTTATTTTTTATTTGACCAATATATTGCTAATTAAAAACAAGATCGGTTACGATAAGAATGTACAATCATGTATAACCTTTTCATACAAGGAGAGACGTATGGCAAAGAGAAAAGTAGCTGCTAAAAAAGCTGCTCCTAAACGTAAAGTAGCCGCTAAAAAAGCTGCTCCTAAAAGAAAAGTAGCTGCTAAAAAAGCTGCTCCTAAACGCAAAGTAGCCGCTAAAAAAGCTGCTCCTAAACGTAAAGTAGCTGCTAAAAAAGCTGCTCCTAAAAGAAAAGTAGCTGCTAAAAAGGCTGCTCCTAAACGTAAAGTAGCCGCTAAAAAAGCCGCTCCTAAACGTAAAGCAGCTGCTAAAAAAGCTGCTAAACGTAAAGCAACGGTACCTATGAAAGTAGTTAAAGCTGTCAAATCGGTTATTCCGGGCCTTTAATTATTGGTACACTCTAGGTAGCCAAATTTGTTGGTTATTAATGGGCACATACGACATCTCGAGCGTGCCCATTTTTTGCGCCTTTTTTCAAAGAAAAATATCATGAAACCTATCTCTGTAAAAATATTCGCTATTTTATGCATAGCTTTAATCCTTTCGCCCCAGAGAATTTCAGCGGATGATGACAAAGAAGCGCTTTTAAAGCTCGGCATGAAAATGGGAGGCGCACTAGCAGCTGGTTTAGGTGCAATAGGTTATATAGGGTTTCAGTGGGTATCCAAAAAATTCGAGAATCCATCTAAAGCTATCCCTATAACCCATATTACTAATACTATTACTAACTCAGGCGGCGGCACGGTACATTTTATCAACCCCTTTTACCCCGGTGCTTATGGGACGCCGCAGCAGATGGCTGAAAATTTTTTTGAATCATTAACGGTTACTGATTATGCAAAAATGACACTCTTGGCAACAGGATCTGCGTATCTATACTTGGTGTATACTATTTTCCGTACCCAAAAGTACCTTAACGCCCCCCAACGGAAAAGCCTATGGTTTTATGAAATACCCCTTAATACCTTACTTATGCTTGAACCGCATGCTATGCAAAATCTTTTAATACAAGAATTTATTACCCTCTATCAGGTTAATGACCAAAAAACATTAAAAGATAGTATCCATGCATTTATACAAGATCTTGAAGAAGAGCTGAGTTGCCTTACTGCCTATCAGGGCTTTATCAATCGCCTGGAAACCGTTTCTCAAGTTACCCAAAAAGGTGCAACCGCCTGCGGTTATGCCCTTAATTATATGATTCCTTTAAGCGGCATGGTGTTACCTTACTTACCAAGTCTTGATCTATCCAATATATTTTTTATTGATATTCCGCTTAAAAAAAGTATCCAAGAGCGAATATCTCGTATTCATTATTATAAAAATATATTCTTACAATCAGCTATTGTTATTTAATGGTTCATTAACCTAAAAAAGGACTGTTCGATGATTTCACTAAAAACTCCCCTTATTGCGTTAAGTTGCTTACTCAATATAGCAGCATTACAATCAGAAGCTCTTCAATTACCAAAAATGCAGGCATTTAGAGAACTTCATAAGCCAGCAAAACCGCGTAGTTGGTTCGATGAGTATACTTTTTTCCAGAACAGATTTTTAGTCACCGGGCTGGGGGTTGCCGCTGCAGCCTTCAGCTATTTAGGGTATGCGGTCTATTTAAATAATGATATTAAAAATAATGGTAGTTTATGGCTGTGGGCAATGAACCACCTTAAAGACGGCGTTGTTGATACGCTTGATCTTCAAGAACTGGTACATTCAAAATATGCTCATTTAGAAGAAATACATCCATTAACTGCTGTATTTGCGTTAACTCATGCTTTAGAATTAGAAGTTCAGAAATGTTTAACGGTGCGCTCTATGTTTAACACCTTGAATAACTTACAGCTGGGATGGCTGATTGCTGGCGAGATTGTTACGTTAGATAAGAAATTAGAAAATTTATACTTACTTAAAGTTGCCCTTCTTAACCATTCAGCCGAAACACGTAACCGCTGTAAACAAAAAATGCTTACTGCTTAATGCCAATTGGAATAGTTAGGCCGCGCAAAGGCTTACAGGTTAAACTGTTCTGGGTGCTCGGCGTGCACCTATTTTGTCCAAGCATAACAAGAAGACGGTTTATGGACGCCCATTGCCGAGAAGGATAGATTTTTTGTAAAGCAAACTCTGTTTGTTCGGGTGTTTTGGTAGCAACAAGGCCAAGCATATTGGAGAGTCTATGAACATGTACATCAACACAGATAGCGTGTTTGTCAAAGGCAAGCGCTAATACCAAATTTGCTGTCTTGCGGCCTACCCCTTTAATACTAAGTAAATCGGCTTGCGTGTCAGGCACATGGCCACCAAACTGATCAATAATTTCTTGGCTGACCTCCTTAAGGATGGCTGCCTTACGTCTAAAAAAACCAATTTTATGAATGAGAGCCTCCAGCTTATGCTGGGGGATAGTAAGTAATTGTTCAGGGGTACGCGCCCGAGAAAAAAGCTCTTTGCAGACACCATACGTGACACTGTCTTTTGAACGCAGGCTTAAAAGACAGCCTATTAAAATAAGAAACGGGTCCTTACCAAATTCTTTAATGAGGGTTAAAGACATCGGCTCGGGTACTTTACCTACCAGAGCCGACTCTAAAATCTTCAAAACCCTCTGGCCATATTCTGTGAGATTCTTGTCGACCAATCAATATCCCTAAGAGATTAGTAAGCGCCAGTATCATTCGATGATGATGATGATGATCCAGAATCGCTACCAGAAGATGCTGTTGAACTGGTTGTCTCAGTGGTAGTTGTTGATGGCGGATCAAGTGGTTCATCCGGACCTACCTCAGGCGCAGCTTTCATAGTTAGACTAACAGTCAACAAAGACAACATTAATAATGACATTTTCATAATTTACCTAACTGATTTTAAAAAATTAATTTTCAAGATATACTGGATACTCATAGGCTAGTATTTAAGAATAATTATTTTTTAAAAAAAAACAATAACGGCTGTAAATTCAATGGATATTTCTTATAACAGTTTCGATCCTTTACATATTTTACTGGGGCTGCAACTCTTTTGTATTGCCGTTAAATCTTTTTTTCTTGTAAGTATATTGAATTTAACCTTTAAATCCAAAAATAAAATATTATGGCTTTTTCTTTCAATTATTCTTTTTGTAAGTGCCTTCAGTGATGCTACCTGGTTCACGAACCTTTTACGCGGGACTCTTTTCCCCGATATTTCACGCTCGACGATAATCTTTTTAATTCGTATAGTTTGCGCAACGTATATAGTACAATGCTACGCGCTTGCTATGTTTGTAGAATCACTTGAAAAAAAGAAGCCCACCATCAGGCTGCATAACATAATATTTGGCATAATAGGCTTAATAGGAATAGCATATTTCTTATTTTTGGCTTTTTTTGCTCAAGACGACCATATCTTACCCCTTGAAAAATTCATTAAAAAAATAACTAATTTGCATATCATAGTATTATTTGCACCTACTCTTTACCTATCATTAATAAGTATTAAAAATGCACAGGCACCCTCTATACTTATTAAGCAAATAAAGACTTTTCTCTTGTATATTGTCTTACCCCATATTTTCTTGGAAATAATCACGAATGATCCATTTAACCTCTTTCACCACGCCTTTAAGCATAGCGCATTTTACTTAGCAACAGGATCATCGTTATTGTTAACGTATGCTATATATTTTTGCTATAAAAAGATTATCGGGATGCGCTTTTTAAACATGACAGAACATGTAGAAGGTGATGTGCACTTCAGCTTTGTGAAAGACTTCAAGGATGTACTTACGCAGTTAGGACACGTAACCTCTCTTAATGAACTTCAAAATATCATCAGCAATTTCTATAAGGTCGCTTTTTCTATTCCGAGCGAAAAAACAAAATTGTACATCAAATCATTAGATACAGCAGAAGACACCAGGATCAACAATCTAGTAGAACCCTATCTCAACGAGCCTTTTATGCTCAATAATGCACTGCTGGTAAAAGATGAGTTAGAATTTTCTTACTTTTATGAAGAAAAAGAAGAACAAAAACAGGCGCTCAAATTTCTAGAGCTGGTCCAAGCGGATGTTTTTATCCCCATTTATGAAAAAAAGTCTATAAATGCCTTTATAATAATAGAAAGAAATGCACGTCCCCATATGCTTTTCAGTAAGGTGGAATATGATGAAATGCTCGTATTTACCAGTTACTTAGGCGCATTAATACACTTACTTAAAAATCGTAATCTTGAGTCACTTATCCAACAAGAAAAAGAGCTTAAGGAAGAGCTGTACCATAAGCATCAGGAGTTGCGCCACTGCAAAGAGACCATCAGAGAATTTTTACAAAAAAATAAGCTTGCTCCTGAAGCTCAGCAACTTAATACCCATACCCTTAAAGATCCTTCAAATTGGGATTATATGCTTTTTCTTGAAACCACGCATTCGGGCAAACTTATTAATAAGCTTATTCCCGGTACCGGCATGCAGATTTTAGACTTTAAAATTAATCTACTTAAGGCTGCTTTAAGCAAAAAGGCAGTCTTGCTGAACTTGCCCGAGGAAGATATTTTGCCTACCGTAGAACTGCTTCATCATATTAGTTTGCGTGATCATCTTGAAACCATAGAACTGCAAGCAACTGAAAAAAATCATGAAATCGCTTTAAAATTATTTGGGATCAACCCCCTTTTTAGTGCGAACGATTCTGCTGGACTTTTAGAAAGAAATGATCTAAACGGTACCATATTTATTAAAAACATTCACCTTTTAAGCATTCAAACCCAAGAATTGCTGGCGCATTTTTTACACACCGGGGTCTTTACTCAGCTTAAAAGCGATAGAAAACGCTCAAGTTCAGCCCGCATTATATGTTCTTCAAACCAAAATTTAAGCCATTTGTGCCAGCATGGTACTTTTTTGCCTAAACTCTATAATGAATTGATAAAAACATCGGCAACACTTCCTTCGCTTTTAACGTTGGCGCCTACTGAATTAAGTGATCTGACTGCCGGATTTATTCAACATATTATTTCTGAAAAAAATTCTGCTCATGGTGTCGATTTATCACCCAAAGAGCGAGAAAAAATTCTCAACGATAGACCAATAAGTTTACAAGAATATAAGGACCGTGTTTATTATATGCTTATTAATAAAGCAAAAAAGAAACAGGTAAAACAGGAAGATGTTATCGATGGTGCTTATTCCATAACAACGCCCGATATGTATAATGTTGCACGCTTGGGTAAGAATGCGCTCAAAGATCAACAAATTATGACCTATTTATGGAATAAATTTAAAAATCAAACAAAAATTGCTAAACTGCTCAATGTGAATAGATCATCGGTTAATCGCCGGTGCAAGGAATTTAATCTCATTGATGAGCAGGCTCAATGAAACATACAGAATTTATTAACGAAATTAAACCATTTTTAGACACTATCCGCGTTGAAAGAAATATTTCAACACATACTTTACGTGCGTATGAAAGTGATCTTGATCAAGTAAACCTTTTTTGGCACGACATTAACCTCCGAGAACCCCATCCATTCTCTTTTAAAACAGCTCTTGACCGTTATTTCTTGGCACTGTATCACAAAAAAATATCTAAGGCGTCTATTGCTCGCAAAATTTCTTGCTTTAAATCGTTTGAACGGTATCTCAACCGCGTCAAAAATATTCCGATAACTTTGGCATTAGTGCGTCCACGTATTGAACAGAAATTACCGAGCATACTCAGCTTGGATGAAATATTTTTTCTCCTTGATAAAATAAATTTAACGCAAGAAAACACCCAGTTTCCCCACCGAGATAAAGCGATTTTAGAAATGTTGTATGCAACGGGCATTCGCTGCTCCGAGCTTGTTAATATTCAGTTAAAAGATATCGACCCAATTGAACAGACTATTACTATTGGCGGAAAAGGTAAAAAATCACGCTTGGTACTTTTTGGCTCTGAATGTAAAAAAAAGCTTGATTTATACATCACACATGAACGGGTTAAGCCACAATTAAGTACAGAGTTTCTCTTTTTAAATTACAAAAATGAACCGCTTACTACCCGGTCAATTCAGCGCATATGCTCACTTTTTAGTACCTTTCTCGAAAAAAAAAAACCGGTTACTCCCCATGTGTTGCGCCATTCTTTTGCTACGCATCTTATACAACAAGGTGCTGATCTTAAAAGCGTACAAGAGCTTTTGGGCCATGCAACGTTGGCAAGCACCGAACGATATACACATATTTCTCCAGAAGCCCACCTACAGCCCCGAGAGCTTGGTGAGCGGAAGCTCATGATTGCAAAAAAAAATAAAATACTTTAAAAAAAGTATCTGGGGTGGTACATGCAACATCGTCTTTCAACAAAAAAGATCTTAATTTTTTTTATAAGTTTCTTTGTGGGTCTCTCTTTTATTATAGCTCGGTTGGCCTATTTACAAGTTTTTCAAACACTTACTTTTTTTAAACTGAGTCAAAGAAATTTTTTACGCTTTGAAAAAATACTTTCTCCTCGCGGCAATATTGTTGATCGCAATAATAAATTACTTGCTACCAATCGTCCGGTTATTTCACTCTATTGGCAAGGAACGGGGGGCAAAGAATTAACACAACAGCAGCGTGCGCTCTTGCAAACCATAGCACTTCATGTTCCTGAAGCAACCATTAATACCACTGAACTCCTGAATGCAGAAAAATTAAATAAAACAATTCTTTTGCATACTGATGTCCCTTTTGAAAAACTCAGTATTCTTATTGAACAATATGGTCAACACCCTAACCTGGTATATACTACCGATTTTAAGCGCTACTACCCCCACAAAGAAATTGCCAGCCATATTGTTGGTTATTTAGGAGGTATTCATTATGAACATTCAGGAAAAATGGGGCTTGAAAAGATATGCGAAGGGGTCCTCAAGGGCCAGCCTGGGCAAATTGCAAAGACAGTGAACTCACGCGGAAAATACCTTGCCACGCAAAAGCAGAAAGATTCGCTTTTAGGGGGCACTATTAGTACCACGCTTGATCTTGATTTAAGCTTAATTGCAGATTCTGTATTCCCTGAAGACGCCCGGGGCGCAATGATTATTATGGACTCTCAAAGTGGCGACCTGTTAGTACTGCTTTCACGGCCATCTTTTGATCCTAATGTATTTCTTGATCACCTTTCTATGAAAACATGGAACGATATCCAAACAGATCAACCTTTTTTAAATCGTGCATCAAACGCCTGTTACCCACCAGCATCTATCTTTAAGCTGGTCTCAATGGCTGCAGGCCTTGAAACGGGTATTATCCAGCAATCTGATATTTGGGTATGCCATGGACATACCACCTTTGTCGGCAGAGACTATCACTGCTGGCAACGTAAAGGACATGGCATTATGACGACGCTTTCTGCCATTGCACAATCATGTAATATACCTTTTTTTGAAGTGGGAAAAAAAATTAAAATTGATACATTGGCTGAATTTGCCGCTAAATTAGGATTAGGACAACCAACTAATAGTATATTGCCGGAAAAGCCGGGGCTCATCCCTACACGGAAATGGAAACGGGAAGTGAAAGGGGAATCTTGGTGGCCAGGCGAGACACTTTCTGCGGCCATTGGACAATCATTTTTATTGGTAACGCCTTTACAGATTACCCGCATGATTAATGCAATATGCCAAGGTTATCTGGTGACACCACGGATACTTACCGATGAACCCGTTGTAAAACAGGAGGTTGAGTTATCAACCGAGACACGTGAGTTTTTAAAACGGTCCATGAAACAAAGTATTCAAGCTCACGGAACAGGCTCTCAACTTCGTCATCTTAAAAACTTTGAGATCTTTGCAAAAACGGGTACCGGGCAGGTAAGCTCTTTTGAAAAGCGGGAACTTTCTAAAGAATTTCTTG
Organism: bacterium; assembly: GCA_021827715.1. Classification (GTDB taxonomy): domain Bacteria; phylum Babelota; class Babeliae; order Babelales; family Babelaceae; genus BOG-1370. Next base: position 16,470 of record JAKAUO010000034.1, on the reverse strand, counting down.
AACAGGGCTGGTTCGTGGCCCATGTTACGTATAAAGATTACCCTCCATTTACCATGGTGATCCTTATGGAACACGTCGGATCATCTGCCGTGGTTACTGCTGTAGCATTAAACTATCTAAAACAATATCGAAAACTCATGGATAAGCAAGAAACTCAAAGCGAATAACTAAAGCAAAAGAGGGGTACAATTTGTTTTATCAATTAAATTTACATCAGCGCCATCATTAATAGCCTTTTTGATCTCTTTGATATCACATTTATAACAAGCTTCATAGAGCCTTTCCTGAGCCGCAGCATTTTTTGCAGAAATCGGTTGAGAAACAAAGAATATTATCAAGAGAGCGCCCAAAGTGGACAAAGGCCTAGGTATATAAAATTTTAACCAATTTTATCAGGTCAGATTTTGCCGGTTCGCCCGCTTCTATCTTTTTAATCAGATCTTCAGGGGTGATCCAGAAATATTCGCAGAAATCATCGGGGTTATAATCAGGTGCACTATTACTTTTAATTTCATACACCGTACCGAATGCAGAAACATTATGCTCTATAGGCGTAAGATATGCCTTCACTTGGCAATCAACCTCAGCTAGGCGCAGCCCTGTCTCTTCTAAAAGCTCTCGCTTGAACGCCTCATCATACGATTCGCCACTCTGCACATGGCCGCCAATACTGGTATCCAGAGCCAAGGGAAAAAGTTGTTTGGACGCGGTACGTCGAGGGATCCACAATTGCCCGGCATCATTCATAATAAAGCCATTAACCACACGGATATGGCGCATATTTTGTTGGTAAACAACCGAGCGAAGCTCAGTTGCAATAACGATATCACGGACATCCACGATATCTAATAATTCATCTTGTATATCTATCATAGTTTCTTTTATAAAAAACAAAAAGGTGACCTTTTAAGCCACCTTCTTGTTTATCTTTATCCTTGTTATTAATTATCAATTACTTTGAAGCCTGTGAAGCTTTAGCAACATGTTTTGATAATCTGCTCAATTTACGTGAGGCCGTATTTGGGTGAAGAATATTTTTCCCCCGCGCACGATAAAGCTTAGCTGCAACATCTTTTAAAAGCGTTTGCAATTCCTGCTCAGGCGCTCCCGCTTCCACGGCTAACATAACTTTTTTGGTAGCTGTTTTAATTGCCGTTCTACGCGCTAAATTTCTTTTTGCACGCGCGATGTTTTGTAATGCATTTTTTTTAGCTGACTTAGTATTAGCCATGCGTTCTATCTTTCACTCTAAAATTAAATTACTTTTTGTACTTTTCTTGCTTTAACACATTTGGTGCATACGCTTCCACGATGTACATCAGTTTTTCCAGAAGCTGGCACTGTGTAGCGCATGGTATGAACGTTTGGGTAGATCCATTTTTTTGTTTTATTGTTCGCATGGCTCACAATATTACCAACATGGGGACGTTTATCGCATACAGAACATATACGTGACATTTTTAAAGTTCCTTTCACCAGGAGTATATAACACGTGGTTATTATTTTTTTTAGACTTTTTCATCAAAACAGTTAGACACTCTATTATTTTACCAAATTCCCTTATTTATACAAGTCGATGGCTTTCTCGGGGTGTTATCCCCAGTAATGCATAGATCTCGTCAGCATACAAGGTCTCTTGAGCCAATACCGTTTCAGCGAGCAACTCAAGCTTGTCCCGATTATCTTTAATAATCTGAGTAGCACGCGCATATTGCTCTGATAAGATCCTTTTAACCTCTTGATCTATAATCTCTGCCGTCCCTTCTGAATAGGAAAACCCGGTTGTATTTTTATCATAAAATACCTGGCCCAAGCGCTCAGACATGCCATATTGACGTACCATATTCTGAGCAATTTTAGTTGCCGTGGCAAAGTCACCTGATGCACCGGTTGCCATCTTACCAAATACCATCTCTTCAGCTATGCGCCCCCCCATACAGACCGCGATCTTAGCAAGGAACTCTTCCTTGGAGCTCATATAGTCCTCAGAAACAGGAATATAATGGGTGCTCCCCAAGCTCTGGCCACGTGGAAGTATGGTCATTTTATACAATGGGTCAGTATCTTCAGGCTGCATCAAAAGGACCAATGCATGGCCCGCTTCATGATAAGCGGTCATCTTCAATTCTTCAGGTGACATTTGGATAGAATGCATCTGCTTACCCATGATAATTTTATCACGCGCTTCATTAAAATCATTAATATCCACCTGATCTTTTCCTTGCTGGGCGGCCATAATAGCAGCCTCGTTAACCAAATTAGCAAGCGAAGCACCAGAAAACCCTATCGTGGCACGCGCAAGAACATCTAAGCGAACAGAAGGGTCATAGGATACTTTACGTAAATGAACCTGTAAGATCTCCTCACGGGCTTTGATTGTAGGATACGGAACCTGAATTTGACGGTCAAACCTTCCTGGGCGTAACAACGCTTTATCCAAGATATCGGCCCTGTTTGTTGCCGCAATAACAATAACAGAAGAGCGCGCCGTAGCAAAACCGTCCATCTCAGTTAATAACTGGTTCAAAGTCTGAGCATATTCACGATCGCCGCCACCTGAACTATCAACACGTTTACCACCAATCGCGTCAATTTCATCAATAAAGACAATACTTGGGGCATGCTTACGCGCCTGGGCAAAAAGCTCACGAACACGCTTAGCGCCTACACCTACATATTGCTCGATAAATGAAGAACCACTGACGGCAAAAAAGGGCCTACCCGATTCTCCTGCAACTGCACGAGCCAGTAACGTTTTACCATTTCCCGGGTCACCCGTTAAGAGAACCCCTTTAGGGATTTGAGCGCCAAGGCGTGTATATTTTTCTGGCCTTAAAAGAAATTCGACAACTTCTTGTAATTCTTCTTTGGCTTCATAAGCGCCAGCAACATCGCCAAACTTTGTTTTTACCTGCACCGGCATAAACATAGTAACTTGGGCGTTACCTTCGGCACTTTCGGTGCTACGGGAAGCAAGAATATGCCTATGAGCAGCCTCCATATCCTGCGCCGTAATATAACTTCTATCATTACGAGTTGCCAATAAAGCCGCCTGATTCATTAAATGAGCCAAATCGGCCCCGCTGAATCCTGCCGTTTCCCCCGCTATTAAGGCAAAATCTACCGATTCATCAATTTTTAAATTTTTCGCATGCACTTTTAAAATATCAATACGAGCTTGATAGTCCGGAAAAGGTATCACAATGCGACGGTCAAATCTTCCTGGACGCAATAACGCTTTATCTAACACTTCGGGTCTATTTGTAGCGGCAATTACAATGACCGGCACACCCGCAGAATCAAAACCATCTAATTCAGTGAGCAACTGGTTCAATGTTTGTTCACGCTCATCATTGCCCCCGCCTATTCCAGCACCACGTTCTCTTCCGACAGCGTCTATCTCATCGATAAATATAATGCATGGGGAAAGCTTACGCGCTTGCGCAAAAAGGTCACGCACACGAGCGGCTCCAACACCGACAAATACCTCAATGAAATCTGATCCATTAGTGGAAAGAAATGGGCAATGCGCCTCACCGGCCAAAGCTTTTGCCAGCAACGTTTTACCATTTCCCGGCTCTCCAATGAAAAGAATTCCGCGTGGAACATGGGCACCGGAACGCTTATATTTTTCAGGGTACTTAAGATAATCAATGATATCCTGTAAGGCATCTTTAGCTTCAGTGGCACCGGCAATGTCACTAAAGCGCGTTTTAATTTCTTGAGGCATAAAAAGACGTGCTTTATTCTTACTTAAGCCAAAAATGCCGCCCCCAGAATCCTTGGAAGACATTTTGCGATAGACAAACCATAACCCAAGAGGAAGACATAAAAATAAAAAGACGAAGGCCATAAATTGCCACCAATAGGATTGATTTTCTTCAGCAATGGAGACTTTAATAGCATTGTCTCTATTGATAAGCTCTTCGATCTCTTTTTGATAATCTCGTGGCAAGGTTGTGCGGAACGCTTCACCTGTAACCAATTCACCAGTCGCTATTTGTCCATTAATATCAATAGTTTTTATTTGTTTAGTATGCGTATTATGCACAAATTCTGAAAATGGCATAATTTTAACTGCACGAATAGAATCAACCAGCGGAGACAAAACAAACAGTATAACAGCGCAGGTGATTAATGCGAAAGCGACAATACGAGGATCGACAGGAAATTGCTTAAATCTATTTTTTTTCATAAAGACCTTATCTAGAGATGTAAATGAATATTTATTGATTATAAGCCTTTTTTGTAATTTTCTCAAGCTATTGCTTTTTTTAAAGACACTTAAGTAGATTAAAACCTATGAAGAAGAATTACTCAATTTCTGTTGAAAATATGGAACAAATGCTCCATGCGGTTCCCTGGATTTTTTCTCTAGGCATAGGACTTATTGGCATTGGATTATTAGCCATTTTATTTTCCTCATATAGTTCACATATTCAATTAAAATATCTGGGGGGCTTTGTTAGTATCTTAGGCTGTTTCGAAGGAATACATTCATTTAAGATTACTCAATGGAGCCACTTTTTTTTACATGAGTTTATGAGCATTCTCTATATAATTGGCGGTTTATTTATAGCTTTTAATCCCATAACCGATGAAGCATTCGCAACCTTGCTACATGCTTTCTTTTTTATCATTAGTGGAATATTGCGAATCATTTTTTCGTTTGAGCAGGAAACACTTCATAAACCATGGCTCTTTCTCAATGGTACGTTGACATGTATCATTGGGTTGTGTATTGCCTATAAATGGCCAGAATTCTGGGTTATCGGGGCCCTTATTGGCACTGATGCGATTATGACGGGTTGGACATGGATTATGCTTTCGTATGAAGGCAGGAAATTACAAAACAAGTAAAGGAAACGTATGTATTTTTCTACAAAAGATCTTGATGCGCATGATAAAAAGGAACTGCATCAAAGCGCCCCATTGTTCTTGTGGCTGGGAATTGGTGCGTTGGTTCTTGGATCACTCGCACTCTATTTTTCATTTTTTAGCACATTGATCTCTGTTTTTATGTTGGGTGCTCTACTGATGGTTATGGGCGCCATAGAAGGAGTACAATCACTTAATGTTAGAAAATGGAAAAATCTCTTTTCACATCTTTTTTTAAGTATTATTTATAGCGTAGGCGGTGGTATTATTGTTGCTCACCCATTGGTAAGCGAGATTAATTTAACCCTGCTTTTGGCCTTCTTTTTTATCCTTTCTGGCTTGGTAAAAGCTATCTTTGCGTTTACACAGCACCATATCATTCATAAAAATTGGCAGATATTAAATGGTATTATAACCTTCATTCTTGGGGTACTCATTTGGATACAATGGCCAGAATCTGGGTTATGGATTATCGGTGTTTTTGTGGGTATTAACGCCCTGCTTACTGGCTGGTCATGGCTGATGATCTACTATCTTTTAAAACACTTAAAATAATTTATAGCCGCTTCTTACTACATTCATAGATAAGAAGCGGCGCTTTGTTATCAAAAGCAACCGTCTTATTATAATCCTGATATTTCTTTATATCACTAAATCCAGCATCATGCAGATACCTTTCAAATTCATCGTAGTGATACAAATACATCTTAAAATCTTCTGTTTCAGTTGTTTTAATCTGATTCTTAACAATAGATTCGTAACGGCATATCGCAGTAAAAATTTGGGTTTCAGGTGAATAGGTAGGATACGTATTTAAGGCAATATATGAGCCGTCATTTCTTGTCTGCACCGCACGGTGCCACATATTCACGGTCTTGGGCGCTGAGGCTACCGTTTCAATTTCAACCACAAATTTCCCACCAGGAGCCACGTGATCATACATGATCTTTAAACTTTTTTTTGAATCTTCAATGTTATCCATTAACCCCCAGGATCCATAAGGAACAAAAATTAATGAGTAACGCTTGTCGTCACGGTTGAAATCTTGCATAAATTCTTGCCAAACATGCGCTGAAGGTTCTTTTTGCTTTAAAACCTCAAGCATTTGCTCTGATGCATCAAAACCTTCTATGGCAAAGCCTGCCTGTCCAATGGGTATAAGAAATCGGCCCGTTCCGCACATCGGTTCAAGTATTAAGCCTTTTGCATGTCTTGCATAGTTAAGATAAAAATCAAGCGCTTCTTGATGATTAAGATGGGATTCTCTTTCGTAAAATTCTGTGCATAATGCACGGTAAGTCTTTAACGGCTCTCTCATGTTTGTATTAATTACTTATGGACCTTATGAACGCATTGTTTAATAATAGCATGATCACCTGACCACTGACCACCGCCCATAACCAGGAAGCTTAAGAATAGCACAATAAGGGTTAACGTGTGAGAATACACTTGAAAGGGGTCACCATTTTTTCTATGCATAGTATAGGCAACTGCCATCACCGCTAAAAGAAAAATTGTAGCTATGCGTATCCCTAAGCCAAGCATCAGAAAAAACCCTCCAAAAAATTCAGCGCAGGCAGCAAGAAAACCCCAAACTGCCGGCAATCTATAAATACCAAAATTTTCCATAGCTTTGCCTAACCATCGCCAGGTATCAATGCCGCCATAAAATTTTTCAATACCATGGCACATCATAATTATGCCAATGGCAATTCTTAAACCAGCAACTACTAATTCTATAAAATCACAATTTCCGGGAATCAGAATATACCATAAAAAACTATTCATCTATTAACCTTCCTATAAGAATGTTATTCAAGAATATTCACTCAGAGAGTACTACAAATTATTCACTATTCACAAGTTGGCGATCATTTATCGCAAAAAACATGCCCTAAGCACATATCTGATTCGCATCCATCAATACGCAAGAATCGAAATAGCATCGCAGCTACAAATAGTGATCCGATCGTAAAATACAAAAAAGCCTCAAATGATTCAAGGGAAAGGTCTTGAAAAGTCATTAAGGATTTATACCCAAAAAAAACTTGAACTGTATACATTAAACAATAAGTTATCAACATTATTGTGTAGGGAAATAATAGTTTTTTTACATAATAAAGATAATTTTTTTTACAATTTTCCATAATAGAATTTTAAATGTTTACATTGATTAAGGAAGAAACCAGATTGCATTACCTACTAACCATGCCCCGACAGATACCGATTCAACTGCTGCAACAGCGCCAGCAATCCCTCCACCCGCACTAACTGCTCCCGCAGTCACAAGACCTGCGGTGCTTGCGGCCCCTGCAGTTGCACCAATAGTAGCTGAAGTGGCGGCAGCTACACCAATCGCAGTTCCCCCCGTTAAAGCGGCAGCTCCTGCTATAGTCCCCGTCGCTGCACCAGTTACAGCTAGAGACGCAGCAGTTGTCGTCCCAGCTGCTGCAATAGTACCTGCAGATGCGCTTGCCGCTAAAACCGAACCAGCACCTGCCAATGCTCCACCTGTAGCTACCACTGCCCCGCCAATAGCCGCCGCAGCCGTTCCATAGCATGTCCCTTTTGTAACGGTATAAAGTATCCAACCTAGGACTGGGCCACCACCAAGGCCACGGGTTTTGGCTTCAATCTTATAGTCGCCATCATTAAACTGACTAACTGCCAAATATCCTCCTGCCAAGAATGCACTTAGTTGCTCTCTTTTCATATTTCGTATTTTTTTATCCACCCAATATTTTTTTATTGGATGAACTTCATCGCCCTTTACTATATGAAACCCTTCTTCATCATGTACTAATGAGAGTTTACCTAAACGTTCTGGCACCATTAAAGAAGATCTATCAATATTTAATAGGCTTTCATTTAAAGCAAAAACATTGTATGAAAATAAAGATGCTATTGAAAATAGGACTATCGATTTATTTGTGACTTGATACATAAATAAGTACTCCTTAAGGTAATTGGTCTAAAAACAAGCATACGTCATAATTTTTTTATTGTAACTGGTTGCTTTAATGTTGCAGGTGTTGCATAGGGCGTTGCGCAGCTGTTGCATTTTTGTTGCATTAAACCTGAAAGAGTGCATTCTAATTTATATAAAAAGCCGGGAAAAGAAATATCTCTTTTCCCGGCCTGACTTTCTTAAAGATAAATAAAGTTATTTACCCAAGCTTGCTTCAAATTTCGCAAGTTCAGCTTCATGCTTCTCGCAAAGTTTTTTTGCTGCATCTTCTTTGTTTCTTGCCCATGCTTTCCAAGCAGCCATATGAGATTTATGTAATGAGATCGCATCACGCAAGTGTTTGCTAAAAAATTCTTGTTTAGAAGCATTGGACCAGTCTTTTATAGCATCTAAATCTTGTATATGACGGTTGCCAAACTCAACCCAATCACCATGCTGCTTTTTAATTAAATCTGTTTTTGTAACGGCATTTTTCCCCATAAAGCCAAGCCAATCTGCCTTATGGCCTTTTTCCATGTTTTTAAAGGCAATTAATTGTTCTGCAGCAGAGCTGGGTTTAGCAATAAGCTGTTGACCTGCAGCCAATGTTACTAAAAATAATGCTATCTTTTTCATCACGTCTCCTTAAAATTAAACAAATATATCAACTACGCGTACTCTTATGTTATGAGCTGATAATAAACTAAGAAAAATAGCAAAATCAAGAAATTCTTTAAAACTATTTTTCTTTACCTTTAAACACAATTTTTTATAACGTAGGAATAAAGGGCTGCTGAAAAGAGAAATGTGTATGACGATAAAAATAATTAATAAGCACAAAATACCCATTACGCATAAAGAAAAATTATATTTTCCCAAATCGCGCATTACTAAAGGTGAAATAATTGATTATTATCAACAAATAGCACCCCACTTATTACCCTATAGCAAAAATAGAGCGCTCACTATGGTACGCTATCCTGAAGGGATAACGGGTGAATCATTTTTTCAAAAAAATGCATCAGATTACTTTCCAAGTTGGATAAAGCTTGAAAAAGTAGAAAGCCAATCAGCAGGAACTACGCACTATGTTGTATGCCAAGATGCTGCAACATTGGTATATATTGCAAACCAAGGTTGCATCACCCCGCATGTGTGGCTCAGTACCATCGACCATTTAAACTATCCAGATACGCTGATCTTTGACCTTGACCCCGCAGGAGAAACAGTAAAAAACTTTAAACCGATTAGTACTGCTGCGCGTATGATTAAAGCATTAATTGAAGATCATGGGCTTACCGCGTGGGTCATGACCACCGGTTCACGCGGATTACATGTGCGGGTTCCTCTTAAACCGCAACATACCTTTGATGAAGTTCGTGGCTTTGCAAAACATATCGCCGAGCAAGTAGTTGCAGAAAGCCCCAAAGAATATACTCTTGAATCACGCAAAGAAAAACGAGGCAAAAAATTACTTATTGATATCATGCGCAATGGCTTTAGTGCAACAGCTGTACTTCCCTATGCAGTGCGGGCACAAGAACATGCACCGGTTGCCACGCCCTTAGAATGGGACGAGCTTGATGATACAGCATTACGATCAAATAGTTACATGATAAAGACTATCTTTGACCGTTTAGAAAAAAAAGGTGATGTTTGGAAAGGAATATTTCTTAAAGCTCGATCACTGAAGATCTGATTTTAATACTTTTATATACACACCACGTGCATCTGGGTCACCCGTAATTTCTGGTGCGATCTCCAGTATCTCAGCATCGTTGAATGTATATAATACGCTGGCAGGTTTTGCATGAGCACAAACACCAAGCTCAATAAGCTGCTTTTGAGTAAATTCTTTTTTAATAAGCGAACTCTTTTGTATATTCAGCTGCAATGTCCCAGTACCTTGGGTTGCATCAACATAGGCTACTAACGGAAAGGCTGAGGTAGCTTCAGCGCCATCCGGCTGTAAATATATTTCCCAAGGAATCCCTGAGTTTGAAATACCCAAGCGCTTATTTTGTCTACTTGCCAAGATATGTTGAAATGCCTGAGGCACTTCTTCAACAACTTCTTCAAGAGCCATTTTTTTAGGAACCATGCATGAGAATTTTTCTCCGGCTTTTCGAGAGGCCAGAGTAAATTTCCCGCCATATACCTGCGTTTTGGGATTTTCTAACATTCTTGTTACCGGAAAATGAATATTTTCTTTATGGTACCCACCACTTGCATCAGGTTCTGTAAAATGTAAAAGTGAAAAAATAGGCAAGTTTAAAAAGGCGGTATCCCAGTTTTTTGAACGTGCAACTTTAAAGAAGTGAACCAAAAGGGGTTTTCTTATCATATCGTCATAATTACCGCTATCGTGACTTTTGACCGGATCAGCGTTAAAAACTACCTGCTGAAATATTTGATAACGTCTTTTTAATTCCTCCAAAGAGTCTAGACTCTCTAATTCATCCTTCAGTTCTTTTACTAAATCTTTTGGTTGATCGACTTCAAGACTTTGTAAAAGAACGTCATTAAAAGATAGCGCAATTTTGCGCTTTTTAGGGAAATTTTCCGGTGAACTTTGGTTTTCAACTTCATTAAACGGGCGTTTTTCTGGGGATGTTAATAAAAAAGCCTCTAAGCCTCTTCTTACGGGGCTTGCTAATACTGCCCTACCCCCAGACATTTTACCCGCCGGTGAAGTAAAAGCACTGGAAGCAGCTGATGAAGCTTCTGATTCACTGGAACTATCTCCCGTGTGAAAAAAACCAGATTTGGCCTTACGCGGTGGAGTAGATGGCTCTTCTTGGCAAAAGAGAGCAAAAGCGCTTAAAAAAAGCAGATTTATTGTATTTTTTTTAAAAAAAATCATAAAAGTATACCTAAAAAAATCTATCACTTACTCTCATTCTATCATTTCTACCCAAAAATTACCATTAAATAATAAAATATATTATGCATAAAGCCGAGAACTTTTGTCTGACCATGCTGGATATCCGCAATATTCCTCTGCCGGAGTAACTATTTTTTCTACTCCATTAAGACAATTTAAGAGAGCAATTTGCTCGCGCCCTTCATGGCAACGGGTATAGGCGATATAATTACCGCATGCTGACCAACAGGGGTCAACCTTATTTCCTGGACCAAAAGTAAGCTGTTTAACCGCTTCGCCCTGGCTATTACATGCATGAATCTGCAAAACACCATTTATTGAACGTGAGAAAACAATTCGGTCAGTCGCTGCATGGACATCAGGGCCCATACAATTGCCTACAAGAGGAAGCGGTAAACTTTCCTGAGCATTCATAGCATAACGGTATATCTTTCCATTGCTCGAATAAATAATATCACCCGATTTTAAAAAAGAGGGGCACCCGCAGGTCTGATGCGCCTTGGTTAAACGGCGATGCACCCCTTTTTTACTTTTTTTATCATAGGAATACAACCAGATAGTGCCCGATTTACTATAGGCAAATGTGCAATCATTATACTGCGCAACCCCCACACAGGTGCCTTCCACATCAATAATCGGCCAGGTGCGCCCTTTCATATCTAAACCCAAAAGGCGAACGTTCCCTGGGGTAAATTCAGAAACTGTCAGCCATATTTTAGAAGCATTATCTTCTGAAAATGCGGCCCATTCTGGCGCCACAAGAATTCGAGCATCCTTTAAAATCGTGGTACTGTGGCCATCCACGGGATCAAGCAGGCATAATTCGGTTCTTTTTTTATTGCGTACCGTAGGCGTCTTTTTTATATAAGCTAATTTTGTTAAAAAATAAGATTCATGATTAAAAAGATAGGTATATACCGCATCAGCAATAAGACGTATCGTTAACGCAGATGATGAACTACCGGTTTGTTTTCCTAGAAGCATTTCTGCTTGAGTAGTATCATACAATCTCCACCGTATATGGTCATGATCCTGTTGAATAAAAAGAACCGTCGAAAAACCTTTAGGTAAATAATCAGTAATCTGTTTTTTAGTAATGGGCATGGAGCCAACAAAAAGTGTTGCCTCCATTACCCCCGTGCTTGCAAGCATTTTTTGTAACAAAACCGCATCATTATGCAATACTTCTTGATCATACACCAGAGCAAGTGATGCAATATGCACCGATTGAGGCTTGTTGATTTTAAATTCTTCTGTATGTATCTCCAAGACATATGCAAGCATGACGAGCACTAAAATTGAAATACGCATTCTTTCCCCCATATTTTTTTTGGAAAATTACTTTTTACCAAAGCGGTTTTTGCTGAGATGTCATACAAGGGAATTCCTGAACTATGCTCAACGGCAATACTTTCTACTGCGCCACTCACCGATATTTTCACTTTAATAGTGCAGCATAAAGAAGTGCCGACCCCTAATGGCGGCTGCCACCAGCGACGGACTGCCTCGATAATTTCTGCTAGTTCTTTTTCTTGAGTATATTCTTGTATACCCAGCAGTAAGGGCTCGACTGGGGCTTCCTTTTCTGTTGGAACAACTGGTTTGGGTTCTTGAGGTTTTGAGATTGGCTGAGTTTGCTCAACAATCTTTGCTGGAAGTAGCTTCTTCTTTTTCTTTGGCCCTAAATCCATAATAGTAAAAGCCCGTTTTACAGGTTTTTGAACCATTTTCTTTTTAACTTTTTTATCTGGCTTAGGATCAGACTCCACTACAGCGCTTTTCAAAGCATTGGGCAAACGTGCCGGAGTAGATCGCCATTGTACAATAACCGATGATGCTTGTGGATAGTGCTTTATCGAAAAAATTAAGGGGTTCGTGGTTAACGAACCCATAAACAGTATCAGCATCACGATGATGTGCATTACAAGTACAAAAAAAAGGTAGCGTATGTGTTCAGGATCGAGAATGAATTTTTTCTGTAGCAAACGCAACATAGTGTATTTTCCCAATATTTTTTATTGCGTCAACAAGTTCAATAATGGTTCCAAAACTTGCCCCTGCATCGGCCCGTACTACCACCGACTCAACACCACTATTTTCACTAGCGTATCGTAATTGCTGCAAAAGATCCTCAGACGAGTATGATTGACCATTAAGATACAAGATACCTTGAGCATCGATAGAGACAATCCATTCTTTGGGTTGTTGAGCAAGATCAATTTCGCTTACCTGGCCCTTAGGTAATTCTACTTTAATACCATTTTGAATCAATGGTGTGGTCACCATAAAAATAACTAAAAGAGTCAGTGCCGTATCAATAAGCGGTGTAAGGTTTACCCGCGGCAGGCTCTGGTTTTTCTGTTGACGATACTTGTGCATGCGCATGCGTAAACTCCTTTTCCCATAATTTCTTTGCCGCCATTTCAAAGCGATCTGCAACCACCATTAAACTATCTTCTGCTTGACGCATTTTGGTTAACAATGCGTGATATAATACTATCGTAGGAATTGCAACCAATAACCCCGCCAATGTCGTGATAAGCGCTTCAGCAATACCCGGAGCAACGGTTATAATATCGGCAGATTGACGTTCGCTAATACGAATAAAAGAATGTATAAGCCCCCAAATGGTGCCAAATAACCCTAATAAGGTTGCTATTTCTGCAGTAGCAGTAAACAGTGAAAGAAATTTCATTTCCTGCTTTACTAAATCATCAAAAAGTGAAAAAATTTGTTGTGAAAAAAATTCTTTTTCTTGCAAAGAATTTTCTATTTTTCCTTGTATTCGATCATGTACCAAAGCAAGCGCAGGCACCAAAAAAAGTCCCGGATAAGTATCTTTAAGCGTTGAAACGGTAAGTTTAAGCTGATCAAAGGTGTTAACTGAAGCAAGAGCAGAACGCGCATGCGCCAATTGCTTAATTTTTACACGCAACAAAAAATAACGTTGTAAAAAAACGGTCCAACATAAAACAGAAAGAGAAAGAAGAATCAGCAAGACGGCCTTACTGACCATATCTGATTGAAGAATAAGATGCGCTACGGCGTTTCCTGAAAAAATACTCATAAGATAGTTTCCTTTTTATTAAGCCTGTTTAGTTTATCATACGTTCTAGGTAACGTAAAACAGTTTCTCGTGTAGCATCTTTTTGCTCGATCTGATACCTATAAGCTTTTTCGAGCGCTCGTCCTAATGCGGGCCCTGCTAATCCTAGCGGCATCAGATCAGCTCCTGTTACCAGTGCTTTTTCTGGCCCATAGAGCACGCCATATTCTTTGGCACGCGCTATAAACTCATCAAGAGCAGGAAGTGGCCCTGAAAGCGGATAATACTTTTTAGGGTTTCTTCCCGATTTATCAGCATAGGCAAGCTCTGAAAGAATAAAAAGATTAAGATCCGGAGCTAATGTATAGGCTAATTTTTTATAGGCCTTCGCGCTTGCATTCTGTGCAACCAACTGCCCGGGCGCCATATGGTGCCTGACGAGTGTTGCAACGAGTTCTTGCAGTTTTTTATTTCCTGTTAAACGTTTCATTAATTTTTTTGCCGGTTCAACGCCTGCAGCTTCATGGCCAAAACTTCGCCAACGACCATCAATCACTTTTGTAGTGCTCACTTTTCCCAAATCATGGCATAATGCAGCGCATACCAATAAGCGCCTATCATCAAAGGGCCGTTGCGCGGCAGCATCCATTGCTTGCATGCTGTGCTCAAATACGTCACCTTCCGGATGCCAATCAGGCTGCTGGGGAACGCCTATTAACGCAGCAACTTCAGGTAACAATAGCGCAAGGCGCCCAATATCATTCAGCCAACGGATACCCAATGAAGGGCGCTTGCTGAGCGTAAATAATTTATCAAATTCTGCATGAATGCGCTCTACAGAGATCGCGCTTATGTCCATGGTTGCGCATAAAGAATCAAGCTCTGCATTTGGGCGCATTTCAAAGCGGCCTATAAATTGCATAACACGATAAAAACGAAGCGGGTCCTGTACGAAAAATGCCGCATCTGGTGTGGCAAGTATCTTATTTTGTAAATCTTGATAACCGCCAAATGGATCAATCAATTCACCCGTTGCGAAATCTATCGCCATCGCGTTTATGGTCAAATCTCGCCTTTTAAGTGCTTGCACGATATCCATAGCAGGATCAACTTCCACCAGAGGTTTTCTGCCAGAAGAATCGCGCCGAGGAAGCGACCAATCAACAGGCAAACCATGTACACGAAAGACACCAAAGCTTTTGCCATCGTAATGCACAGTACCAAAACGAGCTAATAGTTTTTCAAGCGCCTCTGCGGTAAGACCATGCACTTCGATATCAAGATCATGCCCGCTGCACCCCATTAAAATATCTCGTACTACGCCGCCTACCGCGTAAACACGCCCATGGTTCTGCAATAAAAGATTGACAAGAGCGGTAATTTCAGGCAAAACTTTCGGAGGTATCGAAGTTAACAATAAGGATTTTTCTATGAACATAGGTATATATATCAGTTTAATGGTATGGTGCTTTTCAATGCATGCATGGCAATTATCAGATTTCTCGCCTGCAACCTTATTTGCACGTCATGAGTCTGTTGAATCCCATGAACTCATAAAAAGAGTTGCGCAACCTGCTTCATTAACTATATCACAAGAATACGGGCCGGTTAAAGTAAAAGGATGGGATAAAGAATATATTTCGATACGGACCGTTCAAAAAGGCTCCAAAGAACAATTAGAAAACACCAATGTCATGCTTGATAAAAGCAAATTGCCTCATGAGCTTACATGCACCGTTTCAGCAAAAGATGCACAAAAAAATATCGCAGAGGTCTCTATTACTGCAGAAGTTCCCTTCACCTGCAATGTTACTATCAATTCTACTCAAGGCCCTATTAAAACTAAAAGGTTGCTTACCCAATCAATTTCAAGCAGTGATGGGCGCATTGAGATACACGTGGATAAATTCACGGTTGATAGTGCAATTTTTGTTCATAATAAAAGAGGCTCTATTACGTTGGTTGCACCCAAGAAAATTCAAGCGCATCTTACAGCATCCACCTTCAGAGGATCTGTTTTTTCAGAACTTTTTGTAACACTTGAACCTTTTACCACCTTACTTAATCGTGACTATTGGCAACTTGTTAAAAAAGAAGTTCATGGCACATTAGGTGATGGCGGCGCACCGATTACCCTTGAAGCAGAAAATGGCGACATTAAAATAGTCGCCAAAAAATAAATCACTGCATTTTAGCGTATTTATTCAAATCATATTGAATAATAAAAATCCGTAAGAAGGGCATAAAGAGTATGAGAAAAAAATATCCCCATTCAATAACTGCATCGTTATCCTGACGGACAAAACGTACGAAATCTTGTGCATAGCGAAAATCAAAATAAAGGCGAAGTATCGGCAAAAAACTAAACCAATAGGGCGGTATTGTGCCACCGATACTATTAATTTCATTTTTGGTTTTATACCACCAATAGAGTGTATATAACCCGCAGGTGAATATACACAGAAAAAACATTCCCACTAAACTACGTTTTTTTATTGTTCCATTTTTTAAAACCATACTTCACCTCTTTAATAAGTTTTATCCAGTACATTTTCAGGATTACTTTCTGAATCTACAGGAATTTCTATATAACGACCTACATCATCTTCATAGGTTGTATCAAATACACGATTAAATAAAGAATCTGCCAGCACATTTGAATGCACCTTTTGTAGGTGATTATTGAAATCAATTTTTCTCCTATACGATTGACCA
>JAKAUO010000029.1 GCA_021827715.1 bacterium | reverse complement strand
CGATCTCGTTCATTAACACCATCCACCAGGCAGTTATAACCAAGCATGTTAGCGCCGACTACTGCATAGATTGATTTCCATGCAAGCCCGTGCTTACCTGAAGGCACAGTGCCGACAAAAGAATAGTTTCTCGGCACTATAATAATATTTGAATCAGTAGGAATTCCAAATTCTAAGGTGCGTCCATAGACCACGTGACCATTTTTGGCATTCAGCCGTATACCCGTACACATGAAACCACTCTGTTAAAAAAACACTACTACTTCTTAATAGAGTATTATGGCTTGCGTTTTCGCACAATGAATTTAACCGGCACCCCTTCAAGATCATATTCTTTACGCAATAAATTCTCGAAAAATGAAAGTTCTGAGGGGCCGAACCATTCAGATTCGTTAACCACCAAGCAGATAGTAAGCGGACGCGTACTTAATGGATACACCTCATACACCAAAAGTGGCATCTTAGTATGCATTAAAGGAGTTTTTTGTAATTGCGCATTAAAAAGCCGATATAATTGCAAACCATCAAATTGTGCAGTGTAGCGCTTCCAGACTTCATTAATAAGAGGGACCACTTTCCCCACATTTTTTCCCGTTTTACAGGAAATAGAAATAAGAGGCACTTTATTCACCAGATGCTTGTATTCTTCAAGCGAAAATTCTAAATCTTTCTTAGATAGCTCAGTCACAAGATCCTGCTTATTCATGACAATAATTAAAGCCTTATATTGCTGCGTAAATGCATAAAAAGCTAACTTTAATTCTTGATCCGATATTTTATGCTCACTACCATCAATCACTAGAAGTACTATATCTGAATGCTTTAATGATTGCATGGTCGATTTAACCATCATATTTTCTAGATCACCACTTACCGCACTTTTTTTACGTACCCCTGCAGTATCTGAAACCGCAATATTTTCATTATAGAAGGTAATATGCTCAACCAGTGGCTCACGCGTTGTTCCCGGGATGGGCGAAACGATAGCACGCTCTTTGGAAAGAAGTGCATTTAAAAGTGACGATTTACCGACATTAGGTTTACCTAACAAAGTGACGCGGCACCCTCTATCTTTTTCTTCCATAACACCCTGCTTTTCAGGCAATTCTTTAATAATAAGATCAAGCAAGTTGTTAATATGAAGACCATGTTCAGCAGAAATTAAAACATATTTTTTGTACCCAAGCTGTAAACATTCATATTGATTATCCTGAGCCGCCTTTGTGTCAGCTTTGTTAATAACTAAAATAGTATTTTTTCCGCTTGAACGTATCACGCTTGAAATTTCACGATCTTCTGGGGTTATACCGGCAACGCCATCAACTACAAAGAGTACCAAATCGGCAGCTTCAAGCGCTTCAAGCGCTTTTTTTCGTGATGCTTCTGCAAGCGGATCTTCTTGTTTTCTATGTGATATACCGGCAGTATCAGTTAAGCAAAAGAGCGTATTATCTACACTGACAACATCAGATAACGTGTCACGGGTTACCCCTTCAAAATCTAAGGTAATACTTTTAACATGGCGCGACAGCCTATTAAAAAGAGTAGACTTTCCGACATTCATGCGCCCAAGAATAACAACCTGTGGATATTTTTTCATTTTTTTATTTCACTTCTTGAATAGTTCCAGGAAAAATTTTTAATGCTTTTGCTACATTTTCGCTGGGTTTAATGGATGATACTTCCGGGATTCTTTTTTCGATAGTTCCTGCTACTGGCTTAGGTGCACTTTTTTCACGAGTCATCTGATTTTCTTTTACCAGAGTAAACTCAATATCAAGCTCCACGGGGGCCCCGAACGCCTGAATAAGCAATGGTTTCCATGTGCTCAGAGAAAGATCGAACCATTCTTTAAAAAGCTCATGCTCTTTAAGACATTTTACCTGAACACGTTGACTTGCACTATTATAATCCGTAGTTGCGCAAGAAAATAAGGTCAATACCAGTGGCTCAACCTGTGGTTTAATAAGCTCGATAAATTTTTGCCATGCTGGTGATTGAGCAGGAACTTTAACTTCTGGCTTTAGGCTTTCTTTTATCAGTACAGTCTCAACTTTTGGTAGTGCCGATATCGTGGGCTGACTCAGGGGGGCACACATACGTATGAGCATATATTCCAGAACAGCTGCAGGTATTGAAGTTTTATACAAGAGCGGCTCGGTCTCATAGATGATGCGCAATAAAGCTACTAAGTGCTCATAATTATTTTTTTGTTCCGGTAACTTTTGCTCGTATAATTGTGCACGGATATGGTCCGCAATAAAACGCCATACCACCACTGGTGAATAAGAAAGAATTTGAGAGCTTTTTATAAAATCGCATACCCCTGGAATATCTTTTTTAACTATAATTGCCACTAACGCTTCAATAACTTCTTTTTGCACGAGCCCCAAAGCACGCTGTACCAGCTGCTGTGTTACTGCGCCCTCTGAAAGAGCAATACGTTCTAACGTGGTAACAGCATCACGCGCTGATCCGCCCGATTGTTCTGCAAGCAACTGTAAACCCCCAGTATCATACGTAAGCCTTTCTGTATCGCAAATATGTTCTAAATGCTGCGCGAGCAGGGTGGTTGGAATAGGATCAAAAAAGACGTGAAAACAACGAGACTTTATCGTTTCAATAATTTTTTCAGGGTCAGTGGTTGCAAGAATAAACATCACATGTACGGGCGGCTCTTCTAAAATTTTAAGTGCGGCATTAAATGCAGCCTTGCTGAGCATGTGTGCTTCATCTATAAGATAAATCTTTTTTTGGCCAAGCGTGGGTAAAAGGGATGCGTTTTCAATAATTGACCGCATATTATCAACACCTGTATAAGAAGCGGCATCAATTTCTATAAAATCAGGATGTTGCCCTGCAAAGAGCGCTTTACAGGATACACAATCACCACAAGGAATAACGGTCGCTTGAGGGCTTTGAACAAAGGCATCTAACTGGTTGCAATTGACGGCAGCGGCGAAGATACGTCCCATAGAGGTTTTACCTGAACCGCGCAACCCTGAAAAGAGATATGCCGGAAAGAAAGCCCGTTTGAATAAACTATTTTTTAGAAGGCGAACCGATAACTCTTGCCCTACCAGCTCATTAAAGTTTTTTGATCGCCATTTACGAGCAAGATGCACTGTCATAGTTAAACCCACTATAAAAATAATTATTTTAAAAAAAAATGAGGAGCAGATACAAAAACTTCCATTAACCGTGCTGCTTCTTTTCAGACCTGACACATTCTTTAACTGTCTCTTATCTACTCCTCAAACTTATTATTCAAATTTAAAGGACTGGATCCTGAAACAAGTTCAGGATGACACCCTTAGGAGGGATGGCTTGCCATACGAAGCTTTAGCGTAGTATGGTGGAGAGAGAGGGATTCGAACCCTCGATGCCCTTTTCAGAGCATACATGATTTCCAATCATGCTCTTTCGGCCTCTCAGACATCTCTCCTTAAGCTTTATTATTAAGCTTTGCGCGGAGCTTGAGGGCGCGGCTGCAAGCGTTTTTGAGGACGCGCAGGACCTACTGGGCGCTTAGCCTTTTGGCCTTCTGCCTCAGAGCCATCCTCACCTAATACTGTCTCAATAATACGATCCAGTGAATTATCAAGAATGATCTCTTCTTGAGGCTTAGTTGTTGCCGCCACTTCTTGCCCACGTTTAACCGCTTGTGCAAGATACTCCAGAATAATTTCTAATGCGCGCGGTGCATCATCATTGGTTGGAATAACAAAATCAATTCCTGAAGGATCTGAATTGGTATCAACTAACGCAACAATAGGCACTCCTGCTGATTTTGCTTCTTTAATAGCAACATGTTCCTTGTTCACGTCAATAACAATGAGTGCTCCGATGGGCCAACGTAGCTCACGGATACCACCCACGTTCTTTTCAAGACGCTCTTTCATCTTATTAAAAAGATTAAGCTCTTTTTTAATATAATGAGAGGAATCTGCTTTTTGTAAAATATCTTCAAAATGAAGCATTTTAGTTACCGATTTTTTTACTTGTGGATAGTTGGTAAGAGTACCACCGATCCAACGATGGGTAACAGAAGGAGATTTAACTGATTCAAGCACTTTTGGCAAAACCGCCTGTGCAGATTTTTTTGTGCCCACCCACAAAATAGATTTACCTTGGGTTGCAAGAGATTCAAGAAACTGCGCAGCTTTTTCAAGTTGGAACGCTGTTTTTGAAACGTCAATAAGATGGATTCCATTTTTATGGCCCCAAATATAGGGCTTCATTTTAGGGTTCCAGCGCCAGGTTTGGTGTCCAAACTGTACGCCACTTTTAATAAGGCTTTTTAAATCGACCATGGTACTATCTTTCGGTAGGTTATTGTCATTTACTTTCCGGTATTTCTTGTCATGTAAGAAATTAACCACCTACATCGGAAAGCAAGGGGTTTTACTGTACTGATTACAGCATTTGATTACTTTAATTGTAACTTTCTTGCAAAAAATTGCAATATTCCTACTTTTAGCTTTTAAGGTCTTCCTCGGCGCCTATCACTTCACCGCGAGCAATCGTCTTTTCATAACGACGCCCCAAAAGATTCGCTACAATCATCCACAAGCTGATAATTGTGGTAAAAAATAGCGCATTTACCGCGTGAATAGATAGAAACGCTCCCAATGAACCTGCAATTCCAGAGAAACTCGCACCCACAGCCTTTGCAAATTTAGTACCGAAGGAATCTATCCACGATTTTGATTTAAACTTAATAAGTTTAGTGGTCGGGATATAAAGACTTTCACGCAATGGAGAAGCAAAAGCATAATTAAGAGCTTTTAGCAGGATATAAACAAGGCTAATGCTGGCAGCAGCAGCTTGATTAGTTATCATTGAAGCGGTGAAATAATAGATCATTAAGACGGCAACCACCCCAGGTACCACGAGCAAAGAACGTCTCTCACCTAAATATTCAATAAGCGCCCTGGTTCCCAAAAGGGTAATAGTAAAGCCAACCGCGTGGACCCACCAATCATCTGCCAGCAATGATGCAGTCTTTTGTGAAATCGTCAAAGATGCTTTGCCAGCCATAACGACACGCTCAATGTTCACATAGACATTCACCACTTCCCAGAATGAAACCACTCCCAAAATACCCATAACATAAGGGTATTTTACCATTAAAATGAGTCCTTCAATATTCTTTTTGAGAGCTTCCCACCAACTATTAGTATGCGATTTCTCTTTTTTTGCATGCTGCTTTTCAAATTTATAAGCAGCTTCATAACCATGCATAGCCTTTGAAGGAACCCACATAATCATACACGCGAGAAAAAGGGGAACTAATAATAAGAATCCGGAAGTTATAAAAAAAAGGACTTGATGATTTATTGCATCTGTTAAGAGTTGAGCCCCTGTTGTTACATCGGCACGCATCAGCCACCAACAAGCAAATGAAGTTGCAACGACACCGCCAAGCTTAGATGAAGCAACCATAATAGGATAATTACTTTTTGCACTACCAGGCGACGTTATAGAGTGGGTAAACGACCAAAAAAGCCCTACCAAAAAAGGATTAAACCCATCTAAAAAAAAGTAAAGGATCCAGCCAAAGATTCTATCAACACTTTGCTCAGTATTAGGCAAACCGATAGTAGGATGAGTCACATAATATCCAATAATAAGACCACCAATACCATATATTAAACTATATAAGGTCAATAAGTGTGCTCGGCGCATTACATCAATAAGCTTAGAAAAAAGCAAAATGGCCGGGATAAGAAGTACCATTGACCAGAGTTTAGCTATGGCAAGAGATTCCTCGCCTACAATACTGGTAAACAAAGAATCTTTAAGCGTGCGAACAACAGTATAGGTCCCAATAATACAAAAGAATGAAAGCGAAAGAAGCAATACTTTCACTCGCTCATCTTTGGGAATATAAATTAACTTGGTGTAAAGAGACCGTAATGAAAATCCTGAAAAAATACCCATGATACCCCTGTCCAAAGAATTTTAAGAAATAGTGGGTTTTCTTATGACATTTTTCACAAGAAAACCCACTATTTTATTACATTATGTAGCAAACTCGCTGCTTATTAACAAACAACACGTTTCTCATCAACTGCTTTTTGGTATGTTTTACCAAGATAAAGCGCTGCGAAGAACCAGCCTACAAGCATTGCAAAACCAGCATAACCAGTAATTGCAAAATAACGAGCCCTTCCGACAATAGGCAAAAGAAGATTCATAAGAGAACCTGCCTCTTTTGCACCACGCGAACCGAAGGTCTCGATCCATGCCTGTGATTTATAACGAACATCATGCGTTGTTGGAATATATAACTGCTTCATAGCTGGACCATTAAGCGCATAATTAATAGCTTTTGAACCGACCATCAATCCAAACAAGAAATTCAAATCGCCAATGCTTAAAAAGCCGAATAGAGCACCACCAACGATAATAGGCATCATAGCAAGCGCTACGCCCACACCTAGGTAACGAGTAATATTACTTACACCAAGCAATAGGCATGCAAGCGCAACAAAATTTACCGAACTTGCATATAAATTGAGATAGTCGTTTTTAGCAACGCCAGTATATGTTTCTGCAACTAAAACTTGGAAATTATAATCGAAAATCGTCACAATAATTTCATAAATAGTTATAGATGCAAAAATACAAAGAAGATAATTATGACTTACAAGAAGCTTAAGACCCTCAAAGAATCCAGGTTCCTGCTCTTTTTCTTCTTTTGCTTCATTTTTACCATGAAACGATGCCAATAGGTGCGCTGGGGTAACGCGTAAGAAATATTTAACTAAAAGGCCTATAGAAAAAACTGCAAATGCCACGAAAAACAGAATAGAACCGCTGGCGTGACTTTCAAAATGAAATAGGTAGGGAATTTTACTAAAACAGAAGGGCATAATAATACCGCCAAGTTGTCCAATTGCGGTTACAAAATAAAAGCCCTTTTTAGCAGATTCTGCGGTAGTGATATCTGAAGCAAATGCCCAGAATAGAGCAACCACTAAAGAACCGAAACTCTCAACAAACACATACCAGGCATAGGCAAGTACTGCAGTAGCATAAAACTCAAATCCTGTACGACCTGCAATGATCTCTGGATGAGCTTGTGCAAAGTACATAAATATGCCGAATAAGAAAGTCAAAGTACCATAACAAGCACTTAAAATATAGAACATTTTCTCTCTTGAATTTCTTTCAAGAAGGGTGGTGTATATAATGATTAAAGGGAAAAGCAAAAACAATGAGGCGGTTTTTGCCCAAGGAATATGCACTTTAGCATTGACCAAATCACCAAAAATGCCATTTTTCATAGCTCGTAAAGTCCAATAAGCGCCGATAATAAAGGCGAATATGAGTCCCATGCGAAGAAATTTCTTAAACTCTTCTCTTTCAAACTCTCCAAAAATTGGTCTGAAAATATACTGTAACGCGGGAAGTATCATACAAAAGTCCTTTTTGTAGTTAAAAAATAAAAAAAGTTTCATATTCATAATACTACGCGTTTTTTCTTTTGTAAAACTAAAAAAACCCCTCATTTACGTATTAATTTGCGTATGATAAACTAAGTTCAATATACACGATAGAACCCCTATCTCAACCTACGTGTGGAGAATAAAAAATTATGACTCGCTTAGAAAACAATACAAAAACGCATGTATTGCCCCTTTTGCCCTTAAAAAACGTAGTTATTTTGCCTAAAAGCATTATTCCTATTATTGTGGGACGTCCTGGCTCAATACAAGCGGTAGAACATGCCTTAAAGCATTCCAAAGAGATTTTTATATCGGCACAGAAAGACCCTGCTGTAGAAAATCCAACCTCTGACGATGTTTTCAGTTACGGAACTCGTTCTATCATACTCCAGGTCGTCCGGATGCCCAAAGGGGCCCTTAAGATCTTGGTTGAAGGGATAGGACGCGCGCGTATGACCCATGCAGAGCACCAAGATGGCTTTTATTTGGCTGAATTTGTTGATCTATCAACGCAAAAGCTTGAAAGAACGCTTGAAATAGAGGCACTCTGGCGCCATCTTCATGAGCTCTATATGCGGTACACTCAGCTGAATACAAAAATACCTCAGGATTTAATGGGTAATGCAAAAACTATCGAAGATATCGATAGCATCGCTGATACCTTTACTATTCATATGAACCTGACCTTTGATGAACGTCAAGAGCTTCTGGAGATAGTGCCCTTAGAGGACCGCTTAGTTCGGTTGGCGCAGCTTATGAATAAAGAGATAGATATTTTAGAAACTGAAGAACGTATACGTGGACGCGTACAAAACCAGGTTGAAAAAAATCAACGAGAATATTACTTAAGTGAACAACTTAAAGCGATCCAAAAAGAGCTCGGGCGCGAGGACCAATCTAATGAGGTTGCGCAATTACGAGCAAAGGTTAAAGCCCTAGAGCTGCCTGAAGAGCCTGCAGAACGAGTCGAAAAAGAATTAAAGCGGCTTGAACAAATGCCCTCTATGTCTTCTGAGGCGGTAGTCAGCCGCAATTATATAG
Organism: bacterium; assembly: GCA_021827715.1. Lineage (GTDB taxonomy): Bacteria > Babelota > Babeliae > Babelales > Babelaceae > BOG-1370. Next base: position 6,105 of record JAKAUO010000029.1, on the reverse strand, counting down.
ACTGGATAATCTCTTTACCGTGGTCAAAATCAAGCAAAGATAGTATCAGTTATGAACAAGCTGAAAAAATCCTCAATAAAAGCCATGCAGGATTAAAAAAGGCAAAAGAACGCATTATTGAATTTTTGGCTGCAAAAAAATTCTCAAGTTCTCTTGAGCGTTCTCCTATTATTTGCTTAGTAGGTCCGCCAGGCGTGGGTAAAACCTCCCTTGCAGAATCTATTGCTGAGAGTTTAGGGCGCGAATTTATCAGAATTTCTCTGGGAGGGGTGCGCGATGAGGCTGAAATACGTGGTCACCGCAGAACCTACATTGGGGCATTACCCGGTAAAATCTTGCAAGCGATGCGTAAAGCAAAATTTCAAAACCCGGTTATTTTATTAGACGAAATTGATAAAATTTCTCAAGACACGCATGGGGACCCGGGTGCCGCACTTTTAGAGGTGTTAGATCCTGAACAGAATAAGACCTTTGTCGATCATTTTCTTGAGCTTGAATATGATCTTTCCAAAGTGATGTTTATTACCACGGCAAATCATTTAGAAGGTATTCCGTACCCGCTGTTTGATCGAATGGAAATTATATCCCTTTCTGGCTATACCGATGATGAAAAAGTTTCCATAGCGCATGATTTTCTCATACCCAAAAATCTTAAAGAATATGGGTTGAAGAAAAATCAATGTAAATTATCTGATGAAATGGTTAAAATAATTATTAGCGATTATACCAAGGAGTCAGGCGTTCGCCAGTTGAATCGTATTATTGCCAAAATTATGCGCAAGGTCATTCAACAGTTTTTACAGGATTCGGCATTGAAATCAGTTACTATTACGGCCGACCTTTTGAAAAAATGGTTGGGAAACACCAAATATAAAAAAACTGATCTGCAAACCGAAACACCGAAAATCGGCTTGGCTACAGGACTTGCCTGGACCGAAATGGGTGGCGACGTTCTTGAAATTGAAGCGACTATTATGCCAGGCAAAGGGAGCATAACCCTTACGGGTCAATTGGGTGACGTTATGCAAGAATCTGCACACGCAGCACTCAGTTATATTAGATCAAAAGCAGTAGATCTCGGTTTGCCGATAAGCTTTAATCAATCACGGGATATTCATATTCATATTCCTGAAGGCGCAACCCCTAAGGACGGCCCATCAGCGGGTATTACTATGTGTACGGCACTGATTTCAGCATTAACTAAAAATCCTATTAACCCTCAGGTGGCCATGACCGGAGAAATTACTTTGCGGGGTCGAGTCTTAGGTGTTGGAGGGCTTAAAGAAAAAATTCTTGCGGGCCATCAACACAAGATCTCCACGATAATACTTCCCTATGAAAATAAAGAAGACGTTGAAGAGTTTAGTAAAGATATCCCCGATGGGCTCAAATTACTCTACGTGAAAACGATTGATGAAGTGCTTAAACACGCTCTGATGAAAAATCCATTTTCACGGCCCATGAAGCATACCAAGAAAAAAAATAAAACAACAACATCAAAGTAATGTATCTCTTTTAATGAGCGATACATGCAAATAACAGAAAGGACTCATTTGTATGAAACATACACCATTTTTTTTACTGGTTGTTCTTTTTTGCGCGGTATTAACCAGCTGTAAAAAACCTGCAGAACAAGTAAAACAACAACCGATAACAGAAGAAGCTACAGAACGCGTTTCTGGAACACATGCAGCAATTGATATCGTGTGGGAAAAAGATGATCTTAAATAACTAAGATTAGATTTTTAAGAAAATAATAAAGGGAAGCAGAGATGCTTCCCTTTATTATTAAGCGCTTACGCAGTATACTTAAGGCAAATTGTCTTACAGATCTTAGAGGAATACTATGCTTATACGCCACGATTTTTATATGTTTGCACGATTATTTACACTCCTACTTTCTCTATTTTCATATGCTGAATACAAAGTAGATCTTTTTTATACGTCATTTATTATCACCGACCCTTGCGTGGAAAGTATTGTTACCTCAAAAGCTTTTCAGCGATTATATGGTATAGCTCAATATGGTATTGACCCGAAAGTGATACCGCTGCGTGAGCATACGAAAATATATAATCGAGCCAACCATTCATTGGGCGTGTATTGGTTATTAAATCGTTATAATGTCCCTACCTGCGAACAACTTGCTGGTCTTTTACATGATGCTTCTCATACGGTATTTTCACACGTGGGTGATCGCGTTTTTAATCATAAAGATGGTAACTATTCCTACCAAGACATGCATCATCTTACTTTCTTAAATGAAACTGATATCCCTTTTAATTTAAAAACACATGGTTTTTCTTTAGAGGACATTGACCATAAAAATCCGCTCTTTACCTGTTTAGAACAAAATCTTCCCGATATATGTGCCGATCGATTGGAATATAATCTTGCCGGCGGTTTTTTAGAAAACTTACTCACCATTGATGATATCTTTGCTATTCTTGATCATTTAAAATTTGAAGATAATCGTTGGTATTTTACTGATAGTTTTTATGCACAAAAATTTGCTCGCGTTTCACTCTGGCACACTGAACATATTTGGGGCGCGCCTATGAGTAGTTATGTTTCAGAAGAATTAGCAGATGCCATCAAGAAAGCAGTTGCATTGGGAATTCTTACTTTGGAAGAAATAAAACATGGCACTGACGATCATGTCTGGAAAAAATTGCAAGAATGCAATAATGCAGAAATAAATAATCATCTTCAAACATTGTACCATGCGGCTGAACAGCACGAGGTGATTAATAAAAAACCTCGCAATAATAAATTTCGTGGCATAAACCCATGGGTCAAACAAGGCCATGAATTTAAACGCCTTACTGAAATAGACGCTGCATTCAAACAAGAATATGAACGAGTAAAAGAGAACTCATATTAATTGGCTAAAAAATGGATTTTTTATTATACTGTTTACTTATAAAAAAAATACCTTTAAACCAGTGAATCATATGCTTTTTTTAGTAGTTCTTCTCTATGCCCTTTTTGGGTTTACGTTTACGCTTGGAAAAATTGTTCTTTTTTATGCAACACCCTTTTTTGTCGTTGCATCCCGCATGATTATTGGCGGCCTCATTTTAGGCGCATACCTTACCTGGTACCACAAAATACGTTGTTTACCGGCCAAAAAAGATCTTGGGCTCTTGCTGCAATTTATCTTTTTTAACATTTGTTGCTTTTATGGGCCACGGTCCTGGGCACTGCAATACCTCACAACATCCAAGGCAGCTCTCTTGATGAATTTATCACCCTTTTTCACGGCACTTTTTGCCTATATTTTTTTAAAGGAAAAAATAACCGGCTATAAGGCATTGGGCCTTATCATTGGATTTTCTGGCATGATCCCTGTTGCTATAGCGCAAAGTTCACCCGAAGAGAGCATGTGGGGAAGCTTTGCCTATTTTTCTTTTCCTGAAATTATCTTTATCATTGCCGTTGCATGCTTAAGCTATAGCATGATTGTAATGCAAAAATTGGTAAAACATCGTTCAATTAATCCGGTTTTAGTGAACACGCTGTGCATGCTTGCAGGCGGTAGCGCCATGGGAATTTTATCACTCAGCTTAGGTGAAAAAATGATTTTCGGTGATAAGGTTCTTTTTGCCACCGTTATTGGGCTACAAATTATTGTAAGCAATATTTTATGTTCTAATTTACAAGCTTTTTTACTTAAAACCTATTCAACAACATTCTTGGCATTTGCGAGCTTTATTTCGCCCTTGTGTGCCCTCGGGTATGGCTATCTATTACTGGGTGAAGTTATAACGTGGCACTTCTTTGCTTCATTTTTTATTGTAATTCTTGGGTTATCTATTTTTTATTTTGATGATATCCAAAATGGCAAGCTTCAACATGAACTTCACAAACCATAAGATCGGTATTTGGGGTACGGGCATAGTTGGTATCAGTGCGCTCCATTTTTTTAAAAAAGAGGGCGCGGTGTTAGCAGTGTATGATAACAAACCACTCACCACAACCGCTCAAGCTTTCTGCCAACAATACAATGTACGCGTATATACTCCTGAAAATCTCGATCTATTCCTTACCGAATGTGATTATATTTTGCCCAGTGCAGGAATTAATCTTAAACATTATCACTCATACAAGCATAAATTTTTAAGTGAAGTTGATATCTTTTTTTCCCGCTATAAAAACCCTATCATTGCAGTTACTGGCACCATTGGTAAAACCACAGTCACCCAATCACTGCATACTATGCTTACACACTACGGCTATCGTCCCCAGCTTGGTGGCAACATAGGGATAGGGCTTTTTGATTTACTTGAAGATCAGGCAAACTATAATTACGCAGTTCTTGAACTTTCAAGTTTTCAATTGGAGTCTGTCGAATTTTTTTCTCCAACTATTGCAATATGGACCAATTTATACCCTAACCATCTTGATCGTCACGGCACGATGCATGATTATTTTTTAGCAAAATTGCCTATCATTAAAAATCAAACTGCCGATAATTATGCATTACTGCATGAATCGGTAAAACCATACCTACACATGCTCAACTTCAAAAGTAGCCTACACTTTTTTGGTAACGAACTTCCAGAAGCATTACGCGGTATTTCGGAGTTAAAGACCTATTCAGAACATTATCGTATTCTCTATGAAGTAGCATGCTTACTGAGGCTGGATATAAAACAGTTGCCCACCATTTTAGAGCGCATCGAAAGCCCAGAACATCGTGTAACACTTATAGCCCAGATTAATGGCGTAGATTTTTATGATGATTCCAAGTCAACGATACCGCAGGCAACACACGGAGCGCTTACGCGCTTTCCAGAAAGGCCGATTATTCTTTTTTTTGGCGGTGTCAGCAAAGGAGTATCCAGGGAATCTTTTTTTAAAAAACTGCCTGCAAATCTTAAGCATATTTATTTATTCGGCGCGGAAGCAGATATACTCAAAAATTATTGCCCTTTGACGCTTTCACACAGTGAACATGCAACATTGCAAGAAGCATTTCAAGCATGTATACAAAAAATGGCTCCTGGCGATGTTGTGCTCTTTTCACCGGGCGGCGCAAGTTTTGATTTATTTAAAGATTACAAAGAACGTGGCAGAACTTTTCAGGAACTAGCGAAGCAGTGCTCTCTTACGCACCAAAACTTTGCTCATCACTTGAAGTAATATTTTCCATTACGCTATTCTTAACACTTGATCGACCATTCACCAGCATCTTGCATAGAGTGTAACTCAAGGGATGCTTCGCGTGCAATTTTTTCTCCCACATTTTTATCTCGAGCAAGCCGAGATAGGACACATCCTGCACTATTATAGTCACCTTCACGACGCTTCTTGCGAGCATTGTCTAAGAGATGGGTATAATATTCTTCTTGAGTCATGGATGAATCGAATAGTGTCATAACATATTGCTTTTTGAGCCTTAGCACGTACACCGGCTTATGCGAATCATCCCCAGCCTGAAGACCCATTACCACCATACTAGCCACAATCATTGATCTATTCTTCAGAGAGATTTTCTTTCTTGTATAATGTGCGATATATTTTTAATAAGTATACTATAATTGACTTTTTTGATGAGCCTATTTTAGAATTTGTATATGAAAAATGGCAAAATTTTATATCTCTTTTTAAGCATCACCGCCCTTCTTATCTGCATAGGCCTTATCTTTATTTATTCTTCCAGCTCTGCGTATGCACTCGAGCGGTGTAATGATGCGTTATACTATGTAAAGAAACAAGCACTTGGTCTTTTTCTTGGAGTCATTGGTGCTATTTTTTTTTGTATCGTGCCATTGGAAAGATTAAAGAAAGCAAGCCCATTTCTTTTTTTAGCCATGCTTCTGGCAACCGCTGCAACCTTAGTTCCAGGGATAGGTCTTTCGATTCATGGTTCACATCGCTGGCTTATCTTTAAAGGATTTACTTTCCAACCAAGTGAACTTCTTAAAGTTTTTTTTATTGTGTATTGTGCTTACTTTTTAGATAAAAAACAATTCTCATTGCATTCTATAACGCATTACCTACAGCTTTTATGCGTAATTGCAGTAACCGCTTGCATCTTGTTACTTCAGCCTGATTTTGGACAAATGGTGACGTTATCACTGACAGCGGTTCTGCATTTTT
>JAKAUO010000019.1 GCA_021827715.1 bacterium | reverse complement strand
GGGCTGCTATTAAAAGTGAGATTCGTAAAGTTGCCCAAACCATTCAAAACTTTTTTAAAGCGACCATACAAGTATTGGCAGAAACGTGTAAGGCTTAGTGAATCATGCTATAACTGGCAGACTCATGGACCTTTGGCGAGGAACCTTGGGTGATACAAGTGTTTGGTCAAGTTGTCTAATATAGTTTTCTGCTGCGTTTAGGTGCATGACAAAAACCAAAAAAGTGAAATATTTCATAGTTCTTTTTTCCTCTACAAGAATTATAATTTCGAGATCTTATCTAAATCCCGATTATTTCCTGATAAGAGAAGCACATCATTTACTTGAATAATATATTTTGCATCCAAAGGGGTAAGAAGCCCGCTAATTTCTTTACCGATACACATTACTTTAAATTGTTCATGAATGGCTGATAATGTCTTGCCGACAAATTTTTTAGGTGCCGTAAACTTACTAATAGAAAAATCGGGCGTGAAAATAGCAAGCGATTCAAAATGAAGGCTTAAGTTATCTGCTAAAAGTGTCCCGATCTCTTGTTCTGGCAATATTATTTGGTCTGCACCGATAAGTTTTAAAATATTTTTATGAATGTCACTGATTGAGCTTACAATAACACGGGGAAACTTTAAGTTTTGTTTGAGTATCGCAGTAATTAGAATAGATTGATCAAAATGTTCTCCCATAGCCACTACCACTGCATCCATGTCTTGAATACCTACAGAACGGAGTGATTCATCATCAGTAACTTCCATACAGATTGCCTGAGAAACTAAATCTCTAATAGATTCAATGATATGTTCATCTTTATCGATAGCAAGCACTTCCATGCCACGATTTGCAAGGGTTGTTGCTACCGCATAGCCAAATCGTCCGATACCTATCACACAAAATTTCATAACAGTTCCTTATAATCAACCCAGAATTACCCGTTCTTCGGGATAATGAAATTCTGTTTTTTCTTTTTGTTTTCTAAATGCTAATAATAAAGTCAATGATCCGACGCGTCCCATAAACATGGAAACCATAATGATATACTTGCCAATAGACGATAGGTAGGGGGTAATCCCTGTGGTTAACCCTATATTAGAAAAAGCTGAAAACGCTTCAAAGCTAATATCAATAAAGCGCCAGCCCTGTTCAGTAATTAAAAGACAAAAAATAGTCAGAGCAACCCAACTCAAACTTACGGATAATATGGCCATAGCTTTGAAAATTTGCTCATGCGGGATGGTGCGACCTTTAAGTTCAACATCAGAGCGACGAGTTATCGTTGCGCGTATAGAAGCAAGAAATAAAGCGAACGCGGTAGTTTTTATGCCACTTCCGGTTGAGCCTGGGGAAGAACCAATAAAAGAAATGATCATGATAAGAAACAGCGTTGCAAAATGTATAAAGGGTATATGATAGGTAGTAATGCCTGCACTTCGGCAGGTTATCGCATTAAAAATAGACGTTATAATTGCATAGCCAAAAGATGAATTACTTTCATTATGGAGTATATGTTCTAGATAAAAAAACATAACACTGGCAAAGCAAATAATCAGAGCTGTTGTTGAAAAAACTACTTTAGAATGTAATGACCAATGAAAACGTTTTCGCTGTGTTAATGATTTAACATACAAATAAACCTCTTGCCAGACCACAAAGCCCATACCGCCCATAAGCGCTAAAAGTCCTGTAATAAAAAGTAACGGTATATTATGCGGAATCACACTGGCATTAGGGTCAAAAAAACTTAATCCCGTTGAGGTAAATGACGATACAGAATGAAAAAAAGAATAAAAAAGTGCTGTTGAAAATGAATAATGGTTTTTGATCGTAAAAAATACAAAAATAGTACCCACACCTTCAACCACTGCGGTCATAAGCACAATAAATAAAAGCAGATGCTGGGAAACGCTCCATCCTTCAATTTCAAACATTTCTCCAGTAAGATAACGTGTTGAAAGTCGTAAATCGAAAAACAGTGATATCAAAAAAATAGTTAATGTAACTAAACCCAAAGCCCCAATTTGCATCAGAAATAAGAGTATGCAGTGCCCTATAAACGTGAATGAACTTAACGGTACCACCATCAGCCCCGTTACGCACGTAGCAGATGTTGCCGTAAAAAGCGCATTGGTAAAACTCAATTCACCTACATGACTCATGGGGAGCCATAATAAAAAGGTCCCTAGAAGTATGAGCGCCGCCATAGCGCACATAATAATACGGCCCGGCGAAGAAAATAGGTTTTTTTGAAAGGATAGTGAATAATTCATATCTGCAGTCTATCTTTTAGATAAACTAAAGGTCAAGAGACATTTTTACTCTTCTAAAAATGAAATTTTAAGAAGGGCATCTAGTCTTGCTGGAATATCTTCTAACGAAATACGTTCTTGCTTTGTCGAATCACGATGTCTTAACGTTACGGTATTATCTGCTGGAGAATCAAAATCGACCGTAATGCAAAATGGTGTTCCAATTTCATCTTGGCGCCGATAACGTTTACCTATGGAGCCTGAACTATCATATTCAACCGAATAATCTGCCAATTTGAGCTTTTTATACAGTGGATAGGCAAAATCATGCTGTTTTTTGGTAAGCGGTAAAATAGCTACGGTAATAGGCGCAACTGCTGGATGCAATCGTAGAACTGTTCGTATTTCTCCATCAATTTCGTCTTCATAATAAGCGTCACATAATAAGGTCAAGAACAACCTATCAACACCCACTGAACATTCAATGACATGCGGGGTATACGATTCCTTTGTTTCTTCATCATACACTTTTAAATCTTTACCTGAATGTTGCATATGCTGGGTGAGATCGAAATCGCCTCGATGTGCAATACCTTCAAGTTCTTTCCATCCAAAGGGGTACTGATATTCAATATCACTTGTCCCGCGTGAATAATGTGAAAGCTCTTCAGGCGCATGCCCATGCAAGCGAAGACGTTCTTTAGTAATCCCTATAGCACGCATAAAAAGCATTCGTTGTAAAATCCAGAACGCATAAAAATGGTTGCTTTCTGAAGGTTTACAGAACCATTCAAGTTCCATTTGTTCAAATTCACGCATTCTGAATAAAAATTGTTTAGGCGTGATTTCATTACGGAACGCTTTACCTATTTGTGCAATACCAAAAGGTATTTTAACACGTGAGGAGCTCATGACATTTTTAAAATTCACAAAAACCACTTGCGCCGTTTCGGGCCGCAAATAAGCCGTAGTTGATTGTCCCGTGTTTGCACCTACTTGCGTAGTAAACATTAAATTAAAATCGCGCACTTCGGTCCATTGTTTATTGCCACAATGAGGACATGGTTTATCAAGGGAAATATCATCCGCGCGATAACGGTGTTTACACACCATACAATCGACCATAGGGTCATGGAAGTTTGAAATATGGCCTGACGCTTTCCAAAGAGCTTCTGGGCCAATAAGTGCACCATCAATATACACTACTTCTTGCTCGAGATGATTAAGTGACTCTTTCCAGAGCCTTCGTATATTTTCTTTCATCAGGGTACCAAGGGGGCCGCTGTCATATAAACCGGTAACACCTCCATAAATCTCGGCTGATTGGAAAATAAAACCACGTCTTTTACAAAGAGAAACGAGTTTTTCTAGTGTTGGCGCATGCGCATCCATGAAAATATCCTTAAAAGTTTTTTTTATAAAGAGTAGTTTATCATATTTTGTTTTTGCAGTACACTCAGTCTACTGTAACGTCTAATTTAAAGAGGGAAAAATGAAAAGATTGCTTTTAGCACTTGTTGTCTTACTTACCGGCGGCTTACTTTTTTTTGTCTATCAAAATAAGCAGGACCGCGCTTATTATGCCGATCTTTTTGAAAAAATTAAATCTCATATGCACCCTAAAGAGAGTGCTGAAAAAGCGCAATTACCAGCAGGAAGTTCATCGGATGTCAGTAAGCGCTGGTCGGATATTCAACCATTAGTAAAAGACACGGTTGTTCAAGTGTGGGTACAAAAGATCGAATTCAATTGGCTTGAACCTTATAAAACTCCGCAACAGGGACTTGCTACCGGAAGCGGGTTTTTTATTGATGAACAAGGATCATTTATTACTAATTTTCACGTGATTAACGGTTCGGTGGCAGTCGAGGTTCAAATCCCTAGTATGGGCAAGCAGCGTCTTGCAGCTGACATAATCGCATTAAACCCTGACCGGGACCTTGCGCTGGTCCGCTTAACCTCAGAATCGCTCGAACGCGTTAAAGAGACATTGGGACAAGTCCCTTACTTAAGATTTGGAGACTCAGATGCAGTAAGACGTTCTGATGAAATTATGACATTGGGCTATCCTTTGGGGCAACAATCGTTGAAAAGTACCACCGGCGTGGTTAGTGGGCGCGAACATATTGATGGCCATTATATGATTCAAATTAGTGCTCCTATAAATCCGGGAAACTCGGGTGGCCCATCATTAAACCAGGATGCTCGTGTGGTGGGGGTTAATACCGCAGGGTTCGCTGCAGCTGCAGCCCAAAATGTTAATTATATTATACCAAGTAATGAGGTAACTCAGTTTTTGCGGCATGCTGAACAGGTACATTGTGGTGATTTTTCAAATATTACTTTCTTGCGCAAGCCATTTTTAGGAGTTCATTTTAATCCTGCAAGTGAAAGTCTTACCAAGTTTCTCAATAATCCATTACCGGGTGGTTTGTATGTTATTGAAACCTATAAAAATAGTCCGTTGGAAAAGGCAGGCGTAAAAGCTGGAGATATGATTTACAGTATCGACGGCCATTCTTTAGATATCTTTGGTGAAATGAATGTTCCGTGGTGCGAAGATAAGGTATCGATTGTGGATTATATTTCCCGTTTAATGCTGGGTGATAAAATACATGTCACCGTGTATCGTCAAGGAAAACCAGTAAATCTATCCTTTGTATTTAATCAATGCGATTTACCCGCGGTTCGCCAAAAATTTCCACCGTATGAAAAAATAGATTATGAGTTATTCGGTGGTATGGTGCTTATGGATTTAGCATTGGATCATATTCCTCAGCTTATTCAATCAGCCCCACATCTTGCAAAATATGGTGATTTTAAAAATCAATTTGAGCCTGCTGTGGTGCTTGCACATATATTGCCCGATTCTGCGGCACTGCGCTCTTTTGTATTAATGCGGGGGCAAATTATTTCTGAGATTAATGGTGAGCCGATTAAAGATCTGCATGATGTGCGCAAAGCGTTCAGAAAAAGTGTCGGTATGGATCATGTGACTATAAAAACATCAGAAAATAGATTTGTAGCGCTTCCGTTTAAAAAAATGTTGGAAGATGAAAGTAAGCTTTCCCGTATGCTCTTTTACACGATAACGCCATTTACTCAACAGCTTATGTTAGAGGATAGAAAAGCTCGTGGTGCATAAAATACGGTTAGATAAACTTATACAAGCGCGATACCCTTCATTATCGCGCTCTAAAATTCAAGAGCTTATTGAGCAGGGTTCAGTAATATTGCAGGGAAAAATTTGCACACAAAGTAGTCTGTTGGCTCCATTCGATTGCTCGATCGAAATAAACCTTGCTGCATTAAAATTTGTTGCACGTTCGGGGCTTAAGCTTGAACATGCTTTAAAAGAATTTAATATTCTGGTAAAAGATCTTGTTTGTCTTGATGCGGGGTTATCTACCGGCGGGTTTACTGATTGTTTATTGTACTATGGCGCTTGCAAAGTATACGGCATAGATGTAGGTACCGCTCAGGTGCATCCAAAGATATCTACTGATATACGTGTTGTTGTTATGGAAAATACAGATATTCGCCAGGTGCCGGTGCTTGCAGACATCATAGATTGCATGACGTTGGATCTTTCATTTATCTCTCTTACTAAAGTTATGATTCAAGCCGCCCAACTTCTAAAGCCAGGTGGTATACTTATTGCACTTATTAAGCCGCAATTTGAAGTTGGTCTTGAGATCGCGCAGCGGTATCAGGGTGTTATCAAAGACAGCGCGATTCAACAGAAAGCGGTTATTTCTGTCTGCGATGCAATTCAGACGATAGGTTTTGAATTGAAGGGTGTTACCGAATCGCCCATTCTTGGAGGATCGGGGAACAAAGAGTTCTTGGCCTATTTTGTAAAGATCTGAAAGCGCCCGTAGCTCAGTAGGATAGAGCGATAGTTTCCTAAACTGTAGGCCACTGGTTCGATTCCAGTCGGGCGCACCAGCCTACGCCTGTAGGGCTACGGCTGGGTGAACCACGGCATAGCTGCATAGCAGCGACGACGGGCGGGCCAGTTTTTATACCAATGTTCCTTTTTGTTTTGCTATAGTGAATGCGATATACCTTTATTTATAGACTGGATGGGAAAAGATTATGATCATACTGCTCTATTGCGCATATGCGCTGCCATTTTTTGTATATGCCGATGATTACAGCATGCTTAAAAAAGGTTTTATGGGTGCTTATAGGCCTATGGTGCTCAATGATGATGCTGGGATTATTAAAGAGATACGCGATGTATCAGATTCTGAATCATGTGCTTTATCAGCATGGGATAACCAAATAGAGCCGGCCTGTACCTGTTGTATTGTCCAGGAGTCTGATAAAATTACTGATACAAAAGTAAGCGGACAGGATATTATACGCACCTGCCTTGATAAAAAAGAATGTACTCATGATGCTCTTCTAGCACTAAAAGCGGCAGGCGGTCTATCCAGTAAGTCTGACGATGATTTTGTTGCTGCTGTGTATGATAAATATAAAATCATTAAGCGCGTCTATGTGTCTCCCCAAGAGACATATAGAGGAAAATTTTCTGATAAAGGGATACAATCATTTTTAGCGCGGGCCTATAGCACGGGAAAAATAGTTGACCCTGCATTTGAGCATATCGAGGAACTTGAAATACGTAACCTGCATCCTGTGGGAAAAAAGTCTGAAGAAGGCGGCATGGCAACCAAGCAATTGTTTTTGGTTAAAAATCAAAAGACGGGCCAAGAATATATTATCAAAGATCTTGCAAAGGGAAAAAATGAGGCATTTAATGTAGCGATTGCAGCACGATACAACCCATTAAAAAAATATAGCGCACCCGCTTACATGGCTGATTTTCCTATACTGGCATTACCGGTTGCAACCTTAGAGTATTACCGTTGGCGAAGAAAACATATTATTACCATAACACCCAAGGCTTCTGGATCAGATCTTTATTCGTATATGAATGCCTATAAAGATAACCCGTCAGATAGTAATAAAATGCGATTACAAAAAGCATATACTGCGAGCGCAAAAACTCTGGCGAACTTTCATAAAGCGTTTATGAAAAATGAACAGGGTAAGCCAGATAGCAGCTCTCTTTTGGGGATGACCATGGTGCATGGCGATTTGCATCCAAAAAATATTTTCTACGATGAACTGACAGATCGTGTATATTGGATAGATCTGGATCGGTTGGGTAAATCTATCTTGCGCCCTATGAGCCCGGCAATCGATTTAGGCTATCTTTTGCTATTTCCCTTTTTTGGCTTCCCCTGGAACTTGATATTTGAAACCAATATCAGAACAAAAAAGGTTGATACCCGGAAATGGTTTAATGATTTTTATGAGCCCTTCATTCGCGAATATATAACAACTTTTGGTGGCGATACTGCAAGATATGCACGTGAAGTAAAGCAGCTGCTGCATCTTAAAAAAGAGGGCATATGGCACAATAGAGCGAAGTCGCTCCTGCGCTACCTTGACCCGCTACTTGATGAAATGATCTCATAAATTAAAGCATTATCGGCAATGTCCCTGTTGGTTTGAGTATGCCACGAAGTGTATCAACAACTGCCTCTTGGGCTACCGGTACATCTTCATATGCTTCAATAATTGCATCGACATCTTTAAATAAGGGAATGCTATACGGCGTACCAAAAAGAGCTACAATAACTTTTTTACCAATTTTCTTTAATTGTTTGATGTCATCAAGCAGTGTGTCAGTAATACCGAATTGTTTATCAACAAATTTATTCATGTCGCCAATGGCAATAACAACCGTATCATGATCTGCTGCAGCTTCAGGTAAAACTGAGCCGGTAATAACTTTTTTGCCATAGTGTCTGCAACTATTTTTGAAATAGTCTTCGGGGAGTGCGCCTATTTGAATGATACAGCTTTCATCAAAAAAGTTGGTATCAAAATGGAGTTGATTATTATAGGTAAGCAATGTAATGGCAGAGCGATACAAATCTTTTTGAAGTTCATACGCCTGCGGACGTATAAGATAAGCTTGCGCTTCTTGAAAAAAGTAAGCTTTGCTCTGTGCAAAAGCTCGTGCTTTGGCTTTTAATATTTTAAGTACACGTTGATTTAGGTCATCTTCATCAACGTCGCCATGGGTAATAGCTTGTTCAATGTTCTGCATGGCTTGGGGAACATCAAGTGGACAAAGCAACAAATCATTGCCTGCTAAAAATGCTTCAAGTTCAAGTTGACCTGATGCATAATTTTTGCGCACAGCATCCATACCTAGACCATCAGTAATGGAAAGACCATTAAAGTTAAGTTCTTTTTTAAGAAGTCCGGTAACAATAGGGTACGATAGGCTTGATGGTTTTCCTGTTGCATCGAGTGCAGGCACACAAATATGTGCATGCATAATTGCATCAATGCGTTGATGCGCCACGTGTTGAAAGGGTAGTAACTCAGTTGTTTTAAAACGTTCGCGATTATGTTTAATAACCGGCAAATCCAGATGTGAATCAACTTCTGTGTCACCGTGCCCAGGAAAATGTTTTGCACACGCAAGAACACCAGCATCTTGTAATCCCTTAGCAAAAAGTGCTGCTCTCTGGGCGACTTTTAATGGATTGTTACCAAAAGAACGATCATGTATGACAGGGTTCCGTCTATTATTGTTGATATCAGCAACGGGTGCTAGGTTCATATGTACGCCAATAGCGGCACACTGTTTCCCGATTTCATAGCCAACATCATATATTTTTTGTCTATCATGAAGAGCACCGAGTGTCATAGCGCGAGGATAGCGGACAACTTTTGTAGGATCATTATCCAAACGCATACTTAAGCCCCATTCGCTGTCTTGTGCTATAAGGAGCGGTACTTGTGCAACATCTTGAAATTTTTGGGTAAGTGTCATTTGGGTTATAGGATCACTTTTATATAAAAAGATAACGCCACCAACATGATGGTCGGTGATCATTTTCATGACATGGTCCTGTTCCATCGTATAGGGGCATGTTTGCATTAAGCTTGCAAGTTGTTCTGTCGGCGCATTAAAATTTGATGCTGCAGCTACCATAAACAGTTGACCAATTTTTTCGCGCAGTGTTAATTGCTCAAGCGTTTTTTCTGGATCTAGTGCTTGCTGTGCAACAAGAGTGCTTATAGCAAAGTAGGCAGTAAAATAAAAACTTTTTTTAACATGCTTTTTCTTCACTATAGGTGCTTATTCGTTTCATCCAGCCTTCAAAAAACACTAGAGGTGCATAATAGGGTGCCGAATTTTCAATGCGGGTTATAAGTTTTTTTGCTGCTGATACCGTGAACGCTTTCGTTACATTATTTTTATTCAGATTGTCTGGCATATCAAGTAATACGGCAAGTAATCCCCACCCTTGACCTTTAGTTGCTTCTCTTGAATTAAGTCCATCGCCTTTAAAATTGAGATAATCGACTAATGCGTAGGTTCCTAAAAACGTTGATCGCATCAAAGTAATATTTTTACTTATTTTTTTTCGTTGACTGATAGGCGCTTTTTCTATAATTTTTGGTAATTTTTCTTCAAGCCGGTCGATCATATAATGAGCTTGTAATGCGGTAGTTTTTACCAAAAGAGTCCGTAATTCTTGTAACCGTTGTTCGTCTTTATAAAAGTCTTCACGAGATTTCCAGGGAGCGCCACTATTTTTTGCTTTTTTTAACCAAGCAGGAAGAACCACCTTATTTTTTTCTAAATAATTACATAGTAGGGGAAAACTTTCTGTAAATCTCACATCAGGATTTTTTGTAAGCCAACCTTCGGGAAACCAGATATTATGGCCAATGCCCAATGAAGGGAACGATTCATTTTTGTTCCAAAATACAAGAAGTTCTTCTTCGCATTTTGCTTCATTCTGCCAAATTTTTTGACCAATGGTTTCAATCTCTTTTTTGCTGACCGCTGAAAGGTTTTGTATAGTACATAAACACAATAGGGTAAGAATAAATTGTTTTAACATTGTCCGTTCTCCTTAGTTCTCCTGTTTTTATTATATAAATATAGATGTTTTAAAATATAGAATTTTTCTCATATGGCTTTTTTGTATTAACATCTGCTAGTAAAACTAAAATGCCTTTTGTATACTAAAGTGATTATAAAAGGACGTAGCGCTTTACACCAGGAGAGTTTATGAAAAAAGGAATTCTTGTTACACTTATAAGTGTATTTTTTTGTCATCATTCGGTGATGCCCATTTTTCCTAAAGCTCCATCACTTTTAAAGTTTTTGGTTTCTGGCATGCAGTTTCGCTCTTATAGACAAAATCTTCACGAACTTGAGCTCCATGAACGTTTAATGCACCTTGAGCAAAAAAATGATGAATGCAGAATTTTTTTACAACGTTCGCACCACGTGGCACAAAAAGCTCGAAAGAAGCTTACCCAAACCGAATATACAACTATTATTTTACGCGAAGAAACAAAGACAAAGCTTGCAGGCATTAATCAGATTATGCTGAAAATTCAAAACGAGCTTGCAAAACGATAACAACAATAAATCCCGGTGTATGCGGCTTATTCCGTATAGCTCGCTCAACAATTGAAATAATATCTTTTATGAGCTTCATGCATTCATCATAAGACAATTGATTGTGACCTTTTTCTGATAAAAACTGGCCCGCCCGTCGTCGCTGCTATGCAGCTATGCCGTGGTTCACCCAGCCGTAGCCCTACACAGGCGTAGGCTGGTGCGCCCGGCAGGGCTCGAACCTGCAACCTACGGATTCGAAGTCCGGCACTCTATCCAATTGAGCTACGGGCGCGTATGTTTATATTTTACTTGAATTTCAGGAACTATCCAATTGCCTGCCCGCCGAAGCCTTGCGCGTAGGCTGGGAGCTACGGGCGCGTATGTTTATATTTTACTTGAATTTCAGGAACTATCCAATTGCCTGCCCGCCGAAGCCTTGCGCGTAGGCTGGGAGCTACGGGCGCATTATGTTTTTATTATAGCAATTTTGTGCAATTTTTAAACTTTGAAGTTCTTCCAACCTTGAATATCGCAATCTTTAATATGCAATTCTTCATCTCCGCCGTATATAAGCATACCATTTGTTTTCCCAGAAAGTTCTTGCCAATAGGTCAAGCCCTTAATAAAATTTTTATCGAAAGTCATGCCTGCTTTGATCTCTATAGGTATAAGAGTTGTCCCTTTCTCAATAATGCAATCAACCTCATGGCCGTGGCTGTCTCGCCAAAAATAGATAGAAGGATTTTTTGCTCTATTAAAAAATTGCTTTTGTATATCCGCAATAATGAAGTTTTCAAAAAGTGAACCCCGCAGATAATGTTGTTCTAATTGTTCAACGGTTTCGATACCAAGCAGCGATGATACTACACCTGTATCATAAAAAAAGAGCTTTGAACTTTTTACCAGCCTTTTATTAAAATTATTATGATAAGGTTGTAATAAAAATATGATATAGCTTGCTTGTAAAATTGAAAGCCATGAATTAACTGTTTGCATGCTCATTCCACATTCAGTGGCGAGCGCAGAGATATTTAAAAGTTGACCTATACGTGCTGCGCACAAACCTAAAAATTTCTTAAAGAGGGTAAGATCGCTCACTTTTATAATGGATCGAACGTCTCGTTCAATATAGGTTTGAATGTAAGATGGGTATACATATTCCGGTTCGAGTTTATTTTTTTCAAAGATACGGGGATAACATCCCTTAAAAATGGCATTTTCACTAAATTTTGCCTGGAGCCCTGCATTTTTAATTTCGCTATTTGAAAGAGGAAGTAAGGTGAGAATACCAACTCTGCCTGCAAGTGACTGGCTTATGGATTGATTCATGAGAAAATTTTGAGATCCGGTCAGGATAAAAAAACCTTGTCGTTTTTCGCGATCGACAATAACCTGCATATAAGAAAGAAGGGTTGGCGCATTTTGAAATTCATCAATAATAACCCCAGGGAAATGTAATAATTTTTCAAGAAAACCCCTTGGATCGAGCAATGCCGCTTCCCGTATATCTAAGTTTTCAAGATTTATGTAATGGTAGTTCTTGAAGATATGCTGGGCAAGGGTAGTTTTTCCTGATTGTCTCGGTCCGAGGATCGCTAAAACAGGGAAAAATTCTGAAAATTTAATAACATAATCGGTAATTTCACGCTGTATAAACATATAAAAGACCTCCCAAGAAATTGTGTAATTTTTAAACATCACTTATAAAGTTACACAAAACTTGGATAAAAAGGCAAGATATAAGAAAATCTTTATGGTATTCTATAATTATGAGATATATTTTTATAGGCGCTTCGGCAGCCTGTGTTTCAGCAGCACATACCTTAGCAAAACATGACCCTCAAGCAGAGTTACTTATTCTTACGCAACAACGTGAATACCCCAATAATACCTGTTCCATTAAACATGTTTTAGCCGGTGTATGGCCGAAGGAACAGACATTTTTAAAACTGCCGGCACATGCACAACTGTATCTGCAGCAGAGGGTGGTAGAAATTGATCCTGATCAAAAAATGGTGGTAACGCACAATGGGCAAGTATTTGGCTATGATACGATAATTATTGGTATTGGAACTCGTCCGAGAGTTCCTGAATTATTTAAAACGTATCTTCATAAAGGGGTTTTTACTTATCATACGCTTGATGATGTTGAAGATATTACCAAGTATAGTGCAAGCACAAACATTACTTCGGTTGCAATTATTGGGGGCGGCTTAAGCGGGGTTGAAGCCGCGTTTGCTTGCAGGCAACGGGGCCTTGAAGTAACTCTTTTTGAAAAAGAGCCAAAAATTCTTTCTTTAGAATCTGAAGACATTCAAAAGAATTTAGAAGATACTTTGAATGGTGCAGCCATTAAGATGATCTGTTCGTCCAAGGTAATTACCTGCACAAGAGACACGAACGAATTTGTGTTAACCCTCGATACTCGTGTTGTGCGCGTGGATATGGTATTACTCGCTTTAGGCAGTAGCCCCGATTCACAATTTTTGAATTCTGTAACTGAAATGACTTTTGATGGATATATTCTGCGCGTTCGGCCCGAGTATGAATTACACTGCAAGGTAGTGGGTGATTGCACTGCGCAACCACGTGTCCATAATGGGTGGTCACGCGCTTTAATGGCGGGCAAAAAGATACTTACATGAGTTATTGAGAAACAGCAGTAGTTCTGGTACATTGAAGAGCATCTAAAAAATATTTAAGAGGTTTGTGTGGTCAACCAGATTTGGCGTGAATTTTTAGCTATTGCGCGTGAAGAGGCAGGCAGCCCCGTTGTTGAAACGTGGTTTAAGGCCATATCATGTCTTTTTTGGGATACGCATAAGAAAATCATCTATTTAAAGGCGCCGAATCACTTTATTAAAGATTGGATCGTTAAACATTATCTGCCTCTTTTGCAGAAACATTTAGCACGTCTTTTAGGCGAACAAACAATTACTATTCAATTTGTTGATAGTATGCCTCAAGAATCATCAAAAAAGCACGAAGATTGTGCGCCAACGATAATCCCTGCGCAGGTTATTCCGGGTCTTCAGCCCATTTCAGTGTCGCACACTACGGCCCATAGTACGGGCCATTCAAGACATGAATTAGTAAAAGGTTCAATTCGTACCGTTGTAAGAAGCAATGAAAAGTCATCTGCCCGTGCCATGTTCCATGAAATCTACACATTTGATACTTTTGTGGTGGGCCCGAGTAATTCTCTTGCTTATGCTGCCGCAGTAGCTGCTGCTGAAAAGCCTGGAATACTCTATAATCCATTTTTTATGTATGGGCCTTCAGGTTTGGGCAAAACACACCTTTTGCATGCTATAGGCCATGCCATTAAAAAAAATAATAAAAAAGCGATTATTGTATATCAAACTGCAGATCGTTTTGTACAAGAATTTATTCATGCTATTCGATTTAATAAAACGCATATTTTTGAAGCAAAATATAAAAATATAGATGTTCTTTTAATGGATGATATTCAATTTATTTCTCATAAAGAGCAGACGCAAGAGGCTTTTTTTCATATTTTTAATACCTTGCATCAAACACAAAAACAAATTGTATGCACCAGTGATGCGTTGCCTGGCGATATTGCCGGTTTAGCGCAGCGGATGCGTTCTCGATTAGAATGGGGACTAGTTGCTGATATTTGTATGCCAACCTTGGAAACAAAGATTGCCATTTTAAAAAAGAAAGCGGAAATGCATAATGAAGTTATTACTGATGCGATTGCAGAATGTATTGCACAGTCTGCAACGTCCAGTATTCGCGAATTAGAGGGCGCTCTTATTCGTGTTCTTGCCTGTGCTTCATTGACAAGGCAGCCTATTACACAAGAACTTGTGGATAAAGTTCTTTTTAAGAATTCGTCCTATCAATCACGTCAGGCGCTTGATTTACCCAAAGTGGTGCGATCAGTAATGAATCATTTTAATGTAACGCTTGCAGAATTGCGCTCTGAAAAGCGAGATAAGGAACTATCAAAGGCGCGACATATTGCCTTTTATTTGATGAAAAAGCATACGGATAGGTCTCTGAAGGAAATTGGTGCATTCTTATCAAGAAAGGATCATTCGACCGTGTTACATGCTTACGAAAAAATTGATGCCCATAAAAAGAATGACAGTCAGCTTGAACATATTTTGCAAGAACTTGAGCGTACTTTGCAAAATTAATTATTTTTCACCATGAATCTCATATGGATACACAACAGGTCTCGGATGTGTTTGCAGCGCATTGAGGTTTTTTTTATCAAATAAAAGTTTTTTGGTGAAGAATCTGAAGGTTAATCGTGAGTAATAGGTAATAAAATCATTAATAGTAAAATCATCTTTTATGCCGATCAAGGTCGGAAAATGCTCAGTGTCTATGATAATAATTTTTTGAGTCTCTTTTTCCACCATAAAATTATTGATATGAGGGTCGATTCTTATCCCTAAAAATTCCGTTATTGAGAGCGCTAGATGTCTATCATTTTGGCGTAAAATACTAAAGCCGTGATCAGATTCTATAGCATCACAGACTATTGCATAAATACTAGGAAGTACCATACTCTTTTGCTGAGTTCCGATATTTTTACCTTGTATGAAAATTCGGCGATTCTCTTGAGGTTCCCAAAACCATTTGCGTGGGGTATCTATCAAACTTTTCCAGTATCTATTGCTCTCAATTTTTTTTTGAATTTCGTTGCGGTTAGGAATGCGGGTAAACCCGGCAAGATAACGGTTCATTCCGCCGCCCATCACAAAGAAGGCACATTCTTCTATTCCCCTGCTAAAGGGTTTGACAAAGTTTTCAGGAGTTTCCATGAAAAGTTTTACCACAAAAGGATATTTTTTATGGCGTAACACCATGAGGCCTGTATGTTTAAGGTAATTATAATCGGTCTGCTTAAGGATAGTAAAATTATCTAATTTTTTAATTTTTTTCTTACTTTTTTGTAACTGTGTGACCACTTCTTCTAAGTCATTTATAAGAAGGTTGGTCTGATAGAATATACCAGATTGATGCCTATCAGTTATAACAGCAGGTAATTTTTTTGAGTCCAAATATTCTTTATTATAGACCGAAAACAGAGCTGGTTCTAAATGAGAATTCTTTAAGTGAAATGTTTGAGCAGGATTATCTTGCCAACATGTTACTATTTCTGGAAATTTTTTATTCTGAGGCCTGTGCACACTGCGGCGACATGAAGTCAGAATGAAAACGAGTACAAGGAGTAATTTTAAATAACGCATACACAGTATAGTTAGTGGCCAAGACTATTTAACGTTCTCGCTTTAAAATAGCACAGGGAATCTGGCGATAGCAAGTTACGATTATGTATTCAATTGTATTGATCCAGAGAGCCTTTATCAAGAGGTGCTATAAAATAAGTTGTTCTTCTGGGGTTCATAATTGAAATTTGATTTTTATTTTTATTCGTTGTTACACTAATTCATGTGAGATGTGTAAACCCCTTTTAAAAAGGATGTCCATGAAGAACACAGAAATCTTATCACGCGATGCCCAAGTTCTCAGGTCTTTAAGTACTATTCCGGAAAAAATTTTACGCCTTCATGGAACAGAAAATGTTTCGGAATTTATTTTGTATGAACTGTGCCATGAAAATTGTTTTAATATGCCTAAAGCAGCTTTTTTTATTGATAACCCAGATTTTAAATGTTTTAAAGGTATAGCGGGCTACAATAAAAAAGAACACCCAGAATACCATTCTCTCTGGGACGAACCTGAAAATTTTACCCAATTTATGCAGAATAATGCTTTTAACCAGAAAGTTCGCGCAATTCAGCAGGGGAATGCTGATCAAGTCGATGGTAAACATAAAAACCCTGAAGATTATCTGCAAGATATTGCTCATCAATTAGATGTACGTGACTTGGGCTTTCATAGATTTCCCCTTAAGCACGGAAACCAGGGACTCTTTGTCTATGATAAACACGAATCTCAGATTGAGGATATGGAAGTTTTCGCCCGAGGCACCTGCTTTTTAGGATTTTGCCCTGTTTTTTAATATACTTAAAAATATATTAAAAAAATCAGGACATTATGCTCGATATCTTTCTTGCTTATCTTTTTCTTGCTGCCGGAATTGTGTGTAATAAATATATACTTTCCAGCATTTCTGCAGAATTTTTTGTAGCGCTCCGTATGCTCATTTCTGGAAGCATACTCATGGTATACCATTGGCACCAGACTGAACGGTTAACCTATGAACGAGTAAAAAATGATAGGGTTCTTTTGCTTATCATTGCAGCGTGCACCACCTTGGTACCTGCTTTACTCAAGGCATGGTCTTTAAAACATATGCTTGCAAGCAAACAATCCCTTTTAGGAAGTATTGACCCTTTTATTACCGCCTTTATGGTTTATTGCATGTTTAATGAAAAAATTACCATAACTAAAACATTAGGAATGGTTATCGGTTTAATAGGCACTTTCGTAGTGATTCTTTCCAAGTCTTCTCCTGAAATGGGGTATGAGTGGCTTTGGCGCATCTCTTACCCTGAACTTGCTATTTTAAGTGCCGTTATCCTCAGTAGGTATGGTTGGATATTGGTCCAATCGTTGTTGCGCAAGGGCCATTATACGCCAATACAAATTAATACTTTAATGCAATTAAGCGCCGGGGTTATGGCGCTGGCAGGCGCCGCGTTAAATGGCCAGCTGAAGGTGTATGATATAACGTCTTACCCTTACTTTTTTGCCGCTTTTCTTTTTACTATTATTGGAGGCAATATTGTGGGTTACACCCTGTATGCCCAAAGCCTTAAGCACCATTCTGCCACGCTTGTTTCACTTGCTGGCTTTTCTATTCCCTTATTAGTCACCTTTTTTGCCTATATTTTCTTGGCGGAACCCGTAAGTTGGCCGATTATACTCGGCGGCGGCCTTATCTTTTTAGGCCTGCTGGTCTTTTATATCGACCAATTTGGCTCTAAAACTTTGAAAAACCGTTGATTTTTTAATCTTTTATTATGTATCCTTAAAGTATATAGTTATAATTTTAAGGAGTAGGGTAATGAAATTAGTTAAAAAGAATAAAAAGAATTCGTCTAAGCATACTAAAGGTGAAAATAGTCGTAAAGATGTTGACCATCTTGATAAGCAATATGATGAGAAGCATCAAAATAGGGGCTCTAATATGGGCAACTACCTCCAGGACAAATGGTTCCCAAGAACTAAATAGTTTCCTAGTGCAAAACTTGGCACGTTGACACCTTCAAAGTGTCATCCCCGACTCGATCGGTGATCCACCATAATAAATTTATGAATTTAATGCGCTATAGACCTCTTACGCGCGATATCCTTTTTACTTTCAGTGCTGCGGCATTTGCTTTTAAGATTGATAATGAAAAGCTCTTTGAATCAATAGTTAAAGATTCAAGTAGAACAGCGAAAGATGAAATATTAGCAGGACTTTGACTAATGCATGATAAAGCTGATTGTATCGCTATAATATGAAAATGGTCTATGGTGATTTTGAAATGTTTTTGCGATTGTGTCGTCATTTTCACCGCTCTGGCGACTTTTAGGCTTTTTGTTTTTCTTGAATAGATCATCAGTTTTTAAAGTTTCTCATGCTGGATATTATAAAAGTATTGATAGGGTCGATTCTAAGAGATCCAATCTAGTAGAGAGTTACTGGTTAAAATCAGATTTTTTGAAAAATTCGTTTTTCTTTGACAAAAAAAGTGAGCCATTTTTATTTGATTCAGTCAAGAGTTTGACATGATGATTTCTAATAAATTCATTAAGATATTCGATTCAATCGTAAAATCGTTTCAAAAAACATGGGTTATTTTTTAAATAACAGAGATTAGATGGCGGTTATTGTATTAGAGCAAAGTCCTGATGGCATAGAATTTTAATTGAAGCATGTTGCTTTACCCCTCTAGACGTGTTGCGCAATTATTATTTTTCTATTGCGACAAACCTGTAATTTGTTGCTTGAGCTGAGATTTTATAATAATGTACGTTGTTAGTTCATTACGTCGCAATCTTAAGCCCGGGCAATTTTTGTCCCGCAAGTAGCTTAAATAGCGTCCATTGGCCTCCAGAAATAAAACTTTGCACTAATAAATAACAGTGAGATGTTCTTGGCAAAATTAAAGAATATGTTTTATGGATATACAAAAGAGAAGCACTTTGCAGATTTAATGCTGTTCAGTACTTCTCTTTTGTAAAATTATAGGCCAAATGTGATAAGATTTTATTAAAAGAATTTACTCCAGAATTTCATCCACCATTGATGTTCTTCTTCATCATAAAAATGATGTTGATAAACAAACATCCAAAGAATTATGTGTATAACGCCGGCAATCATATTATGTTCAAACTGCGTCATTTTTTATTTCTCAGGTAAGGTAATATGACATAAAACTTCAGGAAGTATAGTAATACTACCATAGGAAATGATAGTAGCACTTGTTCATACCAATAAAACATAGTACTTCCCTATCAAATGGGGCCTGTTGCAACTGCGCCAGTCAAACCACCAACTGCGGCTGCATATACAGTTGCAGAGGCAATAGCAGGGGCACACGCAGCTTCAAGTGCATATCCAACGAAAAATACGAATGGGCCGGTGCATGCAGCAATTGTCCAAATTGTTCCATGAGCAACTCCTTGCACCACAGCAGTTCCAGCCACAACTCCCACAGCCGCCCCTATAGCGCCGCCACCATTTCCACGAACA
The DNA here is from genome assembly GCA_021827715.1 of bacterium. Lineage (GTDB taxonomy): Bacteria > Babelota > Babeliae > Babelales > Babelaceae > BOG-1370. The sequence continues at coordinate 51,559 of JAKAUO010000019.1, read as the reverse complement.
TGTCTATCAAGCTTGAATTCACCATTAGCGAAACGACAAACCTTGATAACGCCATTATTACCATTCAAGAAATGGGTCAATTGTTCGTCATTCATTTCTCTTAATGATTGAGAAACGTCATGTCTATGAACCTTATGAACTCCATGTTTGGTAAGAATAAAATAGTCGTCTTTGCTTTTTACTATTTTTTTACATCAAATTTTTCAGATGTTAATAGGCCTTTTTCATGTATCATAAGTTCAGATGCACATATATTCAAGCACAAGAATGCTATAAAATACATGGCGATCGATTTAGCTCTGATAGTATGCATAATCAAAGTAAATAGCTGCCTTTTTTTAAAAATGTTGAATTATTCTTTGACCATTGTAACATGATCACTCCTTTTGAGTAATAGGTTTAAAAAAACGAACTACTCTTCCTTTTCGTATAAGTATATGTCATAGAATTTTAATTGGAACATGTTGCTTTACCCCTCTAGACGCGTTGCGCAATTATTATTTTTCTGTTGCGACAAACCTGTAATTTGTTGCTTCGAGCTGAGATTTTATAATAATGTACGTTGTTAGTTCATTACGTCACAATCTTAAGCCCGGGCAATTTTTGACCCGCGAGATAACTTAAGGTGGCGCCGCCGCCTGTTGAAAGAAAAATCTTCTCCCCATGGATATGCCATTGTTGTGCAGCAAAGGTGGTATCGCCCCCGGCAATAATAATTTTTTCAGCTTCACTTTGCTTAAAAAGTTCAAATAAAGCATGCGTCATAGCAGTAGTTTCTGGTTCTGAGATAAAACCCATCAACCCATTGTAAATGATGGTCTGCATAGAAAGAATAATAGGGCGCCATTGTTTTAGTGTCTGAGTGCCAATACTGATTTTTTTATCATCAATCATTACATAATCTTCAGGGAGCAAAAGGGTAACAGAATGCTTGTGCGCGTCCTGAATGAAATCATACGCTTCCGGCAATTCCGAAAGCCCCGGCAAAAGCGCAATATGAGTAGCTTTATCAAGAAAATGATACAGTGTCTTGATTTTTTCTTCACCTTTTCCGCCGCCAACCATGACTAAATAAGGCTGTTTGGGATTTTTTTTCACGGGCTGTAAATGTTCCAATTCTTCTGCAACCAAAAGCCCAATAGATCTTTTTTCTGGCTTGAAAAGCTCGGCAGCGGGGGTGTGTGAGGTTTCCTTGCGCGCTAACACACCAAAGCCATCTTCGACAAAGTAGTCACATTTTTGTGTTATTTTATGAGCAAAATTTCGAGAATTGGTCTCTTCTTCTGGGTAAAACCTCAGGTTTTCAAGCAGCATAATATCATGTTCATGTTCTAAAAGAGCTGAAAGACTTTCTGGGGTACTATACAGACAAGAAAACCCTTCTTGATTTAAAAAATGGGTCAGTTGTCGTGTTGAAAATTCGGGTTGAAAATGCGTAGGCCGATCAATATGTGTTGCAAGGGTGATTTGCGCCCCAGCTTTTTTAAGATAGGCAAGCGTAGGCAGTAGTCGTTTAAATTTTAAACTGTGAGGAACCGATGTTCCTGAAAGTTTGGTGTTCAAATCGGCACGTACAAACACTCTTTTGTTCATTAACTTCCAGTCCAGCATTGGAATGCGTTTCATCATTCGGCTCCAAATTTAAGAAGATGCGCTATAGAAAAAGTATGTATCCTGCGTGAAGGAATGTATGAAGCGAAAGTCCCTAAGGCAAGCATGGTACAAAAAACAGCAAGTATTAAAGGGAAATCTAAATCAACCGGTAAATGATCAACGTAATAGGCATCTGGTAAGGTAATAAGCGGATAGCGCTGCAAGAACCATCCGGCACCTGCAGAAAGAATAATGCCGAATATAGTGGACGCTAAGGTGATCATAAAGCCGATAAGAAGAAAGATTAAGCTGATATCCTTATCACGCATGCCCATGGTTTTGAGTATCACAATTTCCATTTTTTTCTGGGTGATAAACATAAAGATAAGTGCCAGGCAATTCATTGCTGCAATCAATGCACAGAGTGCTAAAATAATAAAGGCGGCATATTTTTCAAGCGCTAATGCAGAAACAAGTGCGGGATATAACTCTTTCCAGGTATAAACTTCAAGTTGCCCAAAGCGTTTTTTTAACGCGTGAGCGCACTGCTCAAGATTTATACCCGGCTTGCACTTAAGAACTATCTGGGAAACATCACTATTTTTAAATGTTTTTTTAAAAAAATCGAGATTACAAAATACTACTGCAGTATCAAATTCTTCAATTCCTGTTCTAAACGTGCCGCCAATAACAGCGTGTGTTTCTTCCAGCGTAATTTTTCTTTTTTGTGGTTCTTCAGGGATATATAACAAGCTTATAGGCTCTTGGGGTGTGGCATCTAATACTTGAGCTGCAGTTTTTCCAATCAGGATCCGATTGCCCGCTATTTGCAGCAATGGATTTTCAGGTGAGCTCAACATGCTAAAAAGAGTTGTTACCTCGTTCTCGCGTTGTGGATCAATGCCGATACATACACTCAACGGAGAAAGAGTGTCATGCTTGTTAGATTTAAGGATAACATTGCTGATAGCCTGGGGAGATGCCTGTTGAATCTCAGCGATAAATTCTTTTTTTATAACCGTGATAAGTTTTTCATAATCTAAAGCTTCTGCTGGCGCTTTAATGATAATGTCTGCATGAATTCCTTGTAATTTCTTGGCGGTTTCTTTCTGGAATCCATTCATAACAGCCACCACTAAAGTAAGTGAAAAGGTGCTTATGGTCAGCGCAGCAAAACAAATTTTTATCATAAGAGATATATTTTTTTGACCAGTCGCACGGTAAATATGGGCTAAGGCAAGTCGAATTATAAGTCTTATCATAGGCTCACAATGTTCCTCTATAAAATGTTAGGTCTCTTGTGTAAGTATATCTTCTTTTTTTAGATTAAGTGAGAGTTCAGAAGGTAGACAAAAAAGGCGATGTATGAAACTGCAAGCAAAAAAAATAATTTTAGGATCCGACCATCGGGGTTTTGAGTTAAAAGAATATATTAAATCGTTGCCTGGACTCTGGCTTGATATCGGTGCTTTTACTGCCGAACGTTCCGATTATCCTCTTTTTGCACATCAAGCGATTCAACAAATGCACCAGGATAAGATTGAGGGCGCTATTCTTTTGTGCGGTAGTGGCAATGGCATGGCTATCGCCGCCAATAGATTTAAAGGAGTTTTTGCGTGCGTAGCCTGGAAAGCAATGATTGCTCAGAAGGCAAAAGAAGATGATAATTGTAATGTTTTAGTGATACCGGCTGATTATGTGACGCAGCAGGAGACTAAGGAAATAATCTCCTGCTGGTTAAATGCCGAATTTAAAGGTGGCCGTTATGCTGAACGGTTAGCTCTGATTGATACCTTTTAAGCGAGTGGAATCACTTCAAACTTATTAAATTCAAGAAGCACTGGGTCCAAAACGGTGTGATCTTGAGAGGTAGCAAAAATAGTAACAGGGAAATTGCTATCTTGAGCCAAGTAGCGGTTGAGCTTATTAATAATATGAGCATATACTTCAGGGGCAACATCTTTTTGCTTGTATACCCAATCAAGGTTATTAATAATCAATACGCAGGGGGCGAATTCTAAGCATTCTTCAAGGACCTTATCCAATTTCTTATCAACCAAAGATGAGCCATGAATTTCATAGACAAGACATTGCGTGCTGGATCCGAGTGATTTGTATTTTTGAGTTATTTCACCGGCAAAGGCTTGAGCAATTCTTCTTCCATCGGCTAAATCACCTTCAAGTAAAATCCCGCGTGCTATTCTTAAATCTGCAGATCTGTATTCAGTCAAATGGGCGCAAAAATCGATATACGGCGTGAGCAGTAATTTAGTGTCACCGTAACCTTTAATGGTGCTAAATGATTCTTTTGCTGGTTTTGCAGGATAACCCGATTTGCGATTTTTATTAATAATTTGGGCGTAGTTTTTGCTGAAAGTTTCTTTAATATACTTTTGGGTTCTCTCAAGACTTGGACGTATTTCCGGTACGAAAAGGCTTGCTGTAATTGCCTTAAAAGTAGTTGATGTTGCCTCTTGCAAGAAAGGGTTTTTGTCATGCTTATAGTTTATTTCAAAAGTGTTGTTCAAGTAATTAATGCTATAGCTTAATAATGCATAAATTCCTATAAAGGTAATAATAGGTTGAGCAAGTGAAAGATAGGTATCAAGATTAGTTCTTTGTAAAAAACTCTGGCCATAATGATCAACTGCGCCGAGTGGGCTGAGTTGAAAATTAAAGTAACAGATTATTAAAGCATTTAATTTCGGCTGCACCATATGAATATCAGGGTAATCCATGAAGTCTTTATTTGCAGAGGTTGCTCTAAAGTTGTCTATGCATTTAGTAACATGTGCCGGAATATCCTTACAGTTGTGATCGAGACAGACTTGAAAGGTATCAATAACACATTCAAGCGCAGAAGGAAATTGTTTAAGAAAGCCGCTTAATGTTTCAAGCGATTCACGAGCGGCCTTTTGAGTCTGCCGCTCTTTGCATTGCTTAAGAAGACTTATGACAAAATCCTGCTGCTGCTTATATACTTTATCTACTGCTTGCTGCGATTCTCCAAAGCAAAAATATGAGAGACTCAGGCAAAAAGCCAATGCAATTAAAAATAATTTCTTCATGTAAATTCCTTAAAAAATTAAACAAGCGGTGATTGCCTCTTATTGTACTATACTTTCAATATCTTTTCCAGTTAAGCAACGGTCTTTGATCAGCTCCTTAACGAGTTTTTCAATGAGTGATTTCTGAGTTTTCAGCAGTTCCAGTATTTCTGCTTCGAATTGAGTCATCAGCTTTTGCGTTTCTTGAAATATTCGATCTTGCTGCTCAGGAGGGAGTGTTTTAAGTGTTAATCCCTTGAGAACTATTTTTTGGGCAATATCAAAAGCATTTCTATAATCTTGTGCGGTATAATCGATATAGTACGTTCCTAAGATTATTTGCTGGGCCGCTATTCCAGAAAGATAGCGCTTACACAGTTTTTCAAGTTCGATTGCATCTGAAAAAGGAATTTCCTCACGGTTAGAAGTAGAGATAATAGTTCCATAACGCGCAGGAATAACCTCAGTGTCTTTTTTGTCGGAGATCCACAAGATATCTTCTTCAATTTTACCATCAACTTTATTTATCGTTGCAAGATGAATTGTTTCATGAATGCCCAAGGCATAATGAGTAACGATTTTTCCTGCCTGGTCAATGGCTGCAATAAGGGTTTCTTCTTTACTTAATTCTGCCGTTGAATTCAATCCATGAACAAGAGAATTTATAGCACGCTGTAAATGTTCTTGATTTACGCCTTGTCCACGGGCACGCGCTTCAAAACGGGCATCTTTAATAATTTGCTGAAGATGACCAAAATCACATTCTTTTGTTTGTAGAACAATACTTTTTAAATCAATTACTTCAGGGTTAATTCCATACTTTTTAAAGCTTGATAAGAAGAAGTTTGCACGTTCGGTAATGCCCGGTTTTTTAAACCTGATCACCTTACCAAAACGTTCATGTTTAAAGAGTTCCGGCGCAAGAAGCTCAGGGTGATTTGTTGCTGCAATAATAAATACTTGTTTTAATGGATCTTTAATTTTATGTAATTCAGTAAGTTGTGTTAAGAAATCATTAAGAAGTCCTTTATCTCCGGTTTTTTGCAACCCAAGAAGATGAATCTCATCAATAAATAATATGCATGGGGCACTTGCTTTGGCATATTCAATGATTTCTTGGAGCATGCCGGGCGCAGAATTAATCATGAGATAATTAATCTCAATAAATTTAATTTTTAGGCTTGAACCGACTTCTTCATAATGTTTATTGATAGTTGCACCAAGTGCTTTAATCAAGGCTGTTTTTCCGCATCGTGAAGGTCCTATTGCCATAATGCATTTAGCAATTTCATTATCTGAGCGGATATACAGTTCTGGGTCCCCGAGATACTCTAAAATTTTATAAAGTTCCTTTTTTTGATCTTCTAGCCCAATCAGAGATTCGTCATCAAGATCGGGTACGTTATCAAGAGATGTTGCAAGCCCTTCGCGCTTGACATTATTTATGCCTTTTAAGACATCATAACTTTCAGCACAAAATGTTTTTATTTTGTTATATTTTTTTGTAATCGATTTATATGCTGTATTTACGACGTAATTACCCACGAGGGTTAGCTGATCTTTAAATAAACCACTTACTACTGCTACAGTCAAAGCTGCAGAATCAAAACTAGGCGAGTGGTTCTTTATGATATCATACAGCCAGGAACCATTAGTCTGATTAGGAGACTCAATAGTCAAGGGCATTTTTTGCCATTGATAAAACATAAGCCCGGCGCCAGCGCAACCAGCCATAAAAAGCGGCCATTTGTAGTTTTGACAAAAATTTTCTAAGGACCTAATAGTCTTATTGATAGTAGTTAACCCTAATGAAGTGCTTTTAAGAACAAGTTCATTAAGACGCCTCTCATTTTTTGTAAGAAGCTTAAAAAGGTACTCAAAAGTAGGGGTGAAGTTTTTATCGGTAACCAAAAGGTCTTCAATATCAGGAACCTCAAGAATGGTAAGTTGCGCGTCAAAAGCAACCGTCAGTCTATCTATCACATTTTTTAAGATAACCGTTACTTGCATCAATGTTTCATGATTGGCGGTCATTACACTCATGCCCTGCAAAAGATGCATAAGACTTATGTACTCATACAATTTTTGTGAAAGTGCTTTTTTATCAAGCGATGCTTTAATAGAACCCTTTTGAACAGACCCAATTGTTTGCTGCAAAATAGAGGTTAAAAAATCGATTTGCTTAGAGCACTCCTTTTGTATTTGTTGACAAATGGAAATTAATTCGTCTTCCTGAAGCGCGGCTTCTTGTTGAATTTCCTGCGAGTTTTCAAGCGTTATTGCTTGAACGGGAGCTTCTGGCTTGAGCGAGGCTGTAGTGAATGAAAACACTGATAAAATCAGTATAAGAAATTTTTTTATATTCATGAGTCCATACCTAAATATTAAACATTTATTTACTATACCTTTTTAAGTATACTAGAATACGTAAAATTTGAAAGTTATATATTGGTAAATAGGCTTTTATTATGAAGATTTATTCAGTTTTTTTAGGGCTTACTCTGGGGCTTTTGGTGTGCGGCGGACTTTATTGGTATGGCTTTACCGGGAAAACGCCACCGGCGGGAACCTATGATTGGAAAAGGGTGGAAGGCTCTAAAAATATTATTCCCGTTGCCATTATCGGTTCAGGGCCAGCGGGTTTAAGCGCGGCATTATATACCTCCCGGGCCCATTTGCATACGGTGGTTTTCCAAGGTCCGCAAGCTGGAGGACAGCTTATGAGCACCAGTGAAGTAGAAAATTGGCCAGGTATGGGCAAAAAACAGGGTCCTGAAATTATTAAAGCGGTGCAAGAGCAAGCACAGCATTTTGGGGCGGTGCTGGTGAATGAAAGTATAAAAAAAGTAGATTTTTCTGTCTGGCCGTATCAACTTGTCACTTCTGAGGATTCCCAAGTGCATGCCTTATCGGTAATCATTTCCACCGGAGCTTTTCCTGAGCGTCTAAAAGATGTACCAGGGGAAGTAGAACACTGGGGCAAAGGGGTAACTGCGTGTGCTATTTGCGATGCGGCATTCTTCAAGGATAAAGATGTGGTCGTGGTAGGAGGAGGTGATTCGGCAGCGGAACAGGCCCTACAGCTTACTGCATATGCTCGACACATTACCCTTCTGGTCCGCGGAGATAAAATGCGCGCTTCAGTTGCCATGCAGGATCGTCTTAAGAAATTTGATTACATAAAAATTAGGTATAACACCTCTATTACTGAAATAGAGGGTGATGGATCGCGTGTAACGGGTATAAAACTTAAAACAGCCCAAGGTTCTGACCATATGCCTATTGATGGTGTATTTTTAGCTATAGGGCATAAGCCTAATACCGAGCTTTTTAAGGGACAGATAGCGTTTACGCCTTTAGGATATATTGCGCATTCATGTCGAACTCAAGAGACGTCACAAGAAGGTGTTTTTGCTGCAGGGGATGTTTCAGATGAACGTTACCGCCAAGCGGCTGTTGCCAGTGGTGATGGGGTTAAGGCGGCTTTGGATGCTGAAAGATTTTTACAACGTATCGGTTTTGATGAAATTTTTGCTAAAAAAATTGAGCGGAAATTGTATGATCCCGTTGTTGCTACTAATCTGATTGAAATTACTGCCATTGAATCTATGGATCAATTTAAAAGCGTTGTACTAGAAAGCAAGGTTCCTGTTATTATCGATTTTTATACTAAATTTTGTTCTTCATGCTTGCAAATAATGCCTTATATTCAAGCTATTGGTACACAGCTGAAAGATAAATTAGTATGTGTTAAAGTAGATATAGAGAAAATGGCCGAACTTAAGGACCGTTACCGTGTTACGACAGTTCCTTATTTTGTCGTTATAAAAGATGGGTTGGTAGTTGGGCGCTATAATGACGTAATGACCAAGCGAGAATTTTTTGATTTTGCAAGTCGTTTTATAACTGAGTAATCTATGAATTTTTTTAAAACACTTTTGATCATGGGTGGCATGCCAGCACTGCTGTGTAGTGCTGATAATTTCAAACAAGCGATCTGCACGCGCCTTGCGGTGATTGGCGGGGGTGTTGCCGGCTATTCCGCAGGCATATATGGCGGTAATTCAGGAGAATCAACCCTGGTTTTTGTCGGGCCGCGGCCTGGTGGACAATTGGCTATTGCAGGAACAGTAGAAAATATGCCTGGGGTGGTTCCTCAATATGGTATGTCTATTATTGATCGTTTGGAGCAACAGGCGGAATCTTTTGGTGCGAAAATAGTGTATGAAGCCGTGGTTTCAATTTCTATTGCAGATGAGGGTCCTCGTTTTACCTTAATTACCAGTGAAGGAATAACGTATTATGCTGACGCGATAGTAATTGCTACCGGTTCACGTCCGCGCACTCTTGGTATACCGGGAGAGTCTGAATTTTGGGGAAAAGGGGTTTCAACCTGTGCTGTTTGTGATTGTACCCTTGCTCAAGGTAAAGATGTGGTGATTGTTGGTGGTGGCGATTCTGCCATAGAAGAGGCTCTTCAGCTTGCGTCATATGCAAAAAGTATTACGCTGTTATTGCGCAGTGCTGAATTTAGAGCAAGCCCTCGTATGCAAGAAAAAATAAGAAATTATAATCATATTTCATACCGCAATGATGTTGAGGTAGAAGAAATCCTGGGTGATGATACAGGTATGACCGGTATTAAAATATTTAATAAATCTACCCTGGCGCATGAAATAATTCATGCAGAGGGACTTTTTTTGGCGATAGGTCAAATACCTGAAACAGATTTTATTAAAAATTTACTTGCGTGCGATAAGTATGGGTACATAACATTGCTTGAGCGTCAAAAAACATCTGTCGAGGGTATATTTGCGGCAGGTGATGCTACAGATGACCGCTATCGGCAGGCAGTCGTTGCCAGTGGTGATGGAGCAAAAGCCGCTTTAGATGCTGTTGCCTATTTACGTGGGATTGATTAAAGGTTATCCCTGTTCAATAATTTTGATAGAACTTCCCTGACCCGTTTTATGTACGACAAAGTGTACAGGAAACTGGTCCTTCATATAGGGCAAATGCGAAACAATAATAATTTTTGCAAAATCATCTTGGATTTTATACAATGCGTCCATAATATGAGAAAGACCTTCCTCATCTTGTGATCCAAAACCCTCATCAATAATAAGTGTTTGTAAGGAGGTTCCTGCACGACGCGCTAAAAGTTTAGAAAGTGCAATCCGTAAAGCAAAATCTATTCTAAATGCTTCACCACCAGAAAAAAGCTCGTAAGACCGAATGCCTATTGCATCAGAAATATGAATATCAAGGGTCTCTTTGGATTTACCACTTTTTAAGTCACGTACCGATTCAATAAAAAGATGTGCCTGATTATCGGTTAATTTTTCCAAAAGGTTATTGGCTTCCTGTTCTATTTCAGGGATTGCCTGTTCTATTAAGAGCGCTTGTATTCCATCTTTCCCCAGAACATGGGCAATAGTTTGATATAGTTCATGGCTTTTAGTGCAATCTTGAATAGTTACATCAACTCTATTTAATTCTTTTTGTTGAAGCTCTAGCCGTGTAAGTTGTTCTTTATAGGAACCCGTATCACGCAGTAAGGTATTTATTTCTTGATTGCATAGGTTCAATTCTCTGCGTATCTGAGCAATAGATTCTTCAAGCAGGGGTATTTGAGAATTTTTTTCTTTTAAAAGAGCAATTTTTTGATTTAACTCCTGGCGCTCATTTTTTATTGAACGAAGATGAGCAACAAGAGTATGAATTCTTTTTTTTATATGGGGTAAAAGAGCTTGTATAGTTTCTGGATTGAGCTCATTATCTGATTTTCTGAGTTTAATTTTTTGTATCAATTCAAGTTTACGTTCAGCAAGAGATTTTTGTAAAGAAAGCTGTTGCATAAGAAGATGATGTTTTTGTAAAAGGTCCTGGTAGGGGATATTGTTTGATAAAAGTAACGTTTGTTCCTTAATCAAAAGCTCTTTTTCTTGATGCGCTTTTTCTACACTATTTTTCTCTTGAGTATATTCAGCGTTAAGTTTTTTTTCTTCATCAATAAGTTCTTGTAATTGCTTTTCTAAATGTTCAGCTTCTTTAAGAATTTCTCCTTGAGCATGCAGCTCTATAATAGTTTGCTTAAGTGCGGGCAATACCGTCTGAAATCTTTTTAATTGATGCTCAGCAAGTGAACTTCTTTGCTGCTGTTCTGAACATATAAGTTTTTTTTTGTTTTCCTGTAAAGGTTGCTGGCACATGGGACACGCCGGCGCTATTTTTTGGCTCAGCCTTTTTACGGTCTGGTCATACTGTTGTACCGCAAGTAAAAGATTATTTTTTTGCGTTACGAATTTTTGATAATATTCTCGATGTTTTTCATATTTTTTAAAGATATTTTGACGGTCAAGTGTGACTGTTTTTTTTTCAATCGTCTGTTGTAACACGCTTATTTTTTCATTAATGACAGTTAATTGTTTTTGTTGCAAATGCAGACGAGACTCACTATGCTGCCTGTGCATATCTGCAGTATGCATTTTAAGAGTATGTGCAGTCTGAATATCTGAAGCTAATTGAGACAGTGCATGCTCAAGTTTCAATGCCTCTTGCTGTAATGCCAAATGTTGTATTTCCTCATGCTGGATTGTATCAAGTTCTTTTTCTAATTCAGCAAGATCTGAAGAAGATGTATGGTCACGCGTAATTCTTTTAGTGAGTATTTTTTTAAATTCTGCTCGTGCTTCAGACAGTTCTTCCACACCTTTTTGCCAGGTGATACGTAATTTTTCGAGTGCCATAGCCACATTGTGTAATTCAAGAGCATCTTGCTTAAAGTGCTCAAGGTTGGTATCAGCGCGTTGAAGTTGTTGCTGTAACTGCGTTTGTTTTTCTTCTGCTAATTTTTCCTGCAGGGTTGTTTGTTGCAACGCGCGCTCAAGTGATTCTCTTTGAAGAATATCATGGGATAATCGTTCATGAATGGGCAAGAGTGTATCTTTTTGTGTGGCCGCGGTCTTTCCCTTTTCAATCGCCCTTTTTTTGATTAATTCAAATTGGGTAATGCCCAACATGGAACTGAGAATTTCTTTACGTTCTTTAGGCGATTTTTTTGAAAATTCATTAGAAGATCCTTGACGCAAAAAAACAGAATTAATAAAGCTTTCATAATCAAGACCTAGAGCGGTTATAATTTTTTCTTGGGTCGCCCGAATCGTTTTGTCAGTAAGCCCTTTAATCTGATTTTTTTCTGGATCAATTATTCCCAAATCAAGTGTAGTTTGTATCTTATTACTCGTAAGGGTAAGTTCCCGACGTACACGATAAATGGTGCTATTGCTCATAAATTCAAGACAAACCATCATATGGCTTTGTCCTAAACGAATAAGATTTTCATCCCCGCGAGCAGATCCTTGCGTCTTGCGCGCTTGTCCCCATAATGCCCAGGTAATAGCATCAAGAAGAGCTGATTTTCCATGTCCGTTTTTCCCCGAAAGACAAATAAGGTTATACGGTTCAAAATCGATATATTGGGTGGTTTGTCCGTAACTGAGAAAATTTTTTAAAGATAGTTTTAAGGGAATCATACGCAGAAGTTTATCATGATCTTGCAATTTTTAAAATGATACGTTAGAACTTTATCACAGCTATCTTACCCAAAGGAGATTCATGATTGCCCCTAATGCATTTAGACACTATGATATACGTGGAACAGTAACGCATGAGTTTCCTATTGCGCACATGTATACTCTCGGACGGGCTTTTGCTGCATATGTTCTTCAAAAAAACCCGCAAGCAAAAAGAATTATCCTGGGAAGAGATGGCCGCACCCATTCACCCGAGATACATCGGCAATTTGTACAAGCATTATTTGATTCTGGTTTTCAGATAGATGATACAGGAATTTGTCCTACGCCATTGGTTTATTTTGCAACACATACTCATGCCTATGATGCTGCGGTTATGATTACCGCTTCTCATAATGGCCCTGAATATAATGGACTGAAAATGTGTTTAGGGAAAAATTCAATATGGGGTGATGAAATTCAAGAGATTCAAAAATTGTATCTGCAACAAGCAAAAAGTGTTGCTCGCGGCGCGGGACTGTATCAACGCGTCACTTTGCAACAACAATATTGTGAATATATGGCCACCGCTTTTTCTGATTTGAAAAACTTTGATAAACCCATTTTAGCTGATTGTGGTAATGGTGCGGTAGGGTCTCTCCTGCGTGATGTGCTTGAAGCGGTAGGGTTATCAACTGTTTCTATTTTATGTGAAGCGGTTGATGGTACTTACCCGAATCATTTAGCAAATCCTGTTGAATTAGAAAATATGCTTCATGTGATCGAAGAAGTTAAAAAAAATAATGCTTTTTTAGCAGTGGGTTTTGATGGTGATGGTGACCGTATGGCAGCAATCACACAAGAGGGAACGCTGCTTGCCGGAGATCAGTTATTATCACTTTTTGCAATAGATGTATTATCACGGCGCTCCGGAGCAAAAATTATTTTTGATAGTAAATGTTTGCTGATGGTTCCCGATACGATCAAAAAATATGGGGGCCGTTATTTCAGGTCGCCTTCGGGCCATTCTATTATAAAAACAGCTATGCGTGAGCATGGCGCTCTTTTAGGTGGTGAATTAAGTTGCCACTTCTTTTTTGCCGACGAATATTTTGGATATGATGACGGGATTTATGCCTTTTTGCGCCTATTACGTCTCGTGCATACTAAACAAAAAAATCTTACTGATTTGGTATCTCAGTTTCCCCAAACGCATAGTGTTCCTGAAATGCGTATTTTTTGCAAAGATGATCAAAAGGCTCAGGTAATTGAAAATATAAAAAAATATGTAGCCGCAAACACATCCTATACTCTTTCATTTGAGGATGGGATACGCTTTGAAGATCAAGACAGTTGGGGCCTTATTCGCGTATCTAACACGCAACCCGCTTTATGCGTTCGTTATGAAGCGTTTACTGTGCAAGGGTTGCAGACTATTAAAGAACTTACCGAGCGTGCATTAGCTCAGGCATGTAAAGATCTGCCTAGCGAGCCACCAGTAAAAAATAGTGTGCATGAACGTCTTACCATGAAAGAAATAGTATGAAAAAAGTAGCCCTTAACGGCTTTGGAAGAATAGGCAAAAATTTTCTTCACGCATATTTACAAGATAGTCAAGCACATAAGAAATTTTCCCTGGTTGCCATAAATATCGGCAATGTCTATATTGAAGAAGTTCCTTATATGATTGCTTATGATTCTCTTTTGAGCGCATACACAAAACCGGTGATTGTCAAAGATGGCCTTCTTATGATTGATAACTTTAAGATTATCCTCTTGCAAGAAACAGATGCTTCAAAACTCCCATGGGCCGATCTACAGATTGATTTTGTGGTTGATGCTACGGGACATTATACCCATGCACAAGATGCTCAACAACATATTAAAAGTGGCGCAAAAAAGGTAGTTATTACAGCTCCAGCGCACGGCGAGGATATCACCATTGTCATGGGGGTCAATCAATCGCACTATGACGCTCAAAAACATACTATTATTTCCTTAGGAAGTTGCACTACTAACGCTATGGTTCCTCTTATCCATGTTATGAAGATGCATACTCATATTAACCAGATGTTAGCTTCAACAGTGCATGCTTATACTAATACACAGACATTGCTCGATGTTAATCCTGGACATAAGGATGTACGTAAATCCAGAGCCGCAGCGTTAAATATTATTCCCGCTTCTACCGGCGCTGCCGTATCTATAGCTGCAGTGTTTCCCGAGTATAAAAATATTCTTTCAGCAAGCGCTTTACGGGTGCCTATACCGGTGGTTTCTTTGGCAGATGTTACTTTTTTATTAGAAAAGCCTGTGGCAGTAGATACCCTGCATGAATGGTTTGCCGAGGCTTCCCGGACCGTTTTAAAAAATATACTTTCAGTTTCTTATCAGCCCTTAGTTTCAAGCGATTTCATGGGTAATAGCCATTCAGTTATTTTTGATACCACCATGACCGTTAGTGCAGGCTCATTAGTAAGGTTATATGGGTGGTACGATAATGAATGGGCATATAGCAACCGCATTAAAGATTTTCTTATAGGGGCACGTTAGACAATAAAAAGAAAATACGGTAGTATAACATCATGTTGGAAGGGCCCATAGCTCAGTCGGTCAGAGCAGTCGGCTCATAACCGAAAGGTCCCAGGTTCAAGTCCTGGTGGGCCCACCATCCTGCGCTCCTTCGGAGCTCCGGATGGCAGGCCATCCTACACCTAGCTACTGATAGGTGTCCTTCCGGGCTTGAACCGGAATCTAAGTCCTCATGTGACATAAAAATAGAGAAATAGTATGAACTCAGATCCATTTTTCACCTTTCTTGCCTTTGTAACCCAAGATGCTGCTATCCTGCAAAGTCAGAAAAAAATAGCGCAGCTTTCTTTTAATAGGCAGACATTCATTGATGATCTTAAGAAACTTGAAGAGGTATTGAAAGATGCGCAGCTTAAAGCGCATACCGCTAAAAAAAATCTCGATGCGCAGGAGCTTGAAATAAAAATATTACGTGACCGTCAACGTTCATTAAAAAATAAATTAGAATCATCGAGTTCTCCAAAAGAATATTTTTCTTTAGAAACTGAGCTTAAAACTATCGCACAGGATATCGATACTCAGGAAAATAAACTTTTTGATCTTTTTGAAACCTATGAAACTCTCGAAAAAAAAATGGGTGAAACAGATTTTCAGATGGTTACCGCACGTGCGCAAGCGCATGAGCAAACTGCGCAGATTGATCAAACTATAGCAGCGGAAAAAACTATTTTGGAAGAACATACCGCTCTTTATGATGAACTTAAACATCATGTAAACCCCGATATGCTTGAAAAATTTGTTTCTATGAAAGAGATGATTGAAAATCCGGTAGTGCCGGTTGATAAAAATGCCTGCTCGGCCTGTTTTAATGCAATTTCCACGCAAGACTTGGTCAGTATTCGCAAGCATAAGCTGGTTCCGTGCCAAAATTGTTTTCGGTTACTCTATACACCTATCTGATGTATGAATCAAATGTCTCTTTTTCCCTCCAAGCCTGTCTTAAAAAAAAGCATTAGTCTTTATATTGACGGTGCATCGCGTGGCAACCCTGGGTATTCCTCTGTTGGATGTGTTATAAAAGCCGGTGACCTGATACTTGAAGAGCATGGATATTATATTGGAAAAAAAACTAATAATCAGGCTGAATATGCAGCATTATTAATAGGACTTCATTTTGTGGTTAACCATATCACACTGTCAGACGAGTTACTTATTGTTTCTGATTCTGAGCTGTTAGTTAAACAAATTAATGGCCATTATCGAGTAAAAGACCCAATTTTGCAGAAACTTTTTATGCGTGCAAAAAATATATTAAAAACGATCCCTCATCGAGTGACGCATGTCTTGCGTGCGCATAATACCCATGCCGATATGCTTGCTAACAAAGCTTTAGATCAGAAAATTTATTTACCCAAATCTCTTGAACCTCTGGTTGATCATGCTTAAACTCATTGTCGGGGTATTCTTTTGTGGCGCGGTGCTTGCTCAGGGGAATGTTCGTGTATTATTAGCTGAAGGCGAACTCAATGAATCTTCTGAATGGCACTTTACCACGTCAAAAAAAAGTTTTTTATGCCTTTATTCAGAGGGAAGCCTGTTTTGTAATGGTAAGCCATTAGGAAAAAAAGCCGTACGAATAAGTGCGGATGATAATCGTTGCCGGTACCAGGATATTGTGTATGCGGGCCAGATAGCCTTAATTATTCAGGATAACCATTGGTATGTTATTAATAATATTTCGTTAGATGAGTATGTATATAGTGTCTTGCGTTCTGAAAGCTGGCCAGGTTGGCCCCTTGAGGTGAATAAAGTCTTTGCCATTATGGTACGCACCTATGCTGTACATAAAATGATGGTGGCTAAAAAATCAAAGAAAAAACAGCTTTTTGATATTAAAGCCACTAATATTCATCAGACCTATAAAGGTGTCCATGATTTTGAACACCTTTTGCAAGCGGTGAATGAGACGCATGATATCATTATAACGTATAATAAAGAACCTATTGTTGCCATGTATGATTCCTGTTGCGGCGGGATTGTTCCGGCGCATATATCGGGCTTCGATTTTAAGAGTAACCCTTATTTGGCGCGCCCTTATGCCTGTACTTTTTGTACGGAATGTAAACTTTATAATTGGAAGATTGTTTATCCTCAGGAATTACTCGTAACCATTTTGCAGCAAGAGTTTCCTGATCTATCTTTTATAAAAGAGATCCATGTGCATGAATCAGATAAAGCGGGTAAAGTTATGCAGGTAAATGTTAAAGCCGGTAGGTTTCACAAAAAAATTTCAGGGACACTCATGTATCGATTATGCAAGGATGTCAGAAGTTTTTGTTATACCATAAAAAAAGAGGGTAAAAATATTATTTTTACCGGCAAGGGCTTTGGGCATCATATGGGAGTATGCCAATGGGGCGTGCGTACCATGGCCAAGCAGGGTTTTTTATTTAAAGAGATATTGGATTATTATTATCCAGGGACAACGCTTATGAAATTGGTAACGGAGCCATACGATGCCACAGCATAAAACACATTTATTTGTTGGATTTTTATCATATATGGTAGCAATATATTTGATTCTTTTTTTAGGACCGCTTGGCTTTGAACGGAAGATTGAATTGCTTATGTACACACTTATCGGTGCGCTTTTTCCTGACATTGATACAAAAAGTAAAATCCAAAGAATTTTGTATATTTTCTTTTTTGTATTATTGGTGCTGCTTGCGTACACCAAACAATATGGCGCAGCCACGGCAATGGGGATATTCGCCTGCATACCTTTAATGGTGCATCATCGCACATTATTTCATTCTCTTATTTTTTTAATCTTCCTGGGAGTCTCTGCTATCGTTGCTACGCATATGTATTATCCGGCATATACCATTAAAATGGCCTATAATATGCTTTTCTTTTTAGCAGGGGTCTTTTCCCATCTGTGGGCAGATAGAGGCTTTAAATTGGGATTTTAATTAACAAAGTGTGTCATCCTAAAACAGTGCGCTTCGCACCACTTGATTCAGGATCCATCTAATAAGTAAAAATCAAATTACGCACAAGCGACCAATAACTTATCAAATTCTTGGGCTAGGGCTCGGCACTCTTTTAAGAGATTATGTTTATGCAAGTCGGAAATAAGAGCTTGTACAAGATCATTGGTATCCGCTTTTAATTTCTTTGCAGCATGAGCATTAAAAGGTTCACCGTCAAAAGCAAACATCTTTATGCCAATATGGGGATTAAGCCCGCTTGCAGGCGTTAATGAAAGAACATATTCAAGTTCATCAATAACGGGAAAGTGGGCCTTAAGAGATGTTCCCTGTTTAACAAAATCAATCAATTTTGTAACAGATTTAATCTTTTTATTATCAAATGAAGGGGTTTCTTTATAGTCATAGCGTCCTTGATCAACATCATGTCCAGCTATATAGGCAACGTTATTCACAATTTTTTTAGGAATGGCAAAGACTATAAGGCGGCCGGTTGCATAGATATCGCAAGCCTCTTCTTGTAACTCTTTTATACGTATAGTATATTTTTCAAAAATTGATCGAGGGATATTAAAATTTTCAAAAATAGTTTCAATGATCCCATCATGAGGATAGCTGCAATTGTAATTGGATTCTAAATAATTAAAGGTTTGCGCGCCTGGTTGGTTGCTATTGCCTAAAACAAATAAATTCAATGAAAGTTGCCAAGGTTTTCTGAATTCACCGTTAATACATCCTTTGAGTAACTTTTTATGTTCCTTTTTTATATCAGAGATTACCGTATTTTGTGCAATATTTTTTCGTATGAGTTTTTGGACTGTGGTGAAATCATGTGGTCGGAATTGCATAAAAAAGAAATCTGGATACTCTTTTTTCTGTAATAAGGCATAAAAAAGGGCATTTGCAATATCAGATACAATCGAAAAATGGCGACTTTGGGCATGGTAAAAACAGACATGTCTTTTAGTGGTAAGGTTTTTTTCTGTTTGCAGGGCCTGAAGCAATTGCTTACCGCTTTGTGAATTGATAACTTCTTGCAAAAAATTATTTTTTGTTAAGATTGCATGAGAACAAGAGAGCGTATTTTGTTTTTGAATTAAGTCATTGAGTTGTTCTTTGATCTTTTTTTGCTCTTGAATAAGATGGAGAATCGGCTTAAAAAGTTCTTTTTTTGTTTCTTCAAAAAAGAACTCGAGCGGATATTCTTTACGTGAAAATTCTAAGATAAGAAATTTTTTAATGTGTATAGTATTAATTTTGCTTTTAACTTCAACTAAAAAAAGCTCTAGGATATTTTTATTCTGTAATAAGAAAGATAGTAGCTCTCTGGGTTGTGAAGTATTATAGGCAAAATGTTTTGAGGGGATATGTTTGATAAAAGCATCAAAAAAGTCTTTATGCTTACTGCAAAGAGTACCAAATTCTTCTGTAATTTTATATTTTTTTTCTAGCGGTGCCTGATCAGCTAAGAGAATAGTATAAAATAAAGTAACTATATGGCTGTTGTATTTTGCGCAACTTGAGATAAACGTGGCTTTATTATTTTTTAAAATATGGGTAATGATGGGAATAAAATTGTCGATATCTATTATGGGATAACCGATATAAGAATGAGATGCGTAGCACAGTAAATCGGCTAATAGGTATTCATCAGTGACATTAAGTTTAGCTACTAATTCCGGCTCAAGAGAGGGATATTTCTGGCTGATTGCCTGGTCAGGCAGCAGCGTAAAGGTGCTGAGAGCGACGGCTATGCATAAATATTTTTGTATTATTTTCATAAAATAGTCTCTATGCACACATCTTCAATAACTTATCAAATTCTTTGGCTATCCATTGACACTCACTTAAGAGATTCTGCTGTTTAAGGTCTGCAATGAGATCATTGATCAGCGTTTGACGTTCTGCATGGAGTTGCTGTTCACGTTGTTTATCGCATTGTTCATTTTCAAAGACAAAGAGCTTGATACCTCTGTAAGGATTGAGGGCTCCTGCGGGAGTAAGCGGTGTTGCAAACTCTAGCGAATCTAAGTCATAAAACGGAATATTCTGTTTTTGCACGACAGTCAATAAATCGGTGACGCTCTCTATGTACCTATTGTCTAAGTAAGGCTTATAGCGATATGCGCCAACTTCGGCTATATAGGCATAGGTATCGACCTTTGCTGCAGGGAAAGCAAAGAGAATAAGCCTGCCGGTGCTATATAAATTAGTATACTTTTGAATGAGATCCCGCATTCTTGTTTCATATTTTAAAGATATAGTCTCTGGAATATTAAAATTATCACAGGTAAGCTTGAAAATATTTTTACTTTCATTAATGTTGCTATTTGTCTCAACAAAATTGAAAGTATTACTTCCCCAGTTATTACAATTACCAAAGGCAAAGATATTTAATGATAGTCGCCATGGGTGTCTGTAGCGTTCATTATAATAATCTCTTCCAAAAAGCATCGAAGCATGTTCATTTTTTATTTCTGTGATAATCGCGGGCAATTTTTTCTGCCCTGTTATTGACTGTTTGACATGGTCAAAATCATTTTTTCTAAATTGCATGAAATAAAAATCTGATTGTGCTTGTTTTTGCACTAATTCGTTAAAAAGAATATTTCCAAGATCTGACATCACAGCGTAGTCGCGCATTTGTCCGTGGTAAAAACAGATGTATCCTTGTTTGGTAAGTTCTTTTTCTTTATGTAACGCTTTTATAAATTGATTAAAGCAAGCAGATTGTTTTATCTTTTGTCGTGTATATTTTTCTACTTTGCTGATATGGTATGAAGAAACTGATTCTGCATGATTTTTTACAATTTTTTTGAATTCTTCTTTGAGCCGTTTCTGTTCTTGAATAAGATGTAAAATTGGCTTTAAAAGCTCTTTTTTTGCCGATTCAAAAAAGTGCTCGAGAGAATATTTTTTTGATGAAAACTCATTAATAATTGAAGGGGTAAGATATATTTTTTGAAGGGTTGTATTTTGTCCTAATCTGGAAAAAAATAAATCACACAGATCTTTGTGCTCGAGTATAATGTGCATCAAATAGAGATCACCTTTTCCTTCCAATGTATAGCGAGTTCTAAAAGGAAACTGGTTCATTGCAAAATTAATAAATGCATCAAGGAATTCAGGATATTTTTTGCATAATTGGGTAAATAAAGCAGGCGTTTGTTTTTCAGTATAAAATTCTTTAAGAAGAAAATAGATCCAGCCTTGGCAAGTGGGCACAAATAAATCTTTTTTATGGTCCAATAGGTATTCAACATATGAAAAATATTGGTCGATGGTAAGGCTGTTAGACAGGTATCGTCCGGTAATATCTTCCATGCATTGCTGAATATCATATTGACTGAAACTAGCTTTAATCTGAATCACCAAATCCGACTCAAGAAGGGAATGCTTTTGGGGAATTGCTTGATCAGCCGATGCCGCAAAGAATGACGCAAAGAGAATGCTATATATGCATTTTTGTACTATTTTCATGAAAATAACCCTATATTACTCTATTTTATTTATTTTGGTATTATTTCTAATATAAATTATATATAAATTTTGTCAATAGTGCTATGAATACGCTTATCAAAAGGGCACCTAGCTCAATTTTTGTTTTTTACTATACTGGACCCATGATTGCTCGTACCCATTCGACTACGCTCAGGGCGAGCGGGGCGTAACAAAAAGAGGAGTTTTTACCATGTTTTTTTATCAAAAAATCTGTTTGTACAGTGTCTTTGTAGGCTTAATGGCCGCGATACAGGCCACTGATCATTTTATTTCATTTATTATGCCCTGCTATAATTGCGTCGATAAAGTAGAAAAGGCTATTGAAAGTATTTATGCCCAAACTATCGCCTATCCCTTTGAAGTTATCTGCTGTAATGATGCCTCAACAGATGAGACACTTGCCGTTTTAAGGCATTGTAAAAAAAGATTTCCCAACTTAAAAATTGCAAAGCATGCATATAATAAAGGCGCCGGAGCAGCTGCAAACACCTGCATAAAGCATGCCGAAGGGGATTTACTCTTTAGGCTTGATGCCGATAATATCTTAGCCGGCGCGTCGCATAATACGATCAATCGCTTAGTAGAAATTCTAGGTAACACAGGGTGTGATGCAGCCATGGTAGAATATATGATCCTTTTTGAAGGAAATAAAGATATCAAGGCGATCATGCGGTATGAAGCTCCCAACCGTATCTGTGATTTGAATCATTGCATTTCTGCGGCCCATGACCCGGCAATGTCCGGTAATTTTCTTTTCCGGCGTTCTGCCTATGATCGTGTAGGTGGCTATCCAGAGGATCATGGATCAGATACGTTTCGCTTCGGTTTTAAAATTTATGCAACGGGTGGAAAAATTGTTTTATTAAAAGACGCTTTTTATTGGCATTTTTATAACCCAAATGGTTATTGGTGGCGCGAACAAAAAACCGGCAATAATGATGAAAAGGCATTAGAAACCGTATTATGCTATAAAGATCTTTTTAGTAATGCATCACAATATTATTTGGAAGATGCCTATAAAAATAAAGGTTCATTTTTTGCGTTGCTTCATAATAAACAACTTTTTTTACGGAATAAATAATTGATGTGCGTTATGGGTTGTTTGAGTAGCGACTGTCTCTATGGCAGTGTCTAATAATTCTGCAACATAGTGTGCTATGGTTGAAATTTGTTCGGGTGAATTTTGCTTGCCCCGTATTATTTGTGGCGGTAAAAATGGTGCATCTGTTTCAAGAACTAATGAATTAAGGCCAATGGTTTTAACTATTTCGCGTAATAGATTATTTTTGGGATACGTTACTGTTCCGCCAATTCCCAAAAACCATCCCCAAGAGGTTACTTTCTGAGCAAACGCAAGTGAATTGGAATAACAATGAATAGTTACTCTTTTTAATTGGTGCTTATACTGTTCAAGAATTTCATATGTCTCATCTTCTGCATCGCGTGTATGTACAACTAATGCTTTATTATACTGAATTGCTAATTCGATTTGAGCTTTAAACAAATCTTTTTGAGCGGCAAGATGATGATCAGGATAATGTTTATCAAGACCACATTCCCCAATACCAACAATTTTTTCATGATGTTGCTGTAAAAGATTTTTTAAAAAAATGACATCTTCTTTTTGATATTCTTTTGCTTCATGGGGATGAATACCAATAACAGAAAAAATAGTTGGGAAAATTTTTGCAAGTTCAACACTTAACATGCTCTCTATTTTTGTAGTTCCAATTTCAAAAATTGAGGTAACACTTTTAAGTTCTGCTTGATATAATATTTTTCTGATCTCCTGAATTTCTTCTGACGAAAATGCTCCTTGAGTCGATTTATTGATCATATGTAAAATGTGGCAATGAGTATCGACAAGTTGGTAATTTGCATGAGATGAAAGCATATATTTCTCTTTATGTTACAATTTTTTTTTATTTTTTTATTGACAAAGTATTAAATAAAATTAGTATATTTTAGTGATCATAATAAGCTACTTATCATAAGGGAGTCAAATGATAAGTAAGTTTTGATGATTATAAACAGTGGTACAAACAAACAAACCTATATCTCAAGGAGCGTCTTATGAATAAGACTGAGTTAATAGATTCGCTAAGCGAAGAAACAACATTCAGTAAAAAAGATATTACCCGTGTACTTGATGCACTTACACGTATCGTTATGCGTACGTTAAAAAAAGGTAATAAATTACAATGGTCAGGCTTTGGAACATTTTCTTTAGCACAACGTCCAGAACGTAATGGAATTAACCCTGCAACTAAAGAAAAAATTCGTCTTCCACAAACGAATGTTCCTAAATTTAAAGCAGGTAAAAATTTTAAAGAAGCTGTACGTCAAGTTTAAGTAACTGTTACTTTAAATAACAAGCTTTTACCCTTTCAAAAAGCCGCTTAAAAAGCGGCTTTTTCTTTGCTAACTTTTATTTTTTGAAGTATCCTGTTTAAAATATCTTTAAAGAAATGAGAGAATTATATGATTAATTTGATTTTTGTGCGTGAGCACCCCGAAGATTTCAAGAGACTCATACTTCGTAAAAGCCCAAGTTTTCCTATTGATCGTTTTATAAGCCTAGAAAAGCAAGTTTCCGTTGCTCAACGTGAAATTGAACAACTTCGCGCTGAAAAAAATAGACTGGCAAAAGAGGCGCAAAAGGGAATTACGCCTGAAATTCGCCAAGAATCGCAAAAAATAAGCGCTGAACTTAAGCAGATGGAACCCTTCTTTGAAAAAATAGAAGCAGAATTTAAAGACCTCTATCTCCATTGCCCCAATATTCCGGCTGAAGATATCCCAGAAGGGAATAAAGAGGCTAATAAGGTCATTAAAACAGTTGGTCAGCAGCCACATTTTACTTTTGAGCCTAAAAATCATGTTGAACTGGGTAAAAAATTGGGTTGGTTCGATTTTGAAGCAGCTGCGACTATGACCGGTACTAATTTTGCTTTATATAAAGGTGACGCAGTACGGATGCTCTATTCTTTAACTATTATGATGTTAAATAATAATGTTAAGCATGGGTTTAACCCAGTACTACCGCCTTATTTGGTCAATGAACAGTCCCTTATTAATGCAAGTAATTTTCCTATTTTCAAAGACAGCGTATATGCAGTTCCTGAAGATAAGCTCTACTTAACCCCCACGGCAGAAGTAAATATTACTAACCTGTATCGTGATACTATCTTAACCATTGATCAACTACCAGAGCGTTCCACAGCATGGACCAGTTGTTTTAGGCGTGAAGCTGGTACGCACGGTGCTCATGAACGTGGTCTTATTCGTATACATCAATTTGAAAAGGTGGAACTTTATACGGTGTGTACTCCCGAATCGGCTCAGGAAGAACATGAACGTATGGTTGCTTGTGCAGAATCTATTTTGAAAAGCTTAGGTTTGCATTACCGTGTAAGTCTGCTTGCGGCGCAGGATTGTTCCTTTGCATCATCTAAAACGTATGATATTGAGGTGTGGATGCCCGGTCAAAAAGCTTACTATGAGGTATCTTCTTCAAGTAATTGTACTGATTTTCAAGCGCGAAGAACCGGTATCCGATTCAAGCGGCACGCGCAGGATAAAGCTCAGTATGCTTATACCCTTAATACTTCTTCTTTAGCCGTACCGCGACTGATGGTAGCGCTTATGGAAACCTATCAGCAGGCTGATGGATCTATAGTATGGCCCGAGAGCTTAAAAAATATTTCAATACAATTTTAATCGCTAAAGGTTTGTTTTGTTTAATTCATCATGTGACGTTGCATCCCTGTATATTCATTGGCCATTTTGCCCCTATAAATGCCATTTTTGTCCTTTTGTTGCGCTTGCAAGTCATGATCATTTTATGGAACGATATCATGAAGCTCTTATAAAAGAAATTAAACTGTATGGTGATTATGCATTTAAACGGCCTATTGAGACAATTTTCTTCGGCGGAGGGACACCCAGCACGTATCCACCGGAACTGCTACTTGACATGTTTGGTATACTTAATAATACCTTTGAATTTGCTGGTGCCCCTGAAATTAGTTTAGAGGTTAATCCCGGAACCGTGACACAAGAAAAGATTTCTGCTTGGAAAAAGTTAGGGATCACTCGATTGAGCATAGGCGTACAAAGTTTAAATAACCAGGTTTTGACATCTTTAAATCGACATCAAAAAGCTGATGATGTTTTACACTTGCTCGATATGGCAGCTTCTGAGTTTGAAGTACTTTCTATTGATTTAATTTTGGGGTTGCCCGGCATTAGTCAGCAAGAATGGTATGAGCTTATTCAAAAAGCGATGACGTGGCCCATTAAGCATCTTTCTGTTTATTTTTTAACGGTGCATGAGGATACGCCCCTCTATTATGGAGTGGCGCGAAAAAAGATCGCTTTACCCACCGATGATGCCATGGTGGCTCTTTATGAATGGACGGCAAAAACATTAGAGGAGCATGGTTTTTTGCAGTATGAAGTTTCAAATTTTGCAAAAATTGGGTTTGAATCGAGACACAATAGTGTTTATTGGAAGCGTTTGCCGTATAAAGGGTTTGGAATGGGCGCATGTTCTTTTGATGGAGCATCACGTTTTCAGAGCGAAAAGAATTTGATGAATTATTTAACGGTTGTTGAAGCTGCAAACTCTATGCAAGAACTTGAAAAACTTTCTATAGTGTCAGAAACCTTAACAGAAAGTCAGGTTTGGCTCGAGCAACTTATGTTGGGGTTACGGCAAAAAAAGGGTCTTTCTTGGCAGTTGGTTCGAAATAGATTATCGGAACAAGAAAGAGAACGTTTTGAAGCAAAAATTGGGGAGTTTATCCAATTGGGGTATGTGGATAATAATCAGACCCATTTTTGGCTTACTACGTTAGGTCGAGCCGTTGAAAATGAAATTGTTGTTGCATTATTGCACTAGAAAAATAATAAATAAACCATGGTGCAACCGTGCACTACTTATATGAGAGGATACTTAAATGGCAAAAAATGTAGGCATTAAATTGCCAGAAGATTTAGTAAAGGTTCTCAAGCAAGAAAAAACGGTTGCGATTTTAGCAACTTTTTCTGAAAAGGGTCTTCCTCATACAACACCGATACAATCAATTTATCCAAAAGGACTTGAAAGTATTCTCCTTACTATTAATAAGGATCATTTGGGTTACCATAATATGGTATGGCAGAAAAAAGTTATGTTGAACTTTCTTGATGAAGGCAATGTAGCCTACAGTGTATTGGGTCGGGCTGGTGTAGTTCGCGCTCCTTCTTTGGTGCATCCGCTTATGAACGTTGTTCGTATTGATATCATTGATATTAAATGTGATCGTTCTATTATTACGCGAGTTGATTCTGGTGTTCGTTGGAGTTATACTTCACCAGAAGCAGAAGAATTATCAGTTGCGTTAATGGATGAGCTTAAAGAGCTTGCTCGTACGCTATAAGGAGCACCGGATGGATAAAAAATTACTTTATATTGGATTAGTATTTCCTATAATTTCTTATACTCAGCAGACGGTCGTGGCTGAGGACGTTCCCTTAGAATCAGAAAGTTCTACGCAAGAGTCGGAAGCGCAAACTCCTGTTGAGGGTTCAGAGATTACTGAATCTCCTGCGGTCGTGCCAGAACACGTTGCGCCAATTGATCTTGATTCCGATGACTCTTCTGATGATACCGTTGATACTGATGAAAATGAAGACGATGAAGAAATTGATTCTAACGACACAGACATGTTTGAATCACCAGAATATGCACGGGGTAACTGGTATAAAAAACAACAAACATTAAAGCATGCTCATGACGTGTATCAAGAGGTGCGTCAGAAAGAGGCATTGGTTGAGCAGTTTGAGAATACTTTTATAACCAAAAAAAATGTTCTTACTAATAAGTTTGAAGAGTTTTCCCAAGCATTAGGTGGTGCTATTAATGGCATTTATCAAACGTTGTTTGAAGAAATTGAACGGCTTGAAACCTTGCAAAAGCCTGAGGGCCAACTCACGCAACAAGATCGCGTGCAATTGGCTCAGGCTCAAGAAACTAAAGAAGCCTTGGTACAACTTAAAAAAGATTTTGATGCTCTTACCGAATTGTATAAAGCCATTGATCAAGCGATGAATGTCTTAATGCAGCAGATCACGATCAGCCATAATTTTGAGCAGAAAGCCTTTGATAATTATGAAAAAATTGCTCAAGTATTGAGTGACCAGGTGGCTGAGCAATTATATACTGAAATTATTGCTTCTCGGGAAAATATTATCGGCATTGCCGACTATATTAAGGGTGATTTTTCCCATTATTTTGATGAGTTGTCAGATAATATTACTAAATCAATGGCATTGATCCAGCAACAACTTACTGCGCTTAAAGAGCGAGGCGTTGATCTTTTAAAAGTCAAAGAAGAAAGGGCTTCTTATGTTGAAACTCCTGAAAAGAAAGAGGCAGAAGCTCCCGGTTTTTTTAGCGGAATATTGCTTAAGATTCAAAATTTTTTTTCAGCAATTATAGCATGGTTTAAAGGCTTTTTTGCGTAAATAAAAGTTGCGTGTTTTTTGTTATCTGATAGATTAGAATAATGAATAGCGCGGAAGTGGTGAAATGGCATACACGCAGCCTTGAGGTGGCTGTGGGAGAAATCCCGTGGAGGTTCGAGTCCTCTCTTCCGCACCAGGCTTCGCTTATCCGGGGCTTCAGTCTCGGCAAGCTATGTCCGGCACGGCCAGTCTACGACATTTAGCTTGAGCCAATCTTCTTATGTAAGTATTTTATAAAAGGGTTCTGAGTATGACAATTTCTTTAAAGCGTATCGTATTTTCCCAATTAAGTGTCTGGTTGATCATTACACTCTTTGGTGTCTATTTTTTGATGGATCTGCGTAAAAATTTAAATTTTGGTATCGATCTTGTCGGTGGTACCTATATAACTCTTGAAGTAAAAACTGATTTGCTTTTAGAGCATGAACGTTCTCTTCGCGGGCCATCAGGCAAGCCATTAACCGAACGAGAATCCCAGGAAGTCATTAGAAATGCTGTTCATGATAATATTGAGGTATTGCGTTCCCGTTTAGATAAATCTGGTGTGGGTGAAGTAACTATTGCTGCCTATGGCGACAAAAATATTTTGATTGAGCTTCCTAATGTGCACAACCCTGAACAAGCAAAAGCTATGATCGGTAAGTCTGCATTGCTCGAAGTAAAGCTCGTGGAGGCTTCAGGAGATTCGCAAGAAGAGTTGTTGAAAAAATATAATGGTGTATTGCCAGATAACAAAATAATTGTTAAAGAAGTGCGTGGCCATGGTAGTAACTCTTCGACCATGTACCATATCGTTCCTAAATTTACTGAACTTACCGGTAAATTGCTTAAAACGGCACAAGCGCGTTTGGGCGATTCTAAAAATCTTACTATGTCACCGGTCATCGCTTTTGAATTTAAGGGTGATGGGGTTTCTCAGTTCTACCAATTAACAAAAAATAACATCGGAAAAAGAATTGCATTAATTATTGATGGCGAGGTTATCTCTGCTCCTAAAGTTAATTCAGCTATTAATGGCTCTGGGCAAATAGAAGGTGATTTTGATATGCAGGAAGCAAAAGATATCGCTCTTATGCTTCGCTCTGGAGCTTTCACTGCCCCGGTAGAAGTTATAGAAGAGCGCCATATCGGGCCGTCATTAGGTGAAACCGCTGTACATCAAGGGCTTATTTCGTGTTTAATTGGCTTGAGTCTTCTCTTTTTATTCAGTATTTTATTTTACAAAGTTGCAGGTCTTTTTGCCTTTATCGTGTTGCTCTACAATCTTCTATTAATTCTTTTTGCTCTTTCCTGGTTTCAAGCAGCGCTTACACTTCCGGGGATTGCCGGTATAGTTTTAAGTATCGGTATGGCTATTGATGCTTCAATTTTAATTTATGAGCGGATAAAAGAAGTGTTAACATCGGGAGCATCTCTTAAAAAGGCTGTAGATGAAGGGTTTTCTGGTGCTTTGGTGGTTATCTTAGATGCTAATATCACTCACTTTTTAGTAGCAATTGTTCTGTATTACCTTGGAGCGGGGCCTATTCAAGGGTTCGCAGTGACTATGATTATTGGTATTATTGCGACGCTTTTGACGGGTCTTTTATTACTTCGTGCCATCTTTGAATTCTATACCTCAACTCTTGGTATACAAAAACTATGGATATAGTATACTAACTGTAGTTTTTTTGAAAATATTAGGCGGCGTAGCTCAGCTGGTTAGAGCGACGGAATCATAACCCGTAGGTCCGGGGTTCGAGTCCCTGCGCCGCCACCAGGCTTCGTTTATCCGGGGCTTTAGCCTCGGCAAACTACGCCTGACACGGCCCTTCGGAGCTTTATGAATATCTCTCTTATCCTTACCTGTCTTCGTCTTTTTCTATCCCCACTTCTATTAGCGCCTCTTATTACCTGGCATGCTCCAATTTTTCTTACGTTTTCGTGTTATTGTCTTTTAGCGGCAACCGATTTTTTTGATGGGTTTTTAGCAAGAAGACTCAAAAAAACCACCGCCTTAGGCGCATTTTTGGATCAATTTGCCGATAAGATATTTTTATTTTCTGTGATGATTGCAACCGTGTATACCTGGCAATGTACCTGGTGGATGGCGCTTGCATTAGCAATACGCGAGCTTTTCGTGATGGGGTTACGTGAGTATGGAATGCAAAAAAATATCTTTTTGCCGGTTATTTATTCTGCAAAAGTAAAGACAGCGCTCCAGATCATCTTTTTTGGGTGGTTATTAATAAAAGATTGTTTATATTTTACTCCGTATATGAGCTATTATGATTTTAGAATTTTTGATTGTCTGAGCTTTATTTCTTTATCTACAGTAACACTCGGTGTATCCTATTATTCTGCTTATTGGTATTTTAAAAAAGTGATGGGCGTAAATGAAGTTTCAAGAAGTCGTTAACGTATTACAGGCAATAGAAGAGCTTACTTCCCGTAATCAGATAATGGAATTATTGGCGGCGCTTTTTCATAAGGCAACGCCAGAGCAAGCACAAATGATTACCTATTTATCCCTCGGCCAAGTGCGACCAACGTATTTAGGCAATCAATTTAATATAGCTGAAAAAACCATTAAAAAAGTTATTCAAGAAATAGTCGATCTTCCGCTTGAAGAGTTTACTGTGGGTGTTAAGCAAAAGGGTGACCTTGGATCTTTTTTAGCAAGTTTCTCTGCAAAAGCACAGCAAGAAGACTTGAGTCTTAAAGAAGTCTTTCAGCAGCTGATAGAACTACAAACTATTTCTGGTGAAGGTTCGCAAGAAGAACGTGCAAAATTTCTGAAGGCGTTGCTGCGCATTCTGACGCCTGCAGAAGGCGGTTTTGTTATACGCATTATCTTGGGTAAATTACGTACCGGTTTTTCTGACATGACCATGATCGATGCGTTTTCTTGGATGTTAGTTGGCAACAAAAGTTTACGAAAAGACATTGAGCACGCCTATAATGTATGTGCAGATTTAGGACTTATTGCAGCAACGCTTAAAAAAAATGGTGCACAGGGCCTTTCTGATATTCATATTACCGTGGGAATTCCTATTTTACCTTCACTTGCTGAACGGTTGCCCACTGCTGCAGAGATTATCGAAAAACTTGGCCATTGTGCCGCGCAACCAAAGCTTGATGGTTTTAGATTACAAATACATGTTAAAAATAATCAGGTGTGGTTCTATTCAAGAAACTTAATTAATATGACAAGCATGTTTCCTGAACTTACTCAGGCTGCTCAGCAGCTTAAAGTACAAGATGCTATCTTTGAAGGTGAAGCCATTGTTTTTGATGAATCAACCGGTGCTTTTTTACCTTTTCAGCAGACGGTAAAACGCAAACGGAAACATGGCATTGAAACCATGGCGCAAGAGTTCCCTTTAAAACTTTTTGTCTTTGACCTTCTGTATCTTAATGGTGAATCAATGCTTAACAAAGGGCATGAGGCTCGTCGCAAAGTGGCACTGAGCTTTATTACTGCTGATCATTATGAGACTATTTCATTAATTGATGAGCGCGAGGTTACTACCACTGAACAGCTTGAAGATTATTTTTTAGAATGTATGCATGAAGGGCTTGAAGGACTTGTGGTAAAAAAAATGAATGCGCACTATCAGCCTGGTAAAAGAAATTTTAACTGGATCAAGCTTAAACGCACGCAAGAATCGGGCACGCTTATAGACACCATCGATGCAGTGGTACTCGGGTATTACGTTGGCCGTGGACGACGTGCAGCGTTTGGCATAGGAGCTTTTTTAGTGGGTGTTTATGATAAAAAAAATGACCGCTATGAAACGATTGCAAAAGTAGGCACGGGGTTAAGTGACCAAGGGTTTAAAGATATTAAAAAATTATGTGATGACTATACAGTCGATCATAAACCTTTTAATGTGGTATGTGCAAAAGAATTGTATCCCGATGTGTGGGTAGAGCCGCATCTGATATGGGTGGTCATCGCAGATGAAATAACCAGGTCACCATTGCATACAGCAGGCAAGACTGAGCATGAACAGGGATATGCGCTGCGCTTTCCTCGTGCTATTGAACAACGGTTTGATAAAAGCCCTGATCAGGCTACTACAGTTGATGAAATTAAACATATGTTTAATAACAGCTATCTTAAAAAGGCAGAAGCAAAAAATAAATAATTCTTTTGGTGCATACGCCCTGGGTATTCAGGGCAAATAACTTGATTTATGAACATTCAGCATTCTACACTGTGTTGAGGTCATAGATCTTTATTTTTTATTTTTTTTAAAAGTGTAGGTGGTCTCATGAATATAAAATTTTTTTTGCCTTCTATAGGTCTTTGTATAAATGGTCACCTTAATTCGCTTTCATACGTTACATCGGTAACTGCACTGAGTCCAGAAGAAATTGCATATAGCGCCAAGCGTGTTGAGTATGCACAGGCTGCATGGGAAAAAAAAATTACCAATCCTATTGGTCGTGTTCCCAAAATAGCCGTTTGTATATCGGGTGGTGGGTTACGGGCCATGATCGGTGGCTTGGGCTTTTTGCAGGCATTTAGCCAAGATGGACTTTTAGATCTTACCAGTTATTTGTGTGGACTTTCTGGTTCAACCTGGGCAATAAGCGGATGGCTGCAATCGCATAAAGCTCTTTCAGATTATATAACATTCCTTAAGCCTGGCTTAAATGCCGGTTTATTGGGAAACGTTGACGTTGATAGTATTATAAAGGAGCTTTTCAAGAAATTTGAAAATGGACAATCCATTTCACTTGATGATATTTGGGGCAGTTTAATTGCCCAAAAAGTTTTAGACTATCCTGCAATGCACGATCTTACACAGATTAGGATAGATACGTATTGTCCTATGCCTGCTGATAGTTCATTACCGTTACCTATTTACAATTGTGTTACCCCACTTGATTCTATGACTGATACCTGTTACCGTTGGGTAGAATGGACCCCATTTGATGTGAGATGTCCATTTTTAAAAACAGCTATTCCTGTTTCATACTTAGGTTCAACATTTAATAAGGGGAGCGTTACTTTAGCTACAGAGCCGCTTTCATTAAGTTTATGTCAAGGTATTTGGGGATCAGTTATCTCTGCAGATATTCAAGATGTTATAGGTGCGCTTATAAGTAATGCTTCTGGATATGAACAGATAATTCTTGATATGATTCAACAGAGTTTACAGACTGATGTTGTTCTTAATGATCTTACCAGCGTGCGTGCATTGCCAGCGCAGTTACCCAATTGGAACTATAAAATAGTTGATGCTGTTTTACCTGAAAAAGAGTCGTTAACTTTTGTGGATTGCGGCATGTTATGTAACCTACCTTTGCCGCCCGCATTAGATCCGTTGCGAAAAATTGATATTATTATTGTTGTTGACCTGACCATGGAGACGGACACAGCATCGCAATTAGAATGTATGCAGGCCTATGCGTTAGCAAATGGTTTACCGTTTCCTCATATCAATACAAAAATACTTAATAATGTTTGCTCTGTGCATCCTGGTGATCCTGGATCAGGAACGCCTACTATTATCTATTTTCCGTTGGTGAGCAATCAGAACTATCAAAATGGATGGGATCCTTTAACTGCTGGTTTCACTAATACATTTAATATCCAATATACACCGCAACAGGTTGATCAGATGAGTGGACTCATGTACGCAGCATGCGCGCAAAATAGTGACACAATATGGTCAGTGATTAAAAGTTATATGAGTATACCGTCTTTAACGGTGAATTAATGTGTAGAATTTTTCAGCTTCAGCAGCAGGGTTAGCGGCTGAAGTTATCTCTTTGCCAATAACAATAGCTGCTGGGTTTAAATCCATAATCGTTGCTAGTGTCTCTAATGATATATTCCCTGAAATATAAACAGGCAGTGGGGTGTTGCCTTTAACCATATCCCATGTCTCTAAGAAGGTAAGTTGTGAAGAATCTTGGTTGGGGATTGAAAGTAACAGCGCATCGACACCAAAGCTTTTTGCTTCTAGAGCAGATTGTCCGAGTGAGCTTGCATCAATAAGATCGAGCATTATTTTTTTCCCGCGTTCATGAGCAGTATTGCATGCGCTATGGATACTATTGTAACGGGCACCCGCT
The DNA here is from genome assembly GCA_021827715.1 of bacterium. Classification (GTDB taxonomy): domain Bacteria; phylum Babelota; class Babeliae; order Babelales; family Babelaceae; genus BOG-1370. The sequence goes on along the minus strand of JAKAUO010000019.1, from coordinate 17,803 downwards.
AATACCGTTATCCAATCTGCACCAGAATCAGAGCATAAAATAGTTGCCTCTTTTGCTCGATCGGCGATTTTTAGGTCAGCCAAGATAGTTTTATGGGGAAATTGTTGCTTGAATCGTGAAACAGCTTGCATGCCATTTTTGTAAATCAGCAGTGAGCCCACTTCAAAAATATCAGCATGGTGGTGAATGGATTGTGCTATAGAAAGGGCGTGGTCAAGATCCGTAAGATCAAAAGCAATGTGCAGTTTCATATCGTAATAATCCTTTAACGGGTAGAAAAGGTTTTTATTATAACCAAGTATAGCAGCAATAGATTTAATTATCTATGATACCCATTTTATGGCAATGGCGCTTGTATATAGGATTGTTCTTTATATTGTTTTTCTATTACCAACGGTTCAAAAAAACGATTAATATTTAAAAATTTCAAAACGCAGAATGGTGTGTCAATGCCGGCGTGCACATAGATGTCAGGCAGAATAAAATTTGGCGCTTCATGAGCAGGAAATGTTCCCGGGGTAATTTCTAAGTCTTTTGGTTTTGCCATAATAATTAAAGCATGAACAGGTATTTTTGATGGTGCTGGACGATCGATCTTTTTAATGGTCCAGTGCCACTTTTTATGCCCGTCATCCTGCTTGAGATTATACTGATAAAAATGGGCATCCACTTCTTGAGGTATTTCAAAATGGTGCACAGTATTGTCTTGTAACATCACCGGATATATCTGACTGGTAACAACCACCGTTAATTCATTCTGGCTTTCTTTATTCGGGAGCATAATTTGCCCATTATAATCCGTATACGTTATATACCCTAAATAATTGACATAGATACCTTGTACGAGGGGGCTTGCAAGATGCTTTTTTAAAATTTCTTGGGCCATTTCTGTATGTGAGCCTATGATATCTTCCAATTTATCCTGGGGAAATTTTTGCGCGCATGCTTTATTTAAGGCACAGGGGATCATAAAGAAGCTTATTATGTGCGGTGTTGGCGCTGAAAGTGCAGACAGCAATGCTTGGCTCATAGCAAAAAGAGCCATTACGAATAAAAGTTTTTTTTCCATGTACTCCCCATCTTTTTATTATAAGTTTACCTGTTGTTAAACGTAAAGATCTAGAGATGAATCATTCCCAGATGCGGTTGCTCTGATGGAAGGTGCTTGGTATACTGTTTTATCAGCAGCAACATAACTCTTTATACTTAAGGAAATCTTATGTGGTATATATATGCGATTATTTCAGGCTTAAGTTCCGCATTGATGGCTATTATTATTAATGCTAAATTAAAAGAGCATGATGCTTTATTGATGACTTCTTTATTTTGTATGATTATGACAACGCTGTTTATTATAGCCTGTTTTGCATCAAAAAAGTTCGAGGGACTGAGTTTGAAAAACGTGCTTATGACAGACGTTATTGCGCTCGTATTCACCGGTTTTTTTGCAGGACTTGGATATTTATCATATTTTCTTGCTCTCAAGCATGGACCACTCAATTATGTAGTAGCAATTGACCGTCTCAGCGTCGTGTATGTCGCAGTACTATCGATTATTATTTTACAATCAAAGTTTAATATCTGGCATATTGTTGGGGCTGTTTGTATGGTTATTGGGGCATATTTAATAGGGATATGAAAAAGTATGACAGGAAAATCACAGATTCTATCGGTAGCCGAGATCCCCTGGAAACAATTTGCCAAAAAAAATAATCTTACAGGCAAGCAGTTTGAGCAATTTCAGTGCTATTATTCTTTATTAATTAAGGCCAATGAGCTTTTTAATATCACTGCAATCACGGATCTTGAATCGGTACTTGCGTACCATTTTGAAGATTCGCTCATACTGGGTAAAAAAATTGATCTAACTGCCATTAATAGTATCGCTGATGTTGGTACCGGTGGCGGGTTTCCCGGGATACCTTTAAAAATTATGTACCCCCATCTTAACGTAACTCTTATTGAGGTAACTCAAAAAAAAGTTGCTTTTCTTAATGACGTTATAGAAACCTTGGGGCTTACTGGTATTAAAACCTGTGATCTTGATTGGCGGACATTTTTAAGAAAAAGCACCGAGCCTATAGACCTTTTTTGCGCACGCGCCTCTTTGCAGCCTGATGAATTGTTGCGTATTTTTGCACAAGGGGGAAGATATGAAAAAAGTGTCTTTGTCTATTGGGCATCCCATGAATGGCAACCGAATGCCAAGCAGGAGTATTACTTAAAAAAATGTTATTCCTATGCGGTGGGCGATCGTCAACGTAACTATTGCATTTTTTCTGCACAGCGCTAAGATAAGGCAGCATATCTTTTCACATAGGGAGAGTTCATGATAAAACAAACTCAAACGCTTTTTTCAAGTTATCTTTTTGGCATCAAAGATTCTGATAACGGTAATTCGTATTCCACTATTTTAGCACTCTTTTTTCCTGAGCTGATTACCGCTTTCGTTTTAATGATCAATATTCTTGATGCGAAATTTATAGCGCAGCTTAATTCAACCTCTTTATATACCGCATTGGGCGTGACCTATACCTTATTACATACGGTTACTAAAATAGCTGAAGGGCTTTCTGTGGGTGCCGTTATTATGTGTGGCCATTATAATGGGGCGGATGATAAAAAAAATGTGGGTAATTCTTTGAGCGCCGCGTTATGGGTGTCCATGATGGTAGGCGGCCTTATTGCATTAGGGCTGTTTTTTGGTGCTCATGCTATTTTTAGATGGTATCAGGTGCCAGACCGATTGGTCCTTATCGGCACTTCCTATTTAAAAGTACGCTGCTTAAGCATTTTTTGTATGTTTATAAGTTATGGAATCGTTGGTTTTTTGCGGGGTGTTAAAAATACGCGTGTTCCCATGAATCTCTTTTTGGGCGGGGCGGCGTTATTTGTTATTCTCGACTATCTTCTTATTTTTGGTAAATGTGGTTTTCCACCATTAGGTATTATGGGCTCGGCATGGGCAGCAGTGATACAATATGGGGTAATTTGCATCTCCGGGCTTATATATCTCTTCATAAGCAGGTACCATACCTTGTACGAGGTGCCCTTTTTAAATAGGCACGTAATTACCCTTATGGGCAAGATCTTTGTAGTGAGTGTTCCGGTTATGATTGATAAGGCCACGTTAGCCATTGCTAAAATGTGGTTGTGTAGCCTGATTAACCCCTTAGGAAAAGTTGCCATGGGAACCTTTCATGTAATAAAAGACATGGAACAATTTGCCTTTGCTCCGGCAGTTGCCTTTGCCCAGGTGGTGACGTTATTAGTAAGTAATGATTATGGAAGTAAAAATTGGTTAGGTATTAAAAGTACCATTAAAAAAGTTCTTTTTTTAAGTTCAGTGATGGTGCTTACTATATTGTGTCTCTTTTCCCTTATGCCTCAGGTGGTTATCGGGTTATTTGATAGTAAGCAGGTTTTTACTGATTTTGCTGCTACGGCGTTCCCTATTATTAGCGTTCTGGTATTTTTTGATATTTTGCAGCTTATTTTGGCGGCGGCTTTACGCGGTGCATCGAATGTACGGGTGGTAATGTGGGTGCGTTTAATCTCGCTGCTTGCGTTTTTCATGCCCGTTTCATACCTTTTATCGATGCTGCCTCTTGAAAATACGCTTATTAAGTTTATTCTGGTATATAGTTCATTTTATATTGGTAACGGGCTCATGGGTATTATTTATCTTATGCGGTTCCGTTCAGAAGATTGGAAGAAATTATCATGGCGTTAATCACGCAAGAAGAATTATTAAAATTAGCTACGCTTTCCTGCATTAAACTGGAAACAGACGAAGTTGAGCCTTTGCGACAAAGTTTAGAGGCGGTTTTAGAATACGCTTCTCGGTTGAAAGGTATAGCAGCGCAATACCATGACAGCCTGCCCGGCGCAGCTCAAGAAAGCGAAGCCTGGGTTAATGTTTTTCGTCAAGATCATGCGCTCTTATGCACGCAACCTCTTGTAGAAAGTGCGCGCGTTCATGAAAATAATTACTTTGTTGTACCCGTGATTATCAAGCAGTCATAACCAGGAGCACTCCATTTTTATGAAAGATTTAGCATTTGCTTCTATTTCAGAGTTAGCTGAAGCACTTAAACAGAAAAAAATTTCAGTCTCTGAGCTTATTACTTTTTTTTCAGAACGTTTTTCCACCCAAGATGGCAGCGTTAAAAGCGCTTTAGAAATATTTTCTGTCGAATCTATTGAAAAGGGTCTGGAAAAAGCTACGCAGGTGAGTGTATTAAGTGGTATCCCGGGACTTATTAAAGATAATATTTGTCAGCAGGGGCGTATTACCTCATGCGCTTCAAAGATGCTTGAGCAGTATCGTGCCTCCTATGATGCAACGGTTATAGAGCGGCTCAAGGCAGTAGGTGCACCGCTCATTGGGCGCGCAAACATGGACGAGTTTGCTATGGGAAGCTCTACCGAGACATCTGCTTTTTTTAAGACGGCAAATCCATGGGACGTTTCACGAGTGCCTGGTGGTTCCAGCGGCGGATCGGCAGCATGTGTTGCAGCAGGCTTAGTGCCTTGGTCCTTAGGAAGTGACACGGGTGGTTCTGTCCGTCAACCTGCTTCATTTTGTAATTTAGTGGGAGTAAAACCTACGTATGGATTAGTCTCGCGGTATGGATTAATTGCCTATGCTTCATCATTGGATCAAATTGGAGTGCTTACCCGGAATGTCTATGATAGTGCTCTGGTGTTGTCTGAGATTGTGGGCCATGATGCACGTGATGCTACCAGCTTGCGCGTTAAAAAAATTGATTATACACAATATTTAAATGGAAAACTTCCGGCAGGGTTAAAAATTGGTATTGTAACCAATGCCTTTCAAGCAGAAGGCATAGAAGATGATGTTCGTAAGATTTTAGATGACGTAGTGGCAGTGTATGAAAAATCTGGTGCCACGATTAAGCGTTTAAGCTTGCCTGCTATGGATTATGGTGCTGCTGTATATTTTATGGTTAGCCGTGCTGAAGCAGCGTCCAACTTGGCACGTTTTGATGGGATACGGTATGGTTACCGTGATACACAAGCGCAAACGTTATCTGATGTCTACATACATGACCGTTCCAAAGGATTTGGAGCAGAAGTTAAACGACGTATTTTAATTGGTAACTATGCATTATCCAGTGGACATGCAGAGGCCTACTATCAAAGTGCTAAAACGGTTCAAGCCTTGATGCGTGAACAATTCCTACAGACTTTTAAAGAAGTAGATCTTTTATTAATGCCTACGACCCCATCCGGTGCTTTTAAATTTGGTGCTTTTGATAATGACCGGTTAAAAATGGATTTACAAGATTATTTTAACGCATCTGCAAATTTAACGGGCATACCGGCACTTTCAGTTCCTGCAGGATTTACAGCTGAAAGTATGCCTATTGGGTTTCAATTAATGGGCCCTGATTTGTCTGAAGGGTTACTACTTCAAGCTGCGTATGCATATGAACAACAGACTCAATGGCACACCATGAGGCCAAACGGTTTCTAGAAAGCTATTGAAGGTTGCACGCTTGCTGTTGTAAGCTCTACCATAGGGATGTTTCTTATGGGGCTTGCAATGGCGCGTGCGCGTTTTTTTATACGGATTATTGTGATAATTACGCTAGCACCGCTGTGTGGTAACCCGCTTTCTATCTTTATGCAGCAAACTATTCATGGCATGATTAATTTCAATAAATATCTTTTTGGAACGGCAGATACCTATAAAATTTTATTAGAAAGCGCACCATTTTATATGGCCGGGCGGGCGGCAGACGCACCGACGCACGCCTATTTTTATAATAAAAAAAAACACCGCAATATTCATGAAATTGCCCCTGTCTTTAAATATAGTGTTGATCCGCTGATGGGCATATCTTTTACTGCCCTTATTTTATTACAATTTTTTTCATCTGATGAGCGTACTCGTCTGACCTCTAATACCTTTTTAGCAGCGCTCCCCTTTTTGTGGCTGTATAAAGATGCGCTTAAATTGATTCCTATCAAAGGATCACTCAGGCCAAAAAATGAATATTTTTCTCCCTGCAAAAAATATTACGGTGGGTTTCCCTCTGGACATATGTTTGAAGTAGCCTTTATGGCTTTTTTATTTGGTGCAGAATTAGGAAAAGATTATGCTATTCCGTTAAGCGCTTTTGCGCTTCTTGTTGCGATTCAGTCAGTTGCTATTAATCGGCATACCGTGTCTCAAGTGGTTGCTGGCGCTGCCTTAGGGTGTGTCTTTGGCGCTGCTTCTGAAAAAGTTGTAAAGAACGGCTTACATCATGAACGCACCTATGATATTCTGGTAAACAAATCAGGCGCTCTGGCGCTTTCTTATGAAAAACGTTTTTAATAGTTTTAAAGTGTATGCGTATAAGAAATGTTGTAGCCTTCAGTATAGTACTTTTTTTATTGTACGGAGTCATCAAGCACCCGCAGGTGGTACTTTATCCCTTTTCGGTGCTGGTCAGTGCGGTGCTCTATATATTGGTATGTCTGTATGCCTATACGGTGCAGCCCATGCAAGATGCTTATTATCGATTTAAAAGCCATAAAGAGTATCATCTGCTTATAGAACGTAATTATCATGAGCGTTCCTTATTATTGCAAGATGTTATTAAAGCACAAGCAGAATTGATGCGTTGCAAGCAGATGCATGCTTTGGGAATTGTGTATGAGCAAAGGCAACCTCTAAACTATTGCGGTACTGCGCAAATTATCTATAAACAATTACAACAAAAAGATTCATTTTTTATTATTGATAAAGGTTCTTCTGATGGCATTGCACTTAATATGTTAGCCACTTTGAATAATGTTTTATTAGGCAGGGTAGTAAGCGTATATCCGTGGCATGCTCGCGTTATGCCCATTACCGATCAGCAGTGTCATGTTCCCGTGGTGTGTGCGCAGTCAGGAGCGCATGGTGTTTTTCATGGCAATCAGATTGATTTTATAAGTCACCTAGAACCGCTGGTGCTTGATGAATTAATACTTACCAGTGGTGACGGGTTACTCTATCCTCAAGGGTTAGCCGTAGGACGCATTAAGAATTTTACTCTTAATAATTTAGGCTATTTATATGAAGTGGTAGTTGATCCGCTGTATGATCTGAATAATCTTTCTTATTGTTCACTTATTTCTAAAAACACCCAAGATGCAGTGGGGCCGACGTGATTGTGCAAGGCCTTAAATATCAGTGGAAAATCCCTGAAGTTGATACCCAGCAGGTTGCCAATCTTGCTACACAAGTGGCGCTTCCGATAGCATTAACTTATGCTTTGTATAGTCGAGGATTTACTCAAAAAGAGCATTTACAAGATTATTTAATAAGCTCTTATGAAAAAGATGTCGCGGATCCTGCATTACTTAAAGACGCAGAAAAAGCCGTTGATCGTTTACTAAAAGCAATTGAGCATTCTGAAAAAATTTTAATTTCCGGTGATTATGATGTTGACGGGATAACCTCCTCAGCGCTTATGATGATCTGTTTGTTGCCGCTGGGTGCGCAGGTAAATTTCTTTTTACCGCATCGCGTAAAAGATGGGTACGGGTTATCGTGTAAAACTATTGAGCGTGCTCATCAGAATGGCTATAAAATTATTATTACCGTAGATAACGGCATTAGCGCTTTTGAGCCGGCTGAGCGTGCACAGCAACTCAGTATTGATCTTATTATTACTGATCATCACAGACCACATGGTAAAGTTCCTGCTGCCTTTGCAGTGATTGACCCCCACCAGGAAGATTGCTCATACCCCTATAAATTTTTTGCCGGGGTGGGCGTGAGCTTTAAACTTATGTCTTTACTTTATAAGCGACTGGGTAAAGAGTTACCATACCAAGTGTATGAATTGTTACTCTTAGGAACCGTTGCTGATGTGGTGCCGCTTACCGGGGAAAATAGGTATTGGGTGCGGCATGGGTTGAAAAAAATTACGCAAGGTCACAGTTACGGGTTAACCGTTCTCAAGCGCAATGCGCGTGTTACTAAGCCTCTTTTGAATTCATTGGATATAGGTTTTTTTATTACTCCTCAAATTAATGCGCTCGGGCGCTTGGAAGATGCGCGTTCAGGCGTTAAATTCCTGGTGGGAAGCGATGATGCGGTTACAGAAGCGGTCGGAAGCCTCTTGCATCAATTAAATGAAACGCGTAAGCAGATTGAAAGGAGCATTTTTGAAGCGGTGCAACAGCATATTAGTCAGGGCGCCATTCGTCCCCATGAATCGCGCATGATTATTGCTTGCAATGATGATTGGCCATCAGGTGTTATCGGGTTGGTGGCAGGTAAACTTATGAATGCTTATAATGTTCCTACTATTTTATTACATAAAACAGCGGGCGGAATTTTAAAGGGATCATGCCGGTCAATTCCAGAATGTGATATCTTCAAAGCATTAACATCGGTGAAAGATCTTTTAATAAGTTTTGGTGGTCACCCTATGGCGGCAGGGCTTTCCTTAAAAGAAGAACATTTTGACCTTTTTAAAAAGCGTTTATCTGAATATATTATGCAGTATGTAACGGCTGAAACACTTATTAAAAGAATCACTTGTGATGCGCCCTTACTGCTTACCGATATCACCCAACAGCTTTCCCATGGGCTTCATTATTTAGAACCCTTTGGCTGTGAAAATGCCCAGCCACTTTTTTTTATAGAACAGGTAACACTTCTTGAACCACCGCATTTGCTTAAAGAGCAGCATTGTAAAATACGTATATTTTCTGAAGGCGTCATTAAGTCAGTGATTTTTTTCAACCGTCCAGAATTATATGAATGGTTTTCTTGCAACCAAGATAATTCTTTTTCTATAGCTGCGTATATAACTGAAAACCATTGGAACGGTAAAGTTTCACTCGAACTCCAAGGCGTCGATGTAGCATTGCGTGTCTTGCAATAAGTGCACCATTTTGGGTAAAGTTAAAAGGAGTCGTTTTAGGGGGGATAGATAATGAATCTTAAGAAAATTTTTTTAGCCCTTATTTGTATGGGTCTATTAGAGGTTAATGCAGTTCAATGGTGCGTAGTGGGAGCCGGACCTGCAGGTATAGTAGTTGTTGGGTTATTACTTGATTTGGGTATTCCTAAAAAAGATATTGTCTGGGTGGATCCTGAATTTAACGTAGGACGTATTGGGCACTATTACCAAACAGTGCCGGGCAATACAAAAACTTCCTTATATATTGATTTTATACAGGCGTGTAAAGCGTTTCAGGAATGCGCACCGCACGCAGTACAAGAATTATATAATTATAATTTGGTAAAAGAGTACCCACTTTCTATTATTGTAAAACCGCTTCAAGATATCACCAATTGTATGCGCTTTAAAGTTACTTCGCATCAGACCTTATTGACAGGTTTAGAATATAGTGCGGATACTTGGCACATAGAGCTTGCCGATGGAAAAGAATTTGATGCCCAACGGGTAGTGCTTGCAACAGGAGCGCATCCCCGATCCTTACAGTATCAAGAATGTGCAGAAGAAATTCCCCTTGACTATGCCTTAAATAAAGATCTTCTTGGGCAATTGGTAAACCCAGAAGATACTGTTGCTGTTATTGGCAGCGCACATTCTGCGGTTTTAGTTCTTAAATTTTTAAGTGAACTTCCGGTTTCGCGTATTATCAATTTTTATAAAAAACCTTTTGTCTATACGCAGGACATGGGTGGTTGGCTTTTGTATAGTAGTTCTGGGCTTAAGGGTATTGCTGCTGAATGGGCAAAAAATGTATTAGAAAAAAACCCACCCTGCAATTTAGCCAGAATTTATAATTCAGAAAAGGCGCGTAAGGCATGGCTGCCTTTGTGTACAAAAATTATTTATGCTGCAGGGTATGAACGTAATCCTATTCCCGGTTGTAATCCTGATATGGAATATAATACCCAAACAGGCTTTATCGCACCGGGACTTTTTGGTATAGGTATCGCGTTTCCTGAAGTTATTGTTGATCAAGCAGGAAACACTGAATATAAAATAGGTCTTAATAGTTTTATGCAACATGCATTGGATATGTTACCCGTGTGGAACCGTTCTCGATTACAAGTTATTGAGATGCTCTATAATTTTAAAAGATTTGAAGAGCTTTTTGATATCCATGTTTTGTAGGATACATTGAGAACAGGTATGAAAAAAAATAGTATCTATTTAATTATACTGAGCAGCATTGGATATATGCATGCGCATACGTGGACAAAAACATACCATTTTTTCCCAGAAGCCTTTATTCGTAAAACGGGTAACGTTACTGTTGAAAAAAAAGGAGCGCAACCCTTTAACCAACTGTTAGTTTCATGGACCGCAGATCTTCCTGCAAAAGGGTATTTACGCTTTTCTTTAGAAGTGTTTGATGAAAAGTTACACAAATGGTCAACCTATAAAATGTATGAATGGGGTAAAGGGATTAACCATTCATTTTTAGAAAAAGATCCTTCTTCAAGCGCGCGCTATGTTCATGTGCGCTTTGAAGGTGCTCATGGAAGAAAATATCATCAGTTTCGTATTAACGTGCAGGGGTACAAAGGCGCTGATACCCAGGTGCTTCGTAGCATCAGTGTATGCGCCTCCGATCTTGCACTTTTTAAGCCCGAACCTATAGATGATTATCCCAAAAATGTCAAACCGCTTTACATTCAAGGCGTACCCATTTTATCACAACATAGTGCTGACTATACAGAAAGTACCGGTTGGTGCTCACCAGCGTCAATTGCTCAAGTGATAGGGTTTTATACCAATAAATCTTATGATGTAGCGACACTAGCACAGGAAGTTTTTGATTCAAAACTTTCTATTTACGGAAGTTGGCCCTTTAATACCGCACTTGCCGGCGTCTATTTACCGGGATATCTTTGCTATGTTGCACGTTTAAACTCATTGAAGGATATCATTCGATTACTTAAGCGAGGATGTCCGGTAATTTTGAGTATTTGCTCATCTGAATTATTGCCCGGTGCACTGAAGCCTTATGATAAAGGACATTTGATTACGGTAGTGGGTATTGATTTGAATAAAAGAGAAATTATATGCCATGATACGGCAGAGAAAAATGTGCAGAAAGCAGTGCGCTATCCACTTAAGCCGTTTGTTCAGGCATGGGAAAATCGTTACCGCTTAGCGTATGTTATCGTGCCTTATTTTTAGCTTAATATCTGCATACAATGCTGAGATACTGTTCGCATAAACATATAAAATTCAGGAACGTGTTCGCTTATACTATCAGCGATTTCCTCACGATACATGTGTGATGTTTTATTTCGATATTCATGCATTTCTGCCGCGAGTAAACCTTGTTCTTCTGTAAGAATACCACTTTGAACACAAATACGGATAATTCCGCGAGGCGAAGCTGATTCAAGTCTTATAAATTGATGTTCTGCATATTTTTTTAAAAATTTCCAGAATAACTCATAAGAATATTCAAAACGCTGAATAAGTGAATCTCGTTCGATACGAAGTACTTGCATGCCATCATGGTCATCAATATCAGTCTTTTCAACAGTATCTTGATAACGCTTAACAATAAAATCTAAGGTATCCAATGCATCTTGAAGTATCGAATATTTATCAAGAAGTTCTTTTTTTGAATTTATTTTTTCCATACAACTATTTCCGGTAAAATTTTATTTTTAAAATCTTGTGATACTGCATGTAAATCAACTATATCCATATTGACTGGGATATGAGAATCCTCAAGGTTATTGCGTATGGTCATCAAGTCCTGAAATGATATTACTTTTTGATTATCTAAAGCAACATCGATATCAGCGCCTTCTCGGTTAGTATTACGAGCACGAGAACCAAAAAGATAAATAGAGCACTTAGGAAGCACTTGCGTAACACTATCGACAATAATTTTTTTATATAAAGGCAAAAACTTGTTATTCATACTATAAGTATAAAATGACACCAGAAAAATTACTACACTATTGCAGTACGCGCCACTGTTTCAATACAACTTAAATATCTTTACAGGAGACTCTTTATAATCATTACCTTGGGAATCAAGCCGAACAACGATTTGATTGTTGCGATAGGCCTTTAAAAGATCGTCCCACGTTTTGATATTTTTAAGAAATTCAGAAAGTTTTACTATGCGAATTCTGCCTACGCTATTTTCATAGCCACTACTTTCTAGGATAAGTGTATTGGCAAGATCAGTAATAACCGCAACATGTCCCTGAAGCCAAATGAGATCACCTTCTTGTAGTTTATCATGCCGCGTTAATTTTTTCCCATACTTTTCAAGCATTGACGTAGTTTTAAAAAAATAGGGTATGTTCATCATATGCGCAAAGCGTAAAATAAGGTTAGAGCAGTCATAGCCTGCTAAAGGAACGGTTTCGTTTTCAGCACGATGAAACCCTTGTGAATCTTCTGTATAACTGGCACTATAGGGCCGCAGAAAGCTACTGCCACCCCAAACATAGGGGATAGCACCGGGGTTCTGGCTCTGTATATCTTTAATAAATTCAGTAAGCACGCGCACAAACTCTTTACGCGAGGGATGCGGAGGGGTTTTAAGAACCGCTGAGCGTGGGATGGTGCAGTGTTGAATATTCTTGGCAACACTATCTATATACTTGATGGAAATATCATCAGCTGTGTCGTTGAAAGTACGCACAAATTGTGTACCGACTGAATAAGTAACTTTGTTAATCAGTAAGGGTTTTTTGAGCGTAACCGTATGACTATTAAAAAAGGGCAATGCGTTGTGAAAATCAGGTATGCAGATTTTTGAAAGAACGATAATATCGTTATTGGAAACCCAATAACGTGCTTGGGCTTTACCTTGCGCGTCATAACCATAGCGTGCCCAGGGAATAATGAGCGCGGTTGCTTGACCTTCTGTCTGTTCTATTTCAAAAACTTCATTAAAAAGGGCCTGATGTATGCGAAGACACGGTGTAGGTGTACGAGTTGCTGCCGAAACCGTGGTTGGGATAGCGGCTGAACTAAAAAGATCAACAACAGGATACCGTATTAAGGCATATGTCTTTGTTTTTTTTGTGGTACCGTTAAGTGCGCCGAGTGATACAAAAAGTATCAGTGGCAATACTGCTTTATACTTCATCTACAAGTCCTCCCCTATTTTTTAGAGTAGCTTGTATGAGGCAATGCACGCAATCTTTTATAGATACTTGTCAGAACCACCCATTTTTTGATACAGTACATGAGGAATATAACCATAGGAGACATGAAGATGACGCACATTGCTATTGGACTTTCGGATGAAACACGTAAAGTAGTAAGCCAAAAATTGTCACATATTTTAGGAAATCAATTTTTACTTTATATCAAGACCCTTAAATTCCATTGGAACGTACGCGGGTCAGATTTTAAACCGCTCCATCTTTTTTTTGAAGAACAGTATGAAGACCTTTTAGAAATGGTTGACGAAGTTGCCGAACGTATTCGTGCATTGGGCCACATGGCCCCAGGAACGGCGCAAGAGTATTTAAAAACAGCAGAAATTGTTGAAAATCCTGGTGAGAATCCCCACGAAAAGGGCATGTTAGAAATTTTACTTCATGACCATGAAATAATTATTCGTTTGATTCGTAAAGAAGTTGACGCTACGATGGAACTTGGTGACGCGGGCACCAATAACTTTTTATGTGATATGATGGAACGTCACGAAAAAATGGCCTGGATGCTCCGTGCGTTTTTAGAGTAATTTTTATATACGTGCCAATTTACTACTAAAGTAAATTAAGCCCAGGCCTGAAAGTAAGCCTACTCCACCGAAAATACCCATTGTTCGATCTGAAAAACAAGTCTTTTGAGCGTCTTTTTGGTTCTTAAGAGCGAGATTTTTTAAAAGCGACAATGAATAGTAGCTTATCCCTAAGCCAACACCAACAAAGCCCATTTGCGTGGCTAATAAAGAGGTACTCTTTAAGCCATCTTGTACGTTTTCAGATGCCTTTAAAATATGGTTAGAATCTAGCTTTAAGTCGATTTTATAATGGTTTGGCGCGCTTAAAGGGATATTAATAGATGGAATTGCTGCCTGTGCAGAGGTTAATGAGCATATAAGTATGCTTGCTAGAAATAATATATTTTTTTTCATTATTTTCCCGTCTTTTAACTGGTTTTATTAATGCTATAAAATATAGTATATACCAGGAGGAAGATAAGTCAAGTATTTTTCAGATTGTAATTAAATGGTGAATTTTATAGGTTTTTACTGATCAAAATCAACGCTAGAAGGCCACCAGCAAGCCCCGCTGAAGGAAGCGCCCAATCGACTAAAATCTGCCGTTCTTGAGCCTTTTTGGCAGGTGTTTTTATGAAAAGTTGGTAGGCAGAAAGGCAGGTAATAACACTGGTTACTGCAATAAGGGGGGTGATATGTACGATTTTTTCCACATTTGGGATGGTTCCTTCAGGCAGGGTAATAAAAATTTCGCGTTGGACTCCATATATTGGGGAGAGGCTCACTAGGGTTAAAGAGAGAATAATCGACGATTTCATTGCGACTCCTTATAGTTTTTGTCTCTATTTTACCGTAAAATTTGAAAAAAGTGGTATAATTATGAAAAATTACTCTTAATTTGTCTTGTGGATAGTTCTATGAATTTTAAAGATACCCTTAATTTACCTAAAACAGATTTTCCTATACGCCCGAATCCTGCCCTAGAAGATGCACAATTGCTCGAAAGGTGGGAGCAGGAACGGCTTTCTCAAGAAACTTTTACGAAAAACCAGGGTAAAAAGAAGTATATTCTTCATGATGGCCCCCCCTATGCAAATGGTCATATTCATTTGGGGCATGCCTACAATAAGATTTTAAAGGATATTATTACGAAATCACGCCGTATGCAGGGAATGCATGTTCCTGTCACACCAGGCTGGGATTGTCACGGACTTCCTATCGAATTAAAAGTGACCAAAGAGCCTGGAAATGAAGAACTTTCACCTGTGGGTATTAAAAAGGCCTGCCGTGTCTATGCTGAAAAGTGGATCACGATACAGAAAGAAGAATTCAAAAAACTGGGGGTTCTGATGGACTGGGATAACCCGTATATCACCATGAGCCCTGAATATGAAGCCTCTATTATTACTGCATTAAGCATCTTTTTGGCCGAGGGTTTTATTGAACGTAAAAATAAAACCGTTGCCTGGTGCTTTTCTTGTAAAACTACTCTTGCCACTGCTGAAATTGAATATAAGGATCGCAAGGATCCTTCGCTCTATGTACGCTTTGCACTCAAACCTACTGATACGGCACGATTGTTTCCGGACCACGCTGACAGGGCGATAAGTTTATTAGTATGGACCACTACTCCGTGGACGTTGCCTTTAAACCGAGGCGTCATGGCGCATCCGAATGCTCGTTATCAACTGGTCGATATGGGTGGTACCTTACTTATTGTAGGTGCAGAAGTTTCCCAAAAATTAGCAGAAATTACTAAAAATAGTGTTCAAATACTCCAAGAATTTGATTCTGAAGTATTAAAAGGCATGCTGGTTGAGCATCCCTTTATTCAAGGTTACACGGTCCCTGTTATTTTTGATGACAGTGTCGGGTTGCATGATGGAACCGCTTTTGTGCATACTGCGCCGGGTGCAGGGCCCATTGACTATGAAGTGGGTGTAAAAAATAATCTTGAAATCTTTTCTCCTGTGGCTGCTGATGGCAGATACACTGCCGATATACAACCGGCAGAATTAGCAGCAATGCTTATTACTGATGGCCAAATTTGGGTCATAAAAAAACTTGCAGAACTCGGAACACTCTTTTTTAAATCGACACTTACGCATAGTTATCCCCATTGTTGGCGCTGTCATAATGGCCTTATTTTTCGTGCAACGCCGCAATGGTTTGTTGATTTAATGCAACAGGATATGAAAAGCAGGGCATTACAGGCAATTGATAAGATCTTGTTTGTGCCAGAACGTGCACAAAACTTTTTGAAAGCTACGGTAGAAAATAGGTGGGAATGGTGCATTTCGCGTCAACGCATCTGGGGTGTGCCGATACCCGCTTTAATTTGTAATGAATGTGACGCGGTAGTTACTTCGGCACCATTTATGAAGACCGTTGCACAACGCGTGCAAACAGAAGGAATTGAATATTGGGATAGTGCATCAGTTGATGAACTGAGTACGTTGGTTGACCACTGTACCCGTTGTAACACAAAGAACTTTAAAAAAGAACAAGATATTTTAGATGTATGGTTTGATTCAGGCGTGAGCCATTACGCAGTTCTTGAAAAAAATCCCGCTTTGGCGTTTCCTGCAGATGCCTATTGCGAAGGCGTTGATCAACACCGTGGTTGGTTTCAAAGCTCACTATTGACCAGTTTAGTGCTGGAAAAAGAGGCTTGTATGCGTCAGATAATTTCTCATGGATATACGGTTGATGAAAAAGGGCGCAAGATGTCAAAATCATTGGGCAATGTTATTGCGCCTGATGAGATTGTGCAAAAATTAGGGACAGATGGTTTGCGGTTGTGGGTATCAAGTGTGGGTAATGATGGTGATTTAGTGGTATCGCCGGTAGTGCTTGCAAACGTTGCTGAAGTATATCGAAAAATAAGAAACACTTGTCGCTTTTTACTGCAAAATCTCTATGATTTTGATATTCAGAAAGATACAGTACCGTTAGATACGCTTATGCCTTTGGATACGTACGCGTTAGGTAAAGTGTATGCTCTGCAAGAACAGTTATTGATGCATTATAATGCCTATAATTTTACCGGCAATTTTCATGCAATGGCAGATTATTGTGCACAAGAACTTAGTTCCTTTTATTTAGATATTGTTAAGGACCGTTTGTATGTTGAGGGCGCTGATTCGCTTCAACGTAGATCTGCCCAAACGGCACTCTGGTATATTTTGGATACGCTTACCCGTTGCATGGCACCAATCTTGTCATTTACTGCCGAGCATATTTCAGATTTTTACCAAAAAGATAAACAGCAATCTATTCATTTGCAAGATTTTGCTGATCTTGAGCCATTTAAGCAGTTCACCAAGCAAGAACCACTGTGGATATTCTTAAAATCGGTACGTTCGGTGGTGCTTAAAGCTATTGAGCTGCAACGTGAACAGGGCATAATTAAGCATTCACTTGAAGCGGCTGTTTCTTTATATATCGCGCCGGAATACTATGATAAATTCCCTGAATTGCGTGAACTTTTGCATCAGGACAGATTCTTGCGTGAGTTCTTTATTGTCTCGCAGGTGGAATTGAAAGACTCATTTGACAACCTGACAGAGTCTACCCTAAAAGGAATCTTTGTCTCTGCCTTACAAGCGCCGGGAACTAAATGTCCACGGTGTTGGAATTGGGAAACAGTAGTCGATGATAGAGGATTGTGCATGCGCTGCGCGCCATTGGTGCCATAGATGGTCGATCCAGAAATTATTCTACAATCTCACCGTTAGGAAATGCTGCTGTAAACTCTTCTACATAGCGACGATTATTTTCTGATAAGCCCTGTGTCCTGAGCAGGTTTTGGTATCCATGATACGCAGCTTTAAGTATAGTAGTAATATAGTTAAGACTAGATACGTTATTGGAAGAATTTTGTAAAGTTGATAATGCTGCATTCTTAATTTCTTCAACAGGCGCATGAGTTGTGATAAGACTGTGAAAGTATATTTGGCGGAGATAATCCAGCTTCGATGGCTCAAGAGTTGAATTAGCACGCATAAGATCTCTTAATAAAGGCCAAAGTTCTTTCTGAGTTTTTTGTATTTCGGGCCTATAAATAATTTTGTGTAAACGGCATACTATAAGTAAACAGAAAGGTTTACATTATGTCGTTTAAGAAAGAAGTGCTAGATGAGCTGCTAAAGGGCTA